>CADCTA010000096.1 GCA_902805675.1 uncultured Chthoniobacterales bacterium | reverse complement strand
CCGGCTAGCCGCGCCAGATCTACCGCCGCCTCGGTGTGACCCGCGCGCCGCAGCACGCCGCCTTCTTTCGCGCGCAAGGGGAAGATGTGGCCTGGCTGCACCAGGTCGTCGGGTTTGGCATCCGGGTCGGCGAGGATGTTGATCGTCCGCGCGCGATCGTGCGCGCTGATGCCAGTCGTCACACCCTTCGCGGCGTCGACGGAGACCGTGAAGTCGGTCTTGTACATCTCGCGATTCTGCGCCACCATGCGCTGGAGGCCGAGCTGCTCCGCGCGTTCGTTCGAGACGGGCACGCAGATCAACCCGCGCCCGTGCATCGCCATGAAGTTGATCGCTTCGGGCGTGGCTTTCTCCGCCGCCATCACGAGATCGCCCTCATTTTCGCGATCCTCGTCGTCCGTCACGATCACCATCTCGCCGGCCGCAAGCGCACGCACGACCTCGTCGACCGTGTCGAATTCGAGCGCAGGAGGTGCCTCAGTCAGCATCGTTTACAGATACTTCCGGGCCCCGCATCGGCAACGTCTATTCCTCTTCCGGCGCGCCGCTCGCCACGGTAGCTTCGGGTCGATACATGTCGCGATTGCTGCCCTGAAACTCCGCCTTCAGTCGCACCTTGAACTGCGCGAGATCGACAATTTCCCAGCGCCGGAAGCTCCAGTGCCCCGCCTGCCGCCCTTCGTGTGCAATGCCCAGGATGAGGTGCACGGCGTCGGCCCGCACTTTGTTTGTCGCGACTTTGGGTTCGAAGTAGAACGAGCGAAAGCTGCTCTCGCGGCTGCCCATCGCATACAGCTTCGGATCGAGATAGTAGATCCGCTTCGTCGCGTCGTCAGTTAACTGCAGGTCGGGATAACCGGAGCGCTGCACCTTCTCGGCCGCAGTTTTCGCGAAGTCGCAGGTCAGGCCTTCCGCCTTGTTCAGCACCTCGCGCAGCATGTTCTCGAACGGCGCGCTGACTTCGTTCACGCGCGCGACGCTTTGCACCGGGCTGTCGGGCGCATTCATCCGCTTCAGTGTCTCGTTCAACGCGGCGCCGAGCTGCTTCAGCACCCGCTGGTCGGCTTCATCGCCACGGTCGATCCCGCGCACTTTCTTGCCCGTCGCATAGAGGATCACATCGCTAAACGGAACCTGCTTCAGCTCCTCTTTCCCTTGCAGGAGCCATGGGATGAATGTGGCCGCCGCCGAATCGGCCGGCTTCTCCTGCTGCGCCTCTGCGCAGGCGATGCTGAGGAGCGCGCAAGCAACAAACAAGCTGCCGTGACGCATGTTCAGTGAACCTCCATGCCGCTCCGGAGCAGCGGCAGCACGGCTTCGAAGGCTGCGTCGGAGCGCGCGTGCACCATCATGAGGGGTTCACCAGCGTCGACCGGTTCGCCCACTTTCTTGAGCTGCGAGAATCCGACCGCGAAGTCCACTACGTCGTCAGCTTTTTGTCGTCCGCCGCCCAGCAACACCGACGCGCGGCCAATCGCTTCCGCGTCCATTTTCGCAACGGTGCCGCTGCTTTCAGCGAGCACCGGCTGCACGCATGGCGCGCGGTGGAACGCAGCGAGTTGCTCAAGCGAAGCCGCAACGCCGCCTTGCGCTTCGACCATCTGCACAAACTTCCGCCACGCGCTGCCGTCGGCCAGCCACGCCGCAAGCCCATCACGAGATGCGCTGGATACTTTCACTGCGAGATCCAGGATCAGCGTGATCAAGTCTTCGGGCCCGCCGCCCTGCAGGATCTCGACGCACTCGGCGACTTCGAGCGCGTTGCCGACTGTGCGGCCGAGCGGCTCGTCCATCGCGCTCAGCAGGCAGGACATCCCCACGCCCATCAGCTCGCCCACTTCGGTCATCGAGTGCGCGAGTTGCTCCGCTTCAGCGCGCGTCTTCATGAATGCGCCGCGACCGAACTTCACGTCGAGCACGAGCCGATCGAGGTTCTCCGCAAGCTTCTTGCTCATGATGCTCGCCACGATCAGCGCCTGTGAGGGCACCGTGCCGGTCACATCGCGGAGCGCATACAGCTTCTTGTCCGCCGGGCAGATGTCGGCCGTCTGTCCGATCATGAAAACGCCGATGCGCTCGAGCTGCTGCATTGCTCTCTGCTCATCGAGGCTGACGTTGAAGCCGGGGATGCTCTCGAGCTTGTCGAGCGTGCCGCCCGTGATTCCCAGCCCGCGGCCGGAGATCATCGGGACCCAGACATCGTCGCACGCGAGCAAGGGAGCGAGCACGAGCGAAACCTTGTCGCCCACGCCGCCGGTGGAATGCTTGTCCACCTTTGACGGCGAGCCAGCGGGATACTGGAGCACGCGTCCGCTCCGCATCATTGAGGTCGTAAGATGCTGCGTTTCCTGCGGCGTCATCCCGCGGAAGAACACCGCCATGGCCCACGCGCTCATCTGGTAATCGGCGACCTCTCCGCGCGTGAACGCTGCAATGAGCGAGCCGATCTCATCGGCGCTCAGCTCGGCGCCGTCCCGCTTCTTCTCGATCAGCGATGGGACGTGCATCAGAGCTATGGCGTCTGCGAAAAGAACCTTGCGGCCAGGCAAGGCTTGTCATTCCGACCGGAGCGAAGCGCAGTGGAGGAATCCCGTGGCGCAATCGTCCGTATCGCCGCGGGATTCCTCGACTTCGCTCGGAATGACATGCTTCTTAAGCGGAAAGCTTTCTTGGCGGCTGCTCGAAGCTGCGACGGGTGTCGCGTAGAAATGAGGTGCCTGTTTGCCAGCCCGCCACTGCAAAGTGTTGCGCCAGCGTGGCTGCGGTGTCCGCGAATGTCTGCCGCGTGCCGAGGTTGCGCGGCTCGCCGCCATCAAGCATGAAAAGCGGGACCTGCTCGCGTGTATGATCGGTTCCGCGAAAGGTCGGGTCGTTGCCATGATCCGCCGTGATGATGACGAGATCGCCGTCCGCCACACTCGCCACAAATGGGCCGAGCCACGCATCGAACTCGCCGAGCGCCCGCGCATATCCGGCCACGTCGCGACGGTGACCGAAGAGCATGTCGAAATCGACCAAATTCGCGAATACGAGAGCGTCGTCTTCCCGCGCCCAGAGTTCCGCGATTCGCTGCATTCCCTCGGCGTTCGACGTCGTCGGCAGCGACTCCGTCACCCCCTGCCCGGCGAAGATGTCGCTGATCTTGCCGACGCCGATCACTGGCGTTCCGGCTCCGCTGATCGCGTCGAGCACGGTGTGCGGCGGCTTCATCGAATAGTCGTGGCGGCGCGGCGTGCGCTTGAAGTTGCCCGTTTCGCCAGCAAACGGTCGCGCGATCACACGCCCAATCCGCGCTGCGTCCGCATGTCGGCGCGCCACTTTGCAGACTTCGTAGAGGCGCTCGATCGGCATGACGTCCTCGTGCGCGGCGATCTGCAATACTGAGTCCGCGGATGTATAAAGGATCGGCCTGCCGGTTCGGACATGTTCCGCGCCGAGCTCCTCGAGCACGGTGGTTCCGCTGCGCGCAAAGTTTCCGATGAACTCCACACCGGCGTCGCGTTCGATGGCTTGCACCAGCTCCTTCGGAAAGCGTTCGAAGACTGTGAAAGGCTCATCGAGAATCGCGCCGGCCAGCTCCCAATGCCCAGTGGTCGTGTCCTTGCCCGCGGATCGTTCCTGCATGCGGCCGTAGCTGGCGATCGGCGACGGAGTCTTCCCGTTCCGGGCCGCGGGAAGGATACGCGACAAGCCTAACGAGCAGAGATTTGGCAGCGCGAGATCCGGCTGTTGCTCGAAAATGTGGCCGAGCGTGTTCGCACCGACGTCGCCATAACTCTCCGCGTCCGGTGCGTCGCCGATGCCGACGCTATCGAGGACAATGAGAAGCGCGCGCACTGTGCGGCTAGAGCCCGATCGGATGCCACGCGGTTTTCATCTCGACCGTGTCGAGGATCCAATAGGGATTCTCCGCCGCGTCGGTGCGCCACTGCGCAGGCGTCAGGTCGCGGCGCACATAGCGCTTCACGTTGAATCCGCCGCCGCGCTGCAGCTCGCGCCCGATCACCTCGTCGCCCGACCCGTCCACGATCGCGTTTACATCCATGTGACTCGCGAAGTGCGCCGCAAGCTCTGCGCGCTCGCCCGCGAGGATGTTCACGACGCCGCCCGGCAGATCGCTCGTGGCGATGATCTCGGAAAACGTGAGCGCGGGGAGCGGCTTCGTGTTCGACGCGAGCACCACAGCTGTATTGCCGGCGAGAATGACGGGCGCCACGAGAGAAACCATCGCCACGAGGGAAGGCTCATCGGGACAGACGACCACGACGACGCCCGTCGCCTCCGGAGAGGTGAAGTTGAAATGCGAGCTGGCCACCGGGTTCACCGAGCTAAAGAGCTGGCTGAATTTGTCCGTCCAGCCCGCGTAGTGAACCAGGCGGTCGATCGAAGCCGTCGCTTCTTCTTCGGCCTGAGCACGCTTGGCGCCGCTGGATCGCGCCAGCTCAGCTGCCAGTTCGCCTTGTCTCATCTCGAGCATCTCGGCCGCACGGTAGAGAATCTGCCCGCGCAGATACGCGCTCTGCTTCGCCCAACCGCCGAATGCCGAGCGTGCCGCCACAACTGCATCACGGAAGTCTTTGCGCGAAGCGCGCGCGTAGTTTGCTACGATGCTGCCGTCGCCTGACCCCGCAGCGGCCGCGATGCGGCCACTCTCGCTCCGCACGAACTTGCCACCGATGTAGAGCTTATACGTCTTCTGAACCTGAAGTCGGGATTCGCGGCCGGGCACGAACTCACCATTGCGGATGAGCCTAAAAAAGAAAATGGTAAAGCGCCGCGCACGCCATGGACCAAACAGACAAAATCTTCATCGCCGGACATCGGGGGCTCGCTGGCAGCGCGATCACTCGGAACCTCGAGGCGGCCGGATTCACAAACCTGCTCAAGCGCGATCGCAAAGAGCTCGACCTCTCCAACGAGTCGGCCGTCGCGGCCTTCTTCGAGAAGGAGAAACCCGATGTCGTCGTGCTGGCCGCGGCCCGCGTGGGAGGCATCAAGGCGAACGCGGATTACCCAGTCGAGTTCCTGCTCGATAACCTGCGCATCCAGAACAACGTCATCAGCGCCGCGCACGCGAACGACGTGCGCAAGCTGCTCTTCCTCGGCAGCTCGTGCATCTACCCGAAGCATGCGCCGCAGCCGATACCGGAGAGCGCGCTGCTCACCGGCGCGCTCGAGCCCACGAACGACGCTTACGCGATCGCGAAGATCGCCGGCATCAAGCTCTGCCAGGCCTACGCAGCCGAATACGGCGAAAACTACATCTCCGCCATGCCGACAAACCTTTACGGTCCCGGCGACAACTTCGATCTGCTTGGGTCGCACGTGCTTCCTGCGCTGCTCTCAAAGGCGCTCGAAGCGAAAGCTTCCGGCCGCCGCGAAATGGTGGTCTGGGGAACGGGGCAGCCGCGCCGCGAGTTCCTGCACGTCGACGACATGGCCGATGCCTGTGTGTTCCTTCTAAACAACTACGACTCGCCGGAAATCATTAACGTGGGCTACGGCGATGACATCTCGATTCGTGAGCTGGCTGAGCTCATTTGCGACGTCGTTGGATTTGATGGTGAGTTGACCTTCGATGCGACCAAGCCGGACGGCACACCGCGCAAGCTTCTCGATGTTTCGAAGATCGCGACGCTCGGCTGGCGCCCGAAGATCCCTCTGCGGGAAGGCATCGCGAGCACCTGCGAGTGGTACCTGCAGAACAACACGCCGGCTCTCGCCGCTCGATGACGAAACTCCGCGTCGGAGTCGTCGGAGTCGGTCACATCGGCAGCAATCACGCGCGACTCTACGCGGAGCAATCGGTCGCGGAGTTTACCGCGATCTACGACACGGATCGCGCGAAAGCCGAACAGCTCGCCGCCGCGCACGGGGTGCGCGCGAGTGCATCGCTCGCCGAGTTCATCGAGCAGGTAGACGCGGCTTCCATCGCCACGCCGACGAACAGCCATTTCGAAGTCGCGCGCCAGCTGCTCGAGCGTGGCAAGCACGCGCTGATCGAAAAGCCGATCGCGGAGAGCCCCATCGAGGCGACGCAGCTCGCGCAGATGGCAGCGGAGCGGCAGGTCGTGCTGCAGGTCGGCCACGTGGAGCGTTTCAATCCAGTGCTGAGCGCGCTCGAAGCGCGGCTGACCCATCCACGATTCATCGAGGCGCATCGACTCTCGCCTTATCCAAATCGCAGCACCGACATCGGCGTCGTCCTTGATCTGATGATCCACGATCTCGAGATCATCCTGCATCTCGTGCGTTCGCCGGTGCAGACGGTCGACGCTGTTGGCGTGCCGGTGCTGAGCCGCGGAGAGGACATCGCAAATGCGCGGATTCGTTTCGAGAATGGCTGCGTGGCGAACATCACTTCGAGCCGCATCAGCCCCGAGCGGATGCGGAAGATCCGCGTTTTCCAGGAGGACGCTTACCTGTCGCTCGATTACCAGAGCCAGACTGGCGAGATCTTCCGACGCACACCGACTGGGATTACGCGCGAAGAGGTGGAGATCGAGCGCGACGAGCCGCTCAAGCGCCAGCTCGCGTCGTTCATCGAATGCGCTGCCACCGGGCGCGCGCCGAAGGTCTCCGGCTTCGAAGCCACGGCCGCGCTCGAGCTCGCCGTGGACATCACGCAGCGGATCGATGCCGCGCGTCAGACGCAGTAGCACGCACGGGTCATCCTGAACGAAGTGAAGGACCTCGCGCCCGGAGTGGAATCGATGCGGTGCGCTGGACGTGAGGCGAAGCGCGGGCGTTGCACGTTTCGCCTCGCCCTGTGTGAAGGCGCGAGGTCCTTCGCCGTCTGCGCGGCTCAGGATGACACATGTCGCGCCGCCTTCGCGCCATGAGCGCTCGGTCGCTCTATTTCGTCGCGGGTGAGGCGAGTGGCGACGCGCACGGCGCGGCGCTCATGCGCGCGCTGCAGAGTCTCGCGCCAGAGATGAAATTCGTGGGGCGCGGCGGCCCGCGCATGCGGGAGATCGCAGGCGGCGAGTTCATCGATTGGAGCGAGTCGTCATCCGTCCTGGGTCTCTGGGAAGTGCTCAAGCAGTACGGCTATTTCCGGCAACATTTCGCCGCCACCATCGAGCAGATCCGCGCCTCCAATCCCGACGCCGTCGTGTTGATCGACTACCCGGGCTTTAATCTCCGTCTCGCGCGAGCTCTCCGCGATCAGCTGCCGAAGCTGAAGATCATCTACTACATCAGCCCGCAGGTCTGGGCCTGGAATCGCCGCCGCATCCCAAAGATGGCGCGCTATCTCGATCTCATGCTCTGCATCTTTCCCTTCGAAGCGGAGCTCTACAATCAATCAGGATTGCGCACCGTCTTCGTCGGTCATCCGATGATCGAGAGCCTGGCGGCGCGGCGCGTGCCTGGCGCGCGTGAGGCAGACTTGATCGGGTTTTTCCCGGGCAGCCGTGCTCGCGAGATTCGGAAGATCCTTCCGGTGATGCTCGCAACCGCAGCGCGCATCTCAGCGAAGAAGCCGCACGTCCGTTTCGAGGTCGCGGCAGCATCGCCGACTCTGGCTCGCCAGATCGAAGCCGGGGTGCAAGCGGCAGGGTTCAGCGCGGCTGCGGTGCGCGTCAGCGTGGGCGAGGCGTCAGCTGCAATGCAGCGGGCCGCGGTCGGCATCGTGGCCTCAGGCACCGCTACCCTCGAGGCGGCGTTTTTCCTCATGCCGTTCGTGCTCGTCTATCGGGTGGCGTGGGTCACGTACATCGCGGCGCGCGCCGTCGTGAAGGTAAAGCACCTCGGTATGCCGAACGTGCTCGCCGGCCGCGCCATCGTGCCGGAGTTCATCCAGCATCGCGCGCGCGCCGATCTGCTGGCCGACGCAGTGATGAGATTGCTCGACACGGAAACGGCGCGCGAAGAGATGCTCGCCGATTTCAACAAAGTGATCGCGCAGCTCGGAGACGCCGGCGCGAGCCTCAAAGCCGCCGATGCGATCGTGCGCGAGCTCGGGCCGACACCGGCGTGAGTTCCCGCTGCGAACGAAAAAACATTTTACAGGCGCGGCGGCCCAGACGAATCCACCGAGCGGCGGATGACGTATCCCGTAGCCGCGGAACGCCATGCACTCTCCCTCCCAGCGCGCTACGTCGGTTGCGATCAAGATCTGCGGGATTACGAACACCTGCGACGCGCTCGCCGCGGTTGATGCCGGTGCCGATATGCTTGGTTTCAATTTCTACGAGGGCAGCCGCCGGTTCATCAAAGCGGGTGATGCCGCTGAGGTCATTCGCCACGTGCGCGAGCGAGGCGAGACGAAGTGCGTCGGCGTATTCGTCGATGCGGCGCCTGGCGAGATTCGCGAGGTAGCTCAGCAGCTCGGCTTGGATGCCGTGCAGCTGCACGGCAATGAGCCGCCGGACTACTGCCGGACGCTGCAGCCGCTCCGCTTGATCAAAGCGCTCCGCGTGCACGCCGGGTTCGATCCGGCAGTCGCCTCCGCCTTCGATTGCGACACGATCCTACTCGACACGTGGCATGCGAATGAACGCGGCGGCACCGGTGCCACGTTCGACTGGTCGGTGGCCGCAGAGATCAGGCGGAACGTGCCGCAGCTCATCCTCGCGGGCGGGCTGAACG
This sequence comes from uncultured Chthoniobacterales bacterium, assembly GCA_902805675.1. Taxonomy (GTDB): domain Bacteria; phylum Verrucomicrobiota; class Verrucomicrobiia; order Chthoniobacterales; family UBA10450; genus JACCTI01. The sequence continues at coordinate 10,686 of CADCTA010000096.1, read as the reverse complement.
CGGGGAACGTCGCGGCAGGAATCCGTAAGGTGCAGCCGGACGCCGTCGACGTTTGCAGCGGAGTAGAAGACGACCCGCGGCGGAAGAACGGTGAAGCGATCCGCGCGTTTGTGGCCGCGGTGAAAGGCGCGCCGGCTGCGGAGATACACGCGAGGACGCAACCAAGCCGATGAAGGCGACCGCATTCGAACCGGACGCGCAGGGTTATTGGGGGGCCTATGGCGGCCGCTTCGTCGCGGAAACGCTCGTCGCGCCGCTTGAGGAATTGACCGCCGCGTACGCTGCTTTAAGGCGCGATCGCGATTTCCAGAAGCGGCTCGCTGAGCTGCGGAAGGATTACTGCAGCCGGCCGACGCCGCTCTATTTCGCGGCCGGACTGACGGAGCACGCGCGCGGCGCTCGCATTTTCCTGAAGCGCGAAGACCTGCTGCATACCGGCGCGCATAAGATCAACAACGCGCTTGGCCAGGGATTGCTCGCCGTGAAGATGGGCAAGCGCCGCATCATCGCGGAGACCGGCGCGGGGCAGCACGGAGTCGCTACCGCCACGGTGTGCGCGTTGCTTGGCTTGGACTGCGTCGTCTACATGGGCGCGGAAGATGTGCGGCGGCAGCAACCGAACGTGCTGCGCATGCGGCTGCTCGGCGCCGATGTGCGCGTGGTGGATAGCGGCTCGCGCACGCTGAAGGATGCGATCAACGAAGCACTGCGGCATTGGGTGGCGCACGCGCGCGACACCTACTACCTGCTCGGCAGCGCGCTCGGTCCGCACCCTTATCCGCTGATGGTGCGCGACTTCCAGAGCGTGATCGGTGAGGAGACGCGCCGGCAATTTCTCGCGCGCGAGAAGCGGCTGCCCGACGTGCTGGTCGCGTGCATCGGCGGCGGCTCCAATGCGATCGGCATGTTTCACCCATTCCTTGGCGATGAAGGCGTGGAGATGTTCGGCGTTGAAGCCGGCGGCAAGAGCAAGCGCCGCGGAGAACATGCAACGCGGTTCGCGCGGGGCGGGGGAGGGAAGCCGGGCGTGTTGCACGGAACGCACAGCTGGGTGCTGCAGGATGATGCGGGCCAGATTGCGCTCACGCACTCGATCTCGGCGGGGCTGGATTATCCGGCAATTGGACCGGAGCACGCCTTCCTGCGCGACAAGCAGCGCGTTCGTTATGCCTCAGTGAACGACGCGGACGCGCTGCGTGGCTTTGAGCTTCTCTGCAAACACGAAGGCATCATCCCGGCGCTCGAATCGGCGCATGCCATTGCCTACGCGGTGCGGCTCGCGCGCAAGCGCCCTCCAGAGCAGGCGATCGTGGTGAATCTCTCCGGGCGCGGTGACAAAGACCTCACTACAGTCGCTGACACGATCGGGAGCAAGGACAGCGCGTGAGGCAGTTGGAGCAGGCTTTTGCGTCACTAGAGAAGACGAAGCACGCGGGTTTCATCCCGTTCATCGTTGCGGGCGATCCGGATCTTGAGACGACGGTAGAACTGCTCCGCGCCCTCAGCGAAGCTGGCGCGACCGCGATCGAGCTGGGCGTGCCGTTCAGCGATCCGGCGGCCGACGGGCCGGTGATCCAGCGCGCCGGCCAACGCGCCCTGAGCCGCGGCGTCACGTTGTCCGACATCTTCGCCATGCTCGCGGAGAGCCGGTCGCAGAGTTCGGCTCCGCTCGTTTTGTTCGGCTACTACAATCCGGTCCTGCAATTTGGGCTGCGCAAGTTCGCCGATGCGGCGCGGCGCTGCGGTGTGGCTGGTGTGCTCGTCACCGACTTGCCTGCCGAAGCCGCGGAGCCGCTCCGCGCCTTGCTCCACGAACGCGACATCGATCTCATCTTTCTCGTCGCGCCAACGACCAGCGACGCACGCCTGCGTCAGATCGCCGGGATCGCCAGCGGCTTCATCTACGCGGTTGCGCGCACTGGCGTCACGGGAACGCATCGCGAATTGCAGGACGAATCGGAGACGCTCGTGCGGCGGATTCGCAGGGTGACGGACCTGCCGATTGCCGTTGGCTTCGGCATCACGGACCGTGCGCGTGCCCGCGCTGTGGTACGCTACGCAGATGCAGCCGTCGTCGGCTCGCGCCTGGTGGCGGAGATCGAAACCGCAACCGCAGAGCCAAAATGGCGGCGCGGAGCCGTCGTGCAGCGAATCACGGAGTGTGCGGGCGAGTTTACGAATTTAAAAAAATGAACCACAGCCACCCCTCACGCGAGCTCGCGCAGCGGCTCGACACGACTGATGAACTGGCGCAGTTCCGCGCGCGCTTCTTTGTGCCGGAAGGACAGATCTACCTGGATGGAAACTCGCTCGGGCTGCTCTCGCGCGACGCCGAGAGGACGCTGCTCGCAGTGCTTGATCGCTGGCGCGCGACGGGCATTGGCGGCTGGCTGGGCGGTGACTCGCCGTGGTTCACGATGGCCGAGTCGCTCTCCGCGCGTGTCGCAAAACTGGTCGGCGCGGAAGCAGACGAGGTTGCGATCGCCAACTCGATGACGATCAATCTGCACCAGCTGCTCTGCACGCTTTATCAGCCGAAAGCCGGACGCACGAAGGTGCTGATCGATGCGCACAGCTTTCCGACGGATCGCTATGCGTTGCGCAGCCACCTGCAGCTTCGCGGGCTCGATCCTAACGAAGAGATCGTCATCGCACCGGCCGGCGCTTCGCGGTTTCTCGACGAAGACGAACTCGTCGATGCGCTGGCCAATCCCGAACTGCAGATGGCGTTGTTCCCATCGATCGTCTACACGACTGGGCAGCTGCTCGATCTCGAGCGGCTGTGTCGCGTAGCGCGGGAGAATGGCGTCATCGTGGGGCTCGACATGTCGCATTCGGTCGGAGTGATGCCGCACGCGCTGGATGATTGGGGCGCTGACTTTGCGGGGTGGGGACACTACAAATGGCTAAACTCAGGGCCCGGCTCGGTCGCCGGGCTCTACCTAAACCGCCGCCACTTCGACGACGAGGGCATGGTGCACGCGGGGCTCGCCGGCTGGTGGAGCGTGCACAAGGAGAGCATGTTTGAGATGTCGGATGAGTTCTTCCCCGGCCTGGGAGCGTCGGCGTTGCAAATCGGCACGCCTGCGGTCTTGAGCATGGCGCCGATCGACGGCGCACTCCGCCCCATCGAAGAAGCGGGGCTGGAGCGGATCCGTGCAAAGTCGCTCGCCATGACCGAGTTCCTCATGCAGATCGCGGATGCAGAACTCGCGCCGCTCGGGTTTCAAATCGGAACCCCCCGCGACGCGAAACGCCGGGGCGGCCACGTCTCACTCCAGCACGAAAACGCCCAACCGATGTCGCTCGCGCTACGCGCGCGCGGCGTTGTCCCGGATTTTCGCAAGCCGGACGTCATCCGCCTCGCGCCATCGCCGCTCTATAACACCTTCAGCGAATGCTGGGACGCGTTGCAAGCGCTGAAGGAGATCGCCGTCACGCGCGCTTACGAAGAATTCGCCGCGACGCCTTCACTGGTGACGTGAGGGTAGGGGCGCCGCGCTGCGTCGCCCGAGGCGCGTTACTCGCGCGGAATGCGTTCGCTCGTCGTCGAGCTTGCCACGTCTCTCGGACATCGCAGCGCGATGTACTACCGCTTCGCCTTCGCGCGCATCACGCGATGCGACGCGAGAGCGCTAAGAATGCCCGGGTCGCCTTGCGCCCACGCATTGTCGATCACCACGTGCTTGAAGCGCCACTTCGAGCCATCGCGCACCAGCTCGGCGTCATAGCGGTTCATGAGGAGCGCAAAGTCGGAGCTGCATTTCGGTCCCTGGCCGGGCATAAAATGCTGCGACATCAGATAGCCGTGCAGCGTGGCCGTATCGCCGCTGATCTCGATCTGGAGGTTGCTCGTCGTGTGACTGGTGTCGAGCGGTCCGAGCATTCCGATCAGTATCTGCACGATCGCGTCGCGTCCGCTTACCGCCGCAAACTCGAGGCCGAGTTTCTTGCCTGCCGAAGTGAAGTCGAGCACGCAATCCTCCGTCAACGCAGAGGCGAGCGAGTCGGGATCGCCATGATCAAGTCCGAAGGCGTAGCGGTGCATCGTGTCCGCAATTTCAAATCGGTCGTGCGCGAGCTGCGCGAGATCGGAGGAGTCCATGCACTGGAGCTTAGGCCCGCTCACTCGAAGCCGTAAAGCTCTGCGGGCGCGCGCCGGCAGGGAATGCAGTTTGCCGTCGCGAGCACACAACGCCTTTGACCACCAGCGAGAGGCCGCTTACCCGACACACTCCGCGCCGCCGGCAGGGTGCACTCACACCCCACGGAGAATCTGGCGGCTGGGATCGCGACCGGTGACGCAACTGGGCTCGCGGCGGAGACTCAATGCGCCACCGACAGCCGCGGATTGCTCGTGCCGTTCTGGCCGGCTGCGAATATGGCGTTGACACCTGCCTCCGGCGCAGCAAGCATCCGCGCCCATTCACCCGAACATGAGAAAATTACTGCCTGCCTTGATCGTCGCGCTATCGCTCTGCGTGCCTGCTTATCGTTATGTGCACGCCGCACCGGAGAAGAAAGGCAGCTCCGCTGAGGCGAAGGCAAAGCCGGGCAAACCTCCGCAGAAGGAAGGCGGCAAGCGGAAGCAGGAGAAGCCGAAGACCGGGAAGAAGAACGCCGCCGCCGTCCTCACGCAGATGGAGAAGGCGACCGCCTACACCATCAAGACCGCCCAGGCTGAAGGCGCGGCGAAGAAGCAGGGTGGCAAAGAAGGCGGCGCGCTCGACCCGAGGGAAAAGCGCCAGCGGCCGTTCTGGTCAGGGCTGAAGACGGTGAACAAAAATGTCGACGCTTTGAAGAAGGCGATCGCGGCGAAGGATCAGAATTATTTCAAGCTGCTCGACGAGACCGGCCGGGCGGTCGCGCAGGTGAACGACTCTGCGCGGCTGATTCGCGTGCAGAACAAGGGCGTCATCAAGGGCATCAAGGCGATGTCGGTTTCCTACAACGAGCTGCGCCGCAATTTCGGCAAGGAAGCGGCGCGCAAAAAGAAAGGCGGCGAGCTGAGCGCGAAGGAGAAAGAGCAGCTCGCGAAGCTGCGCGGCGAGTCGAAGAAGCTGCAGGCACAGCTCAAGGCGATGCATGACAAAGTCGAGGCGACACGCAACGCTCGCCTGCTTGCCGAGCTGAACGACCTGCTCGCTCTCTCGGCCGAGATCAGCAACCTGCGCGGCGACAATCTGAACGCGTTCGTCGAGTTGATGCATCTCGTCGATTACTTCTCAGATGGTTGGTACTCCTTCGGGCAGAACTGCCAGTACTGGCAGCCGGAGATCTACACCTTGTGGACCAGCTCGAACTCGGAGTTCCAGAGCTATTTCAGCTATTACGAAACCAGCTACACCAGCTGGGAATACACCGAGTGGAGTACGATGGAGCAATCGATCGAGCTGGTCGACACCTCGGTCGAGTACGAGATCGAGATCGCGGAGAGCGAGTATAGCGCGGTCGACACATCGATGGAGAGCTACTCGGAGGAATCGGCGACCGAGGAGATGACGGCGGAAGAGGTTGCGGCCGACGAAGCCGACATGTCCGCGCACGATGACGATTACTACGACGCGACGGATGACGACGATGGCGACGGACTCGACGACGCCGACGACAGCGATGACGACGGCGACGGCGTTGCGGATGACAAGGACAACGACGACGACAACGACGGTGTGCCGGATGACGACGCCGACGGCGACGGAACGGCGGATGCGCAGGATGATGACGACGATAACGACGGCACTCCCGACGCGCAGGACCAGGACGACGACAACGACGGCGTGCCAGATGACGAGGACGACGACTCCGACAACGACGGCATTGACGACGACGAGGATGCCGATGACGACAACGACGGTGTCGCGGATGACGACGACACCGATGACGACGGTGATGGTATCGATGATTCCGAAGATGACGACGATGGTAGTGACGATGACGCCGAAGACGATGATGGCGGGGACGATGACGCTGGTGATGATGACGGCGGCGACGACGGCGGCGACGATGGGGAGGACGAGTAGCCGCTGCAGGCGTGCCGCAGCGACGCCGTGCTCCTAACGCGCGGGTGTGTGTGAGCGCGTCGCGGCCACAGTCGAGCTCGTCACCCGAGAGGAGTTACCACAGAGACGCTGAAGCGGCAGAGGCAGCAGCAGAAAGCGGAACTCCGCGTCCTTTGCGCCTCGGCGGTTCAACGATCGGGGCGGAACACCGACACGGTGCGGCACATGACTGGCGATCCGGTTTGACGCTCCGAGCGCGGCGAAATAGCCTCGCTGCATGGTACAAGTCGCTGAAGCCCCACCAGCCGCCGCCCGCAAACCGTTCTCAGCGGAGGACGCGCGCTCGTCCGTCCTGCCCCCGATCAATCTGCAGCGGTGGATTGAAGAGAACCGGCACCTGTTCAAGCCGCCGGTCAGCAATCGCTACCTGTACGACGGGCGCGATTTCTTCGTGATGGTGATCGTCGGCCCGAACGCTCGGAACGATTTCCACCTCGTGAACTCGGAGGAATATTTTTACCAGCTGAAGGGCGACATCAAAGTGCGCATCAGGGAAGGCGATCACATCGTCGATCATCTGGTGCGCGAAGGTGAGACGTTCTTTGTCCCCGCCAATGTGGCGCACGCTCCGGTGCGGCCGCCGGACACGATCGGCGTTGTCGTTGAGAAGCGCCGCCCGGCCGGCGAGCGCGAGCACGTCATCTTCTACTGCGATAAATGCGAGGCGCTCGTGGAAGACATCGATTTCGACTGCGGCGACATCGTGCAGCATTTCAGCCAGGCGATGCTCGATTTCTGGTCGGACGATGCGCGCCGCACGTGCAAGCAGTGCGGTCACAAGGTCGCAAAGCCCGAGCCGGTAAAGCCGTTCTAGGCAGGCGCAGGTCGGAAGCAGGTCGCACATCGCGCCGATGAAGATCGACCTGCACACGCACATCCTGCCGCGCGATTGGCCGGACCTGGACGCGAAGTACGGCTACCCGGGCTTCATCCGCCTCGAGCACCACAAGCCGTGTTGCGCGCGGATGATGAAGGGCGAGCGCATGTTCCGCGAGATCCAGGACAACTCCTGGGACCCGAAACGTCGCATCGAGGAGATGGATGCGACCGGCGTCGCGATGCAGGTGCTGTCGACGGTGCCGGTGATGTTCAGCTATTGGGCGAAACCGCAGGACGCGCTCGATCTCTCACGGTTTCTAAACGACCACATCGCGGAGATCGTGCGCGCGTATCCGACGCGCTTTGCCGGTCTCGCTACGATCCCGTTGCAGGATCCCGATCTCGCGGCGCGGGAACTCGAACGCTGCGCGCGCGAGCTCGGACTGCACGGCGTGCAGATCGGCACGCACGTCGATGCGAACGAGCATTGCCACGGCGCCGATTGCCGGAATCTCGATGACGCATCGCTCGACGTCGTTTGGAGTGCCGCGGAAGAGCTTAACTCGGCGGTCTTCGTTCATCCTTGGGACATGATGGGCAAGACGCGCATGCCGAAGTATTGGCTGCCGTGGCTCGTCGGGATGCCGGCGGAAACATGCCTCGCGATTTCGTGCATGACGTTTGGTGGCGTGTTCGAGCGTTTTCCGAAGCTCCGCGTTGCTTATGCGCACGGCGGCGGCTCGTATCCCTTCACGATTGGCCGCATGGAGCATGGCTTTCACGTGCGTCCGGATCTCGTCCAAACAGACAACCGGGTGAATCCGCGGAGTTATCTCGCTACCGGCGATTCGCCGGCGAGGTTCTACGTCGACTCGCTCGTGCACGACGCCGACGCGCTGAAGCTGCTGATCAAGCTCTTCGGCGCGCAACGTGTCGCGCTGGGTTCGGATTACCCGTTTCCCCTGGGCGAAGCTCGACCGGGACAGTTGATCGAATCCATCCAGGAGCTCTCGGCGGCAGAAAAGTCCTGGCTGCTGTCGGGAACCGCTCGCGATTTTCTCGGTTTAGCAGAGCAGTCCACCGCTGCGATCACCGACCACACTGCGGCGCCGCTAAGATAGTGGTAGGGACAGCGCGCTGCGCTGTCCGAGGTGCGTGGCTGCACCTAAGAGCGTGTGTATCTCCTCTGGCGTGGCAACGCGCCTCGGACGCCGCAGCGCGGCGTCCCTACCGCATGTGCCGCAGGTATTCGCGATCCCACGCCGCGGGGATGCTCTCGCGCGGCGAGTACGGGCCGGGCTGATAAGCACGTGAACTAATGCCTTGCTGGCTCAACTCGCACACGTGCCAGTCTTGTTTGTTCGTCACGTCCCAGAACTCAACCGCGTCGCTGGGCTGGAAGTCGTCGCGGCCAAAAGCATCGGGATGGAAGAACCAGTCGCACACGACGCGCGTGCGATCCGGCGCTTCGGGCCAGAGTTGGTGCACCATCACGTAATCGGGATGCATGCTGAGCAGCACGTTTGGGAACACCGAGTAGTAGAAAACGCGCGACTGATCTTCGCTCCGGATGTCGCCGACCGGCCGCGCGCACGCGTTGCCGCTCATCGTTAGACTCGCGCCTTTACTGATCGACATGAACCCGCCGAGGAAGGCTCCTTCAGTGAGGTCGTTTTCAGCGGAGTCGTAGGGCGAAACTTTCGACAGCATCGGATGCACGCCGGGGCAGTGGTAACACTCGGAGTAGTTCTCGAAGATGAGCTTCCAGTTCGCGCGTACGTCGTACTCGACGCGCTTGCCGCTGCGAAGGTTCGGCAGGTTGAACTGCGTGAACCTGCCGTTCAGCGGCGCGAACCACTCCTCCAGCGGCGCCGGATCGTCAGCGAGGTTCACGAAGATGAAGCCCTCCCACGTGCCGACATTGGCCGCGTGGAGTGAATGCTCAGCTTTTCGGAAACCGGCCGCGTCATCCATGCTCGGTGCGCCGACCAATCGCCCATCGAGTGCATAGGTCCACGCGTGGTACGGGCACTGGATGGTCGACGAGTGGCCCGCTTGCTCTTCGCACATGCGGGTGCCGCGGTGCCGGCAGACATTGTAATGCGCGCGCACGGAGCGCTGCTGATCGCGGACGAGGATCAGGCTTTCGCCAGCGACGCGCGCCAGGAAGAAGTCGCCTGGATTTGGGATCTGCGTCTGGTGACCGACGCACACCCACAGCGCACCGAAGATCGCCGCTTGTTCCTCCGCAAACACCTCCGGGGAAACGAAGTAGCGCTGCGGCAGCGTCGTACTGCCGATGTCATCCTGAGCGTAGCGGAGCGAAGTCGAAGGATCCCGTGAAGCTGCCGATCGGTGCGGCCACGGGATTGATTCGCTCGCTCCCGCTCGCTCACCCTTCGGGCTTCGTCCACGTCGCTCGCGTCCCCGCGGCTCCGTTCCTCCACTTCGCTCCGCTTCGGTCGGAATGACGGTTTCTCCCCGGCTCATCGGCAACGCTTACGCGGCGATTTGCGTCGCGAAAGTCTGGGAGCGCAGCACCATCTCGTCCGCCGCTTCGCCGATGCGGAACGTCTCGGCCAGCGGCGCGTCGACCTGTGCCGTTCGCAGGTCGAGGCGGAAGATCGATTCCGTCAGCGAGTGGCGCACGTCGTAAAACAGATCGTCGCAGATCGCGCTTGTCTCCGATTCCAAGCGCGCGTGGAACTTGTCGCGCGACGCGCCGAGCTTCTCTTTGAAGTCCCGCATGACCGTGGCGCGGCGCCAGATCAGCCCGGTGGCAAAGAGGCAAATCCCGACGACGGCGAACACGATCCCGGCGACGTCCGCCCATGCGACTCCGGAAAATGCGACAAGGAGAATGCCCATGATGGCGAGCAGCGTGCCGGCGAGTGCGAACTTCCGCACCTCGGCAACTTCCTCGACATCGGCGCTGAAGTTGATGTCGCCCGCGATCGGCACGTTCTCGAGGTTCGAGCGCAGGTTCTGAAGGCTGGAAAGGCGCTCGGCGGCGTCCGGCAGCACGACCTGCTCCCGGATTCGTTGCTCGCGGTTTCCGATTCGCTCGTTCAGGTCAGCGCGCATGCCCTGGAGTTCGCCGAGGAGACCGATGGTGAGTTTCGGCGCCTGCGCTTCGACCTCCGCCCGCACGGCTGTTTGGAAACGTTTCCGAACTCCGGCCAGCCAGGCGCGGAGACTTTCGCCGCGGCGGAACGGGTTCGCGCGCCGCAGAAGACTTCCCATTTTCAGGCCCTCCGCGAATTCAGTTTCAGCGTCGTTGGCCAGATTGTCGTAGGTCGCGGTCAGGCGGCCGACGACTAGCTGGCGATACGACTCGGCCTTTGCCTCGCGCACTTGCACTTTGCCGAGCAGCTCCTGATAGAAGGCGCGCTCCTCCGCGATCGCTTCCTTCTCGCGCCGCAGGTGGGCGAGGAGTTTCACCATCACGCCGCGGATGGTGTGCGAGGCGCCTTCCACTTTCATGCGCCAAACGTCGCCGCCCTGGATGGCGGAGCGAAGGTAGTCGCGGAACTCCGGGAAGCCGCTGTACGGTTCGCCCTCCAGCTCGAGCTTCGCGGAGAGCGTGAATACCTTTGGCTGCTCGACTGCGTGATCGCGCGCGTATTGCTCGACGTGCGCGCGATTCGTCATCTGCTCTTCTGCGCTGGCGCGGTCGGCCTGCTGCAGGACGAAGACCATTTTGCGGTGCCAGTCTTTCTTCACTTTCGTGAGGAACTCCCACGCGGTCTTCGTGTGCGGGTTTACGGCGGAGAAAACGAAAACGACGAGATCGCTCTGCGGGATGTAA
>CADCTA010000095.1 GCA_902805675.1 uncultured Chthoniobacterales bacterium | reverse complement strand
GGGCTGCGCCAGCCGCCGCTGGGTACTCGAAAGATGCCAAGGGTGGCAAGGCCATGCAGACCGAAGTGGCCGGTGTGGAGCAGGGGAACTTCTTCCAGCGTATGCTGTGGGGAACGGCGATTCGTGTGGGCGTGAACAACGTGTTTGATCGGAATCCTCCGACCACACTCGGTGCGTTCAACGACAACTACGACACCTCGCTCTACAACATCCGCAACCGCTACTACTACGTCGGGATCAACAAAAAGTTCTAACGAACTAACCGATCCGTAGCGGATTAGCTCTGGGCGGGCGGCAGAAATGCCGCCCGCCTTTTGCTTTTGGGAACGGGAAGCGGCTTGCGCGTAGCAGCCGCTTTCGGTATGCAATCAGCGTGAGAAATTCACCGGTGCCAAAGACGCGACAGGCGGCGCGACGATTTGCGCGGGAGCGTGCCAAGGGCGGCACGGCCGTCGCTCTGGAGGCAGCACCGGCAGCCGTCGCGACTGCGGCGACGCCTCCGAAGCCGTCTCCATGGATTCTCGACCGCTGGCGAGATCTGTTGCTCTTCGTCGGCACGCCTGCGCTGCTGATACCGATCTTTTCCGCGGCGCAATCGCGCTGGAGTGCGCAGGATATTTTCCTTTTTGTCGGGGCCTTTGGCGCGATGGGGCATCACCTGCCCGGCATGATCCGCGCGTACGGTGACCCGGGACTGTTCAGACGCTTCAAGACCCGATTCGTCATCGCCCCGATTGCGCTCCTTGCGGTCTGTATTTGGTCAACGTTTTACAACGTGCAAGCCGTCCAGCTTGTTGCCTTCGCATGGGGCATTTGGCACGGGATGATGCAGACGTATGGATTTTCGCGAATCTACGACGCGAAAGGTTCGGCTGCGGCCGCCGCCGCTCGAGCGCGCGCTGATTTTGCACTCTGCCTCTCGTGGTTCATCGCCGCAGTGCTGCTTTCGCCTCTGCGGTTCCGTAGCGCTCTCGATCTATACTATGAAAGCGGCGGGCCCGTAATTCCGCCTGTCGCGGTCGTTGCAGCGCGGAACAGCCTCGTCGTTATGCTCGCAGCGGTCACAGTGTTCTTCTTGTGGCGCCACTGGCGGGATTGGCGCGCGGGCCGCGCGATTAGTCCAGTCAAGATGACGCTCCTGTTGAGCAGCATCGGCTTCTGGTGGTACTGTAATAACGGCGTCCAAAATATTCTTGTGGGCATCGCCCTTTTCGAAGTGTTCCACGACGTGCAATACCTTGCGATTGTCTGGATCTATAACCGCACGCGCGTGGAACGGGATGAAAGCATCGGCGGGTTTATGCGGTTCGTCTTCCGCCGTAGCGGCTCATTAATCGGCGTCTACGTGGGCCTTGTGGTCGCGTATGGAGCTCTCGGCCTCGTGGCGCAAGGCGTCTCGTCGGAGTGGATAAAGCAAAGCCTGATCGGCGTTGTCACTGCCTCGGCGCTGCTGCACTTCTACTACGACGGCTTTATCTGGAAGGTCCGTGAAACGCAAACTCGCAGCGCGCTCGGGATCAACGATCCTGGCATGGTAGCGTCGAGCCTGCGCCGGCCGATCCCAGTTTGGCTTGGCCATAGCTTGCGGTGGGCTGCGTTGGGCGTGCCGTTTGCGGCGCTTTGCGCGGCGCAACTGGCCGGTCGCACCGTCCCGGCCGTCGAGCGCACCGAAAAAGTTGCAGAAGTGCTGCCACACGATGCGAAGGCGCAGCTGAATCACGGTAAGGCTCTGCACGAAGCGGGCCGAACGCAGGAAGCGATCGCGCGCTACGAGGCCGCCGTGACGCTTCAGCCTTCGCTCGCCGAAGCGCAGATGTTCCTGGGCTTGGCTTGGAGCGATTTGGGGGAACTGAACCGGTCCGTTGAACACTATAACCGAGCGCTTGAGCTTGAGCCGAAGGACGCGCGCGCGGAGTGCAATCTCGCGGGGGTGCTGGCACGCAGCGGGCGGCGCGTTGAGGCGCGGCAACGGTTCGAGCATAGCCTCGAACTTGATCCGAAGCTATTCCTCGCACACAAGGGTCTCGCGGATCTGCTCCGCGGCGCCGGGGATTACGACGGCGCCATCACGCACTATTCCGAAGCTCTGCGCCTTAACCCCGACCTCGTCGAGGCGAGAGACGGTCTTGAAGCTGTTCGCATTGTGTCCGGCAAACGTTGAGGGCAAGCACGACTACCTGCGGGATGTCCGGCAAGCGGGCTCGGCGGCAAGCTGCGAGCGGTGAGGTGGATAGTTCACGGCCTCTTCCTGAAGCTCCTCATCGGGAGCTGAAAGCCGCACGGCAGGTATCTCTCGGCCGTCGACTAGCACCGCAGAGGGTCCTGCCGGTTCGCGATTGTGAAAGATTCGCGGCCTTCGCCCGGGAACCGATCGCAGGCGAGCGGCAAGCGCCGACTCATAGCGTTGTTCCGCGCACGACGTAAGCACGCGACAAATTGAGGGGAGTTCCCCCTGGCACGCCTGGGGAGACTCGTGATCTGCGCCACGAGTGGATAAATCCCGAACGCGCGGAACACACGGATCAGGACAATGCGTGGCATGTTCACTGCTATAGAAATTATAACTTATGATCCTGATTAGCATCCAGCCGTTCGCGCCAAAGAAGCTTTTCGCCTTGGGCGCCACTATCGCCTGCCTTTCGACTGCATCCTGCTTCGCCGATGCGATGTACCTTTCGAGCAAATCACAGTCGTTCGAGCGCAAAGCACCGAACATCGAGGCGAGCGAGCAGGCCGCCCGGAGCGTGACGGCCGACACATCGGCCGCAATGCTGGTAGGACCATCTGGCGCGCGCCTCGCGTAGCATGATGATCGGCTGCGCTGCAGCTGAGTACGTGTAGACCTTCAGGATACGGTCGGCGGGGCAGCGATCCGCACGACGCGCAGGTAGTAAAAAGTGCGACACCGGCTACGGCTAGCCGAGGTAAAGAATAGGCTGGTAAAACTTTCTACCGCCGTTCAATATTTGTATTGCAAAAACGGCCCGCTGGTACTATTCTCGTTTTTGTGGATATGGAAATTATGAAGACCTTCACCTCGCGCTCCAGCAAATTGTGCACTGTCTGCTCGCTCCTCATCGCCGCCGCGCCCGCTCTCTCGGCAGCCGATTTGGTGCTTCAGAAAGTACCTCCTCTAACTGTGGAACAGGCGCCGGCCTATCCGGAAAACGTCGCTCGCCAGCACCTCGGCGCCAAGCTTGAGACCGCTCCCGGCGACACCGACAGCAAAGCCACTGCGGCGTTGCTGAGCGGTGATCCAACCGCGTCCGTTCGACTGCCCGCCGGCACGACCACCATGATGGTCTCCCTGGCGAAGATCGAAAACGTCGACAGCCTCGCATTCGTCAATGCTGGCGCGAAGGGACAGGTCACCATCGCCACTTCGAACGCAAAGCTTCACGCGGACAGCCCGCAGTGGAAGACGGCGGTCGAGCAGGACCTCTCGGCCGAGAGCGTGAAAGCAAAGATCGGCCCGAGCGAAGCTAAGTATGTGCGGTTGACCTTCAACGTGACCGAGCCGGGGCAGATCGCAGGGTTCGGAGTTTACTCCACGCCGCAAGTCTCTGACTTCACCGCGCCACGCACCCGCCCGACCGCCGAGCAGGCCAAGCTCTCCGACATCCACTCGAAAGCCCGCGCTCTCTATGTGAGCTCTGGCAGCGACGTCCGCCAGGCGAACAACATGATCGATGACCAGACCGGCACGAGCTACACCTTCGCTGCTGAAGACGGCACGCCGACGACGGTGATCGATCTCGGGAAGGCCTCCACCCTGAGCCGCATCTCGGCGGTCTATTCGGCAGGTGCCGGTAACATCGAGTTCTACGTGTTGCCTTCGCTCCCGGCCGGCAATGTCGATGCGATGACGCAGGTAAGTGCTCCCGGCGCCGATGGTGCCTCGCCGACGCCTGACGCTGCACCGAAGACCGTGCGCATGGATGACGCTGCGTTCGCCGGCATGAAGCCAGTGGGCTCCGCAACGGACGGTGGCAGCGAAGGTCGCGCCTCAGTCGACTTCGCTCCGACGACCGGCCGCTACGTGATGGTGCGCTGGTTGCCAGCCGCTCAGCAGGACCGCTCCTTCACCGTGGCTGAGGTTGCAGCATTCGGCCAGGCCGGCGCTCTGCTCGCCGCTAATACGAGTGCAGCGAGCAGCGACGAAGCCAGTGCGGACGAGACGACCACCGAAGGTGCAAGCGACGGCAAGACGATGATGGACGGCAAGACCATGATCGACGCCAAGGACATGCCGGGTGAAGGCCCTGCCGAAGAAGCGCCGCAGTCACCAGGCGAAGGCCCTCCGCCGACCCTGCCTCAGGCTCCTCCGTTCACGTTCGTGCCGGTGATGGTGCCGAGCAGCCCGTAGCAGAACGAGAGAAACTTCGAAACCCGTCTATCAGCGCCGCTGGTAGACGGGTTTCTGCTTTCTGGGGTCGCCCCATCTTCGAGAGGTGCATCTCACCGACGCGACCCAGGCGCTGACACTGGAGTGCGAAGCTCCAAACTGGCCCGAGCTGGTCGACCGATTCAGCTCATTGCGGCATTTCCGAAGCGCGGTCCGCCGGTTACAAGTTGTCGCGAATGATTTCGAAGACCGCGGTGCTCTCCAGAGTGCCGTGCAGTGCTTCAGCACCGCGGCCCTCTCCGAATGCAATCACGTCCTCGGCGGTGTTTAGAGCTGATGGCGCGTGGACCGCAGCGGGAGCGTGTAGCGGCGGCGACGGCGGTGTGCTTGCAACGCTGGCATCAGATGCCGGCGTTGAACCAAGAGCTGGGGCAGCTGAAGCGATATCTACAGCTTCGACCGCAGGCGCGAGCTCCGGGCGTGGCTGCGGTTCAATGATGGGCGCATCCGGCGCGGCGTCGGTCGGCGCGGGCGCATTTGCTGTAGCGGCTGGTTGGGGGTTTGCATCGGCAGGCAGCCGCGCTGCGCCTGGGCCGCTTGCCCAGCTGAGGCGAGCTTCGCCGAACGACTCCCCGCGCAGCTCCGACTTGCCTGCCGATCGCGGGAGCAATCCGCTCAAGCTCAATCCGCCGACTCCAACATCACCGCACACGAACACAGTCGTCTTCGTGCCCGCAAACCTCTGTGCGACGGAAACGGCGCGATCCAGCTCGAGCATCGCGGCGAGAGTTCCCTCTACATCATTTCGTTCCGCAGCCCGGCGCATCAAGCCGGCGTCGACGACCAGCAGATAACCGCCGCGATGAATTTGGAGCAGTTCAATGCCACGCCGCACCATGTCGGATAACGTCGGCTGCGGGGTCTCCGGTCCGATTTCATCGCCATGGGCCAGCTCGGCTGGGCCGAAGACGCCGAACACCTTCGGCCAGCGCCACCACGCCACCGCCTCGAGTTCAGCACGTGTGCGTACCAGATCATAGCCGGCATCATCCGCTTCGCTTAGCAGGTCGCGTCCATCGGCACGCTCCCCGCCACCGCCGTCCGGCAGGAACTCGACCGATCCACCACCGAGAACGATGTCGATGTTCGCGCTATCGATCAGGGTTCGGGCGAGCTCGTGTCTGTCGGTCGTCGCATCGGTATGTGCGTAGAACGCGGCTGTCGTCGGGTTCGTTAGGCGCGCATCGGTCACCAGTCCTGTGGTTCGGCCGCTGGCGCGTGCCAGTTCGAGCAGATTAGCCAGCGTGTTGCCCTCGGCGTCGATTCCTACCGTGCCGTTGTTTACTTTCACACCGGTGGCCATCGCACTTGCCGCCGCGGCACTGTCCGGCGTCGCGAAATCGTTCGAGTAGTTCTTAAGCAACGCAGTATGGGCGAGGCCGTCGATGGTGAGGGGCGTGCCCGCATCCGCCGCGTAGATGCGCAAGGCGGCGAGACGCCCGGGGGTGAGCCCCTCGCCGATGAAGAGGATGATGCCGAACGGCTTCTGCACCACCCAGTAGCGGAAGTAGAGGACGCCGAAGCCGGCAAAGACGAAAAGGCAAAATAGCGCGAGCAGCTGGTTGCGCCATTTCACGAGGGCGATGTAGAAGCTGCCTCGCGGCGATGTCAACGAAAGAACCGGCTTGTGCGGCTTGGGTGCGCTCGTCAGATTCGCCGCCATGGCGAAGCCGGTCGTGCTGGTGATTCGGGATGGGTGGGGGATCAATCCCGGCGGCGGAGAACAGCGCGAGGCGAACGGTGATGCGACGCTGCTCGCGCGCACGCCGTTCCACGAGGAGCTTTACGCGAAATATCCGCGCAGCACTTTGAGCGCGAGCGGCCTCGATGTTGGTTTGCCTCCTGGCCAGATGGGTAACTCCGAGGTCGGGCATCTGAATCTCGGCGCCGGCCGCATCGTTTATCAGGATCTCACGCGCATCAACAAAGCAGTCGCGGAAGGCAAACTGCGCGACAACGCGGTGCTGGCCGATGCATTCGCGCGCGCCAAGAACCGCCGTCTGCATTTCCTCGGCCTGGTCTCGAATGGTGGCGTGCACAGCCACCAGGAGCACCTAATCGCGCTAGCGCGCGCCGCTGCCGAAGCGGGCGTGACCGATATCGTCGTCCACGCGATCACCGATGGCCGCGATGCGTCGCCTACTGGAGGCGCAGAGTATCTCGCCGAAGTGGAGAAAGGCTTGGAGGCGAGCGGCGCACGAATCGCGACGGTGATCGGACGTTACTACGCGATGGATCGCGACCGACGCTGGGAGCGCAACAAACTCGCGTGGGACGCCATCGTGCTCGGACGTGGCGAGGCGAGCACGCAGAAACCGTCGGCCCTCCTCAAGGAGTGCTATGCGCGCGGTGAGACGGATGAATTTCTGAAGCCGCTCATCTTTTCCGACCGAAACCAGCAACGCGTCAACGATGGCGACGTCATCCTGTTCTTTAATTTCCGCGCCGACCGAGCGCGCCAGCTTTCACAGGCCTTCCTGCGCGCCGACTTCGATGGATTCGACCGCGAGGTCACGCCGCGCGTCCATTACGTCACGCTCACCGAGTACGACAAGACCTACGGAGTCCCGGCCGTATTCGATTCGCAATCGCTCGAGAACATCCTCGGACAGGTCGTCGCGAACGCCGGCCTCAAGCAATTGCGTATTGCAGAGACCGAAAAATACCCGCACGTCACCTACTTCTTCAACGGCGGCGTCGAGCATCAGTTTCCCGGTGAAGATCGGATCATCGTGCCATCGCCGAAAGAGGTGCCGACCTACGATTGCAAACCGGAGATGAGTGCGCCCGAGGTGACGCGCAGGGTGGTCGAGGCATTAGCCGACTACGACCTTGTCATCCTCAACTTTGCCAATCCCGACATGGTCGGTCACACGGGGGTTGTCGAAGCCGGCGTGAGGGCGGTGGAAGTGATCGATGACTGCGTGCGGCGGGTCGTTGAAGCGACACTCGCGGCGGGCGGAAGGTGCCTCATCACGGCCGATCATGGCAACTGCGAGCAGATGCGGAACGCGGACGGCTCACCGAATACCGCCCACACAACGAATCTCGTGCACTTCATGTACGTCGCTGACGACGCGCATAATTTCCGCGTTCAGCCTGGCATCCTCGCGGACGTCGCACCCACGATCTTGTCCTTGTTAGGCTTGGAGCAGCCGGCGCAGATGACCGGCCGCGATCTCCTTGTCCGAAACGCGCGCTAAGCGGAGCGCTTCCGCTCCGCTTCCACGCTCTCGAAAGTGATTTCGAGCTGCCGGTTGAGATGACGCGTGCCCGCGTTCGCGATCCGCTGCAGAAAGCGCAGCCGCTGCTCTGCGGAATTGTCGTGCCAGACCGGCTTGCGCTGTAGCCTGAGCGCTCCGTCCGACTCCACGAGCACTCCCCAGTCCGGCGGCAACTCCGGTTCGCGATAAAGCTCGTTAGGCAGCACGAGGAAAAACAGGTTCGCGCAGCGATAACGCGTCAGGCATTCGAACTTGGTCGCGCCGTAGATTCGGTTCTGCAACGCGCCGAACTCCCGGACCACGCGTGCGTACGAGCGGTTTTCGATGGCTGCGAAGTTGTGCGAATCGAACTCCGGGAAGAGCGAGTCACCGGTGCGTAGTGTTGGGTAATGCACGCGCAGATGCCGCTCGAGTGTCTGTCGCCGCTTCGTCACCGTCGCGAGACGTTCTCGGGCGGCGGGCGTGCAGCAGTTGTCTCGCCGCAGATCGGAGAGCACCTGCTTGCACTCGAAGATCGCGGTCATGCCGGGTTCACTGCCGCGCGCGCGGTAGGCGGCGACATCTGCGCGGTAGCGGCACTTGGGCAGGCTCACCTCCACTGCACAGGCGCCATATCCCTGTGCCTGCGCCCAGAGAACGCTGAGCCGTTTCAAACGGCGATGCGCTTCCGTCTCGCCGCGCCTGACTACTCGCGTGTCCATCCGGCGAGTTCCTTCGCCCAATAGGTGACGATCACGTCCGCGCCGGCGCGTTTTAGCGACGTCATGATCTCGAGCACAGCTGCGCGTTCGTCGAAGCAGCCTTTCTCCGCGCCCGCTTTCACCATCGCGAATTCGCCGCTCACGTGATACACCGCGGTCGGTTTGCCGAACCGCTCGCGCACACGCCAGAGGATGTCGAGATAAGGCAGCGCAGGTTTCACCATCAAAATGTCAGCGCCTTCCTCCACATCGAGCGCGGCTTCGCGCAACGCTTCGTCTCCATTCGCTGCATCCATCTGATACGTGCGGCGATCGCCGAATTGCGGCGGGCTTTCGGCGGCCTCCCGGAAAGGACCATAGAAGGCAGAGGCAAACTTCACCGCGTAACTAATGATGCCTGTCTGATCGAAACCCTGCTCATCAAGCGCCTGGCGAATCGCAGCGATTCGTCCATCCATCATATCGCTCGGCGCGACGAGATCAGCGCCGGCGGCAGCGTGCGACACAGCGGTCTTCACCAGCAGGGCCACGCTCTCGTCGTTCAGCACATGGAAGTGCTCGCCGTCGCGCTGAGTCACACCGCAGTGCCCGTGGCTCATGTACTCGCACAGGCAAACGTCAGTGATCACGACGAGCTGCGGACACGCGGTTTTGATCGCGCGGACCGCCTGCTGCACGATCCCGTCCGCGTGATACGCCGCAGTCGCTGCCTCGTCTTTCGTTGCTGGGATGCCGAACAGCAGCACCGCTTGCAGTCCCAGCTCGTACGCCTGGCGCGCTTCGTCGACCGCATCGCGCACCGACAATTGGAAGACGCCCGGCATGCTGCGGATTTCGCGGCGCTGCTCGATCTTCTCGCTGACGAACAGCGGCAGCACAAAATCGTGCGCGCTCAGCTTTGTTTCGCGCACCAGGTTTCGCAGGCCGGCCGACCGTCGCAGGCGTCGCGGGCGATGCACCAGGCTTCTCACGCGGCGAGGCTAAGCGCGGCGCGGAAGCGTCGCAAGCTCGCCAGCGGACTAGTCCGTCTGACGGCGGGGCTTGACGCCTCCGAGCGCGCCATGTAGCCGCTGGGCTGGCATCGGGATCCCGTTGCCGATGATGCCCGCCACTGCGAAACGCAAGACCGACTACCTGCTGATCGATATCAGCAATTCGTTCACCAAGCTGGCGTTCTCGAGCACGCAACGCATCGGCCGAGCCACGCGGATCCCGACGCGCAGCCTAACGAAGGCTGCGTTGCGCGAGATCATGAAATCACGCGCCGCGGGGGCCGTCGTCGTCTCATCAGTCGTTCCGGCGAAGAACCGCATCGTCGCGAGCGCTGCCCGCAGTGCGCCGGTATTCTTCCTCAGCGCGACCTCGAAATTGGGCGTGGGCATCGACTACCCGCAGCCCGACAGCATCGGCGCTGATCGGTTGGCAAACGCAGCCGCAGTTGCGCAGTTGTATGGGCGCCCCGCGATCGTCGTGGACTTCGGCACTGCGGTCACCTTCGACGTCGTCTCGGCAGCTGGAAACTACGTCGGTGGAGTGATCGCACCGGGTCTCGAAGCGATGACCAGTTTCCTCTACCACCGCACCGCTCTCCTGCCGAAACTGAGCCTGCAGGAACCGCGCCGCGCGATCGGTAAGACCACCCGCGGCGCCATGATGTCGGGAGCCATTTACGGCTATCGCGGATTGGTGCGCGAGATCCTCGCGCACATCCGCTCGGAAGCATTCCCGACGGGCAACGTCCGCGTCGTTGCCACCGGCGGCTACGCAGAGCTGATCGCCCGCACGGTGCCGGAGATCGAAGCTGTCCATCCGGGATTGACGCTCGAGGGGCTCCGGATTGTCGGAAATCTGAACACCGGACGCGCGTAAGAAGGCGGGCGAGTTTCCTGCTCAAAATGCCGCGTCGAGCGGCGCGGTACAGCCAAATAAAGGCTTGTCATCGGAATGACCCAGCGGTTCTATCTTTTTCGCCATGAAGATCCGGAAATTTGCCACGATCACCCTCCTGGTCCTCAGCTCTTTCGCTGCCAATAGCGTTGCGCCGTCGAAAACAGAGCTGGAGTCAATGTATGACAAAGCGTTCCGCGAATTTGACGCCGGAAGCTACGAGCAGGCGCTGAAGGATCTCGACGCGATCGATGCGCGTCAGCCGGATCTCGCGGAGTCGCAAAACCTGCGCGGCGTGATCCACATGCGGCTGAAGGAGTACGACAAAGCGGAGACCGCGCTGCGCAAGGCGCTCTCAGCCGACCCGAAGTTCTGGAACGCGCGCTTCAATCTCGCGGAAGTGCCCTTCCTGCAGAAGAACTGGGCGGAAGCACGCAAGCGGTTCCAGGAATTGCTCGCCGGCAACGCATCCGAGCTGCAAGGCGAAGCGACGCAGCTCATTCAATACAAGATTCTCATCACCCACCTCGTCGAGGGTAAGGAGAACATGGTGGACTCGATGCTCGCCAAGTTCGAGCTGACGCCCGACACGCCGGCTGCGCACTACGCGAACGCTGCGCTCGCCTTGCAGAAGAAGAGCGAGCCCGAAGCGAAGGACTGGCTGACGAAAGCAGAGAAGAATTTCTCGCCGCAGCTGAACAAGCTGTTCGCCGAGTCGCTCTACTCGGTCGGCTGGTTGGAGAAGCCGGCCGGACAAACACGAGCGGCGATTGAATTGAACTCCGCCGCGGACCGCGCGCAGAAGACGAAGGCGTTCGCGCAGGCGAAGTTCGAGGAAGCTGAGCAAGCGCTGCAGCAGCGCGACCTCACCGCCGCGCGCAAGCTGATCGATGAAGCCGACGCGGCCGATCCGAACCAGGCACCACTTCTGAACCTGCGCGGCGAAATCCTGATGGAGCAGAAAGATTTCGACGGCGCGGAGAACGAGTTCCGCAAAGCCACCAAGGCCGATCCGAAGTTCCGCGACGCGCAATACAATCTCGCGGTCGTCCCATTCAAGAAGAAGGACTATACCAAAGCACGCGATCGCTTCGAAGCGCTCTTCGGCAGCACGACGGGCGCCGACAAAGATCAGGCGGCGCAGCTGATCAAGTTCAAGATTTTCCTGACGCTCCTGCTCGAGGGCAAAGACAGCCGCGCGCAGAAGATGATGGAGCAGTTCCAGTTCACCGGCGACACGCCCGCGCTCTATTACGCGCAGGCCGCCTGGGAGTTCAAAAACAACAACGGCGCCAAGGCGAACGACTGGGTCACCTCCGCGCGCAAGATCTATTCGCCTGCGCTGAACGGCGTCTTCTCGGATGCGTTCTACGATTTGGGCTGGCTGCAGATGCCGGCGATGACTTCGTCGCCTGCTCCAATGGTGGCTGATGCTGGTCCTATGATCGACGCCGCGCCTGGCATCGAGCCAACACCGCTCCCGAACCTGAGTCTCGCAATGAACGACTCGGCGAAGAACGCCGATCCGCTCACCCAGGCAGCGATCGCGGCGGCCACGGCAAACGCTCCGATCGCCGGCATGGAAGCGACGACTTCACAGGCCGAGCAGGTCCCAGGCGCATCGACCACCGTGCCGAACGCACCCGCTGCGTCGCCGAGCGTCGAGACACCGGTCGCCTCCACTGCTTCGCCCGCTGCCGCGCGGCCGGTGGTCGCAAACGCTCCGGAGCCCGATCGCGAGGAGGCAGTCGCGAATGCAGTGCCGACGATGACCGCCGCGGAAGCGAGTGCGAGCCCAGCCACGGTTTTGGCACCTGCGCAGGTGCGCGAATGGTCGCAGCCGACATTTGCAGACCGCATGTCACGCCTGGCGGAAGGGAACACACTCTTC
This sequence comes from uncultured Chthoniobacterales bacterium, assembly GCA_902805675.1. Taxonomy (GTDB): domain Bacteria; phylum Verrucomicrobiota; class Verrucomicrobiia; order Chthoniobacterales; family UBA10450; genus JACCTI01. The sequence goes on along the minus strand of CADCTA010000095.1, from coordinate 7,923 downwards.
GTTGTGTTGTCGGCCGCAGGCGTTCTGATTCTCGCGTGGGTCGCAGTGCCGGTCATGCGTCGCCGCATGGGCTCGCGCCCAGCAGCTGCCACGGCGGTGGCGGCAACTGCACCGCAGTTTAACGACGACGATGATGATGCAGTCGGTGCTGTTCAGCAGCTTGTCGCGCCGACTCGGCTGGTGGGCGGGCCTCCTCAAGTCTCTCTGCAACTGCGCGCCTCTGAGCCGGCCCTGCGCCGCGCTGCCATGCCGCTCGGCAAAGCTGCGCGCGCCAACGGAAACGGCTACGCGAACGGCAATGGCAACGGCAATGGACATGGGCACGGAGCGGCCCTCGTTGGTGCAGCTGTCGCGGCGCCAGTCGAGAATTTCGTTAAGCCACAGCCGATCGTGCCGGCAGAGCCGGAACCCTTCTACGAGGGCGTGGGCGAGCCGCAGCCTAATGATCAGGGCGACAGCGCGTCGTTTGCGCCTCCTGCATTCGCGGAGCCGCCGACACCGTCGGAGCCGGAAGCGTTCGTCGAACCACCGGCCTTCGAAGAGCCTGCCGCACCAGTCGAGCCGCAGTCGTTTGTTGAGCCGCCGTCGTTCATTGAACCAGTGGCAATCGATGCCGCCACCGACGCAGCCCCACCGGAAGCTGTGCAGGACGCGATCGTGACGGAAGAAGCGCCTGCCGCAGAAGTGCCGGTGATCACCGAAGAGACCGTGGAGCCGCCGACCGCCCTCGAGACCGACATGACAGCCTCGGTCGAGCCGCCACTCGCACCGGCGGCGGAATTCGAGCCACAATCCATCGAGCAGCCAGCGCTCACTACGCCGGAAGCGGAGTTCGTCGCGCCGGAGCCGGCGTTCGAAGCGACGCCGGCCGAAGCCGAGCTAGAGCCGACGCCGAGTGCGCCGGAGCCGACGTTCGAAGCGACGCCGGTCGAAGCCGGGCAAGAGCCGACCGCGATTGCGCCGGAGCCGACGTTCGAAACCGCGCCAGTCGAGTTCGCGCCGGCGATGGAAGAGCTCAGCAGCACCGCAGCCGCCGAGGAGATGGCAGCCGAAGAGCCGATGCAGATCGCAGCAGAGGCCGACAGGAGTCAGGAGGTCACGGCCGAGACGGCAGCCGTCCAACCAACTGCAATCGAAGAAGAAGCGCCGCTCTTTACTGCACCGGAAGCAATCACGAGCGCGCCGGAAGTTGCCGAAGCCGATCTGGAACCGGTCGGCCAGGGCGGGCCTATTCCTTACCAGACCGCGAACGTCGAAGCGGAAGCCGAAGCACCGGTCGTGGAGGCCCCGAAGCCACAGCCGACAGCGCCTCGCCAGACGAGTGGCGGATTCTTCCGGACCGCACTTGCAGGGATCGGGGCACTGCGCCAACGTGGCGAAGCCCGGCCATCCGTGCCGGCCCCGGAAGTTGTTCCCACTACGCCGGCGCCGGAGGTTGTTTCCGCCGAGCCGACACCAGAACCCACAACCACACCAGCACCAGCAATCATGGCCACACCTACACCACCAGCACCTGCAATCCGCACCTCTCCCGCAACTCCAATGACTGGCGCAGCGCCGCAGCAGCCAATCGGTGGCATGCAGCAGCAGCAGCCCGCCGCGACGCATCAGGCAGGCGGCGGCGGAATGCACACCGCGGTGCAGTTGACCTTCTCCTTCGAGATCGCCTCGCTGCAGTTGACGCAATCCTTCAAGATGGGCGCGCTGCAACTCCGCCCGACGTCACGCATCGTCACGATGCGCCTCGCGCCATCGCAGCAGCCGCAGCCGGCGATGAACCTGCAGGTCACGTTCGAGATCGCCACCGTGCAGCTCGCGGGCGGCTCACTCGGAATGGTTCGCCTCACCCCGTCGCAGCAGCAGGCGCCAACGATGATTACCTCGCCGGCGTTCAACATCGCAGGCCTGCAGCTCGTGTCCGGCGCACAAGCCGCTCCGGTGCAGCTCACACCTTCGCAGCAGGGACAAGCTTCGGTGCTCGTGACCGGCGGATTCCAGATCGCGACGGTCGAGTTCTCGCCTTCGTTTGAAATCGCTTCGATCGTGTTGAATGCGATCGGCAAGAACGTGTCGGTCCAACTGCCTGGCGCAGGCCCGAGCGCGGTGGAAGGCGCTCCAGTCTTCGAGATCGGCAACGTCCAACTCGCCGGCAATGGCGAGATCGGCATGATGCAGCTGAACCCGCGCGGCGGACAGCCCGCCCCTCGTCCGGCAGCCTAAGTCCCGAGCGATCTAAGTTACGAAACGGCCCGCGTGCTCGCACGCGGGCCGTTTTGTTTTCTGTCGGTGGACCGCTTCGTTTTTCGCTTTGGTGGCACCCGCAGGGTCTGTTTCGCGAGGCCGCCTTCTCGGCGTCATTCCGACCGGAGCGTAGCGGAGTGGAGGAATCCCGCTGCGTGGCTAAGCGCCAGAGAAGCGGAGGGCGCGGAGTGACCAGTCGGTACGGCCACGGGATTCCTCGGCTTCGCTCGGAATGACGGCTAACGGAGCGAGGATGCGCAGCGAGTCGGCTCAGCGGCGCACCGCTGTGGAGCAGTCACGTAGCCGGCCTCGCGTGTCGTTACCGTTTCGCAAACGCGCTGCGATTCAGCGACCGCAATTCCTTCGGCAGGAAGTCGCCATCGCGCCGGATTAACTTGCCGTCGAAATACACCTCGCCACCGCCGTAATCCGCGCGCTGGATGTTTACCATGTCCCAGTGGACCTGGCTGCGGTTGCCGTTGTCGGCATCTTCGTACGCCTGACCCGGCGTGAAGTGGAACGATCCGGCGATCTTCTCGTCGAAGAGGATGTCGCGCATCGGGTGCAGGATGTAAGGATTGCAGGCTAACGAGAACTCGCCGATGTAGCGCGCGCCCGGATCGGAATCGAGGATCTTGTTCAGCTTCTCGGTTTGGTTGCTCGTCGCCTCCACGACACGACCCTCACGGAACTCGAGCCGGATGCCGTCGAAGCCGATCCCCTGGTAGATCGTCGGAGCGTTGAAGGTGACGTGGCCTTCGACAGAGTCCCGCACCGGACAGCTGAAAACCTCTCCGTCTGGGATGTTCCGATCGCCGCCGCAGATGATCGACCCAATGCCCTTGATGCTGAAGCGCAGGTCGGTGCCGGGACCGCGGATCTCGACGCGATCCGTCTTATCCATCAAGGACTTGAGCGCTTTCATGCCGGGTTGGAGCTTACGGTAATCGAGCGTGCAGACGTCGAAGTAGAAGTCTTCAAAACCTTCCGTGCTCATGCCGGCGAGTTGAGCCATGGACGGTGTCGGCCAGCGAAGCACAACCCATTTGGTTTTCTTCACGCGCTGGTCCTGCACAGGGCGCAGCTTCTTTGCCACAAGCTTCATCTGGTCCGGCGGCACATCCGAGAGCTCGGTGATGTTCTGGCTGCCGCGCAATCCGATGTAGGCGTCCATCTTCTTCATGCGCGCGAGCTCGTGGATGGCGGTCAGGTTCAACTGCCGCTCGGAGGCGTTCATGGCCAGCTCGCGCGTGACACGGGCGCGCTGGATTTGCGTGAAAGGAATAGCGCCGGCTTTTCGCGCTGCCCGTACGAGCGCGATCGTCATCTCGTCCGGCACATCGAATGCTTCGATCAGCACGGTTTCGTCGCGTTTGAGCTGAGTGGAGTATTCAACCAGCAGCTGCGCGAGCTTGTCGAAACGTGCGTCTTGCATAGGCGTTTACGATTCCACCGGCGATGCGGTATGCAACCGCGCGGCCACACGCTAGCCGGCGTGCAAGAGCCTCGCCGCGAAGGCACCGTCGTAGCCATCGCGGAACGGCAGAACTGACCGTTCGCCGTCTTGTCGCAGGAACGGAAACTCCGCCATCGCACGCGAGACGACCTGCTCGTTCTCTTCCGGCTCGATGCTGCAGGTGCTGTAGACGAGAGCGCCACCGGGTTTCAGCAGTGGCACCAGCCGGCGCAGGATCGTCAGCTGTTCTTCCGGCATGCGCTTAAAGTCGTTAGGCTGAAGACGCCAGCGCGCGTCGACGCGGCGACGCAGCACGCCGGTGTTCGTGCAGGGAGCGTCGAGCAGGATGCGATCGAAACTTCGTGGAGCTAGCTCCTCAGCCAGCGGCTGCGCCGCCCAATCGTGTTGCGCGACCCGAGCGATCTGGACCCCAAGCCTCTCGAGATTTCCGGCGAGTTTCTCGACCCGAGCGGGATCGCGATCGCAGGCGACGAGCTCGCCTCGATTCTGCATTAGGGCCGCCATGAATCCGCTTTTGCCGCCGGGCGCGGCGCAGGCATCGAGCACGGTCTGGCCCGGTTGCGGGCCCAACAGCTCGACCGCTGCGGAGGTGCTCGGGTCCTGTATGTAACAATCGCCGCGCCCCAGAGCTTCAGCGGGGATACTCGTTAGCCGTACGAAAAGTGGATGGCTCGGGAGCGGCTCACTTTCCGGATGGTGTGCGAGAAATTCCGCTGGCGACGTGCGGAGCGTATTGACCCGAGCGTAGACAGGAGCGCTCTGGTTGTCCCACTCGCAGAGCGCAGACGTGGCGTCCGCGCCGAATGTCCGCGTCCATCGCTCGATTAAAAAGCCGGGATGCGAGGTGCGGCTCGTGAGCGGTGCAGCATCTGCGGCCTGCTGCAGTTCCTCGGCGCGTCGCAACGCGGAACGGAGCATCGCGTTTACAAACGAGCGGCTCCGGCGACTCGCCAGCTCAACCGTCTCGAAAACCGCTGCGTGACTTGGCGTTCGCAGGCAGAACATCTGGTACAAACCAAGACGCAGGAGATCGCGCGATTCGTCATCGATCGAGCCCGAGCGGAGCAGTGCGATCCAAAAGTCGAGCAACGTCAGATTGCGGAGAACGCCGTAGAACAGCTCGGTGGCGAAGGCGCGGTCGGAGCCGGCTAACGCGCTGCCGGACAGCAGCGCCTGGAGGATAGCATCGCCGAACCTGTCGCCGCGCCGCCATTCACGCAGCGCTGCAAACGCGATGGCGCGCGCGGATTGATGCGCCATCGCTGCCGTGCCGCTTAGCGGGGCTTGGCGACTTTGCTGCGGCCGATCGAGTGATAGTCGAACCCGAGCGTCGCCATGGTCACAGGATCAAACAGATTGCGCCCATCGAAGACGATCGACGTCGCCATCTTTTCCTTCACGGCGGCGAGGTCCACGTTGGCGAATTCGCTCCACTCCGTCGCAACGATGAGCGCTTCCGCGCCTTCCACGGCTTCGAGCGGCGAGTTCGCGAAGGTGGCGCCGGCGATCTCCTTTACCTCGCGCGCCTTCTCCATGCCCTTCGGATCGTAGACCGTGACGTGCGCGCCTTCGCGCAGCATGTCGGCTACGAGATCGATGGCTACGGAGGAGCGGATGTCATCGGTGTCGGGTTTAAACGTCAGTCCCCAGACGGCGATCTTCTTCTCGCGCAGGACCCAGAGCGCGTCTCGCACGGCGGTCAGGAAGCGGTCCTTCTGGGAGGCGTTGATGCGTTGCACTTCCTTCAGGAGAGTGAACGGAACGCCGAGCTGCTCGCTGATCTTGATGAAAGCGGCGATGTCCTTTGGGAAGCAGGAGCCGCCGTAGCCGATGCCAGCGTTGAGGAAGTTGCGACCGATGCGCCGATCCATGCCGATGCCGTCCGCTACTTTTTCGATGTCTGCGCCACTGGCTTCGCAGATCGCGGAGACGGCATTGATGTAGGAAATCTTGAGCGCGAGGAACGAGTTCGCGGCGTGCTTGATCAGCTCGGCGCTATTGATGTCGGTGACGAGGATCGGCGCCATGAATGGCTCGTAGATCTTCTTCATCAAATCGATCGCGCGCTCGCTCTGCGCACCGATGACGATGCGGTCGGGCTTCATCAAATCGGCCACCGCGCAGCCTTCGCGCAGGAATTCCGGATTGCTCACTACGTCGAAGTCAGCGCCGTGTTTGTTGTAGCGCTTGATCGACTCGGCAACCTTTTCGCCCGTCTTCACCGGGACGGTGCTCTTGTCGACGATCACCCGGTAATCGCTCAGCACGCCGGCGATCTCACGCGCGACCTTCTCGATGAAGCTGAGGTCGACGTGTCCATCGGCGGCCTGCGGTGTGGGCACGGCGATGAAAACGACCTGCGAGTTCTCGACGCCGTCCTGGATGCTGCCGGTGAAACGCAGGCGCTGAGCTGCGACGTTCCGGTTGATCACCTCCTCGAGACCGGGCTCGTAGATTGGCACCTTACCCGCCTGGAGCGCCTCGACTTTGCGAGGGTCGTTATCTACGCAAACCACATTGTGGCCTACGTCGGCAAAGCAAGCGCCTGTGACGAGACCAACATAACCGGAACCGACGATCGAAAGATCCATGAGAGTATTAGCCGCGCTTCTGGCGCGGAACCGGGAAGAAACGGGCAAAGGGCCGAAATTGCAACCGCGCAGAGAGGACCGCAGCGGCGTTCCGAACGGGCAAGTCATTCCGACCGAAGCGAAGCGCAGTGGAGGAATCCCGTGGCGCAGCTCACCAGTACCGCCGCGGGATTCCTCGACTTCCCTCGGAGTGACGGGATTAGAGGGTCTACGGGAAGCCGCCGAAATCGCTCGTTCCTTCTTCGCCGTTCTGACCTCCCGGATCGAAGTTGAGATTGAACTGGAACTTCGGCAGCGCTTTCACGGTGAAGGTCAGGAGCACGCCGTACTCCTTCACGCCGCCGTTGTTGCGAATGACCGCGCCGAGTGAAGCCACCCAGCTGGTGAGATCGCGGTAGATCGTGTAGCGCTGTTCTTCGAGGAAGCCGGTGGAAGCTTCGTAGCGATCGTAGGCGCCGACCGCCCAGTGATCATTGATACGGTAATACCCGCTTAGCTCATACAGGCTGCTGTTCCCGAAGAACGGGTTTTCGTTCAGGAAGCGGTGGCCGAAGTTCAGCTGCAACGCTGGGATCGGTTGCACACGGATGCCGGTGTTGATTTCAGTGAATCCGTTCCCGAGCAGCGGCATCTGTGAGCCGACGCCGAAGCCGACCCATGGCACCGGGTTGAAACGAAAGTTGTTGTAGACGTTCGAGAAGTCGCCGCGGTTGTACGGGCTGTTGATGTTGACGTCGAAGAATGTCTCGAGCTCCATCCAATTAATGGTGGTGTCGTCGCGCCGGGTCTGCAGGCGATTACGCACACCAACGCGTGCGATCGTCCACTCATCGATCGAGTCGATCGAGGTGAACTGCGGGAAATCGATCGGGGCCAGGCGGGTGGAAGGCTGGTAACGATCGAATTGCAGGATCTCCGCTGGATTCGTGTTGTCGCCGCCGACGTAGGAGAAGTTCGCGAATGGCTGCGCGATGTGGCGCAGACCGTCGAGCCCGAGGCGGCGGCTTTGCACGTTCTCCCAGGCGCGCGAGATCTTGAACGAAGCTTCGGCGCCGGCGTTGACCAGCACGCGGAAACGGTCGCCGCCGTATTTGAGCGGAAACTCATCATCGCTTTCAGCTGGCGGGAGCAGGAAAGCTGGCAGCAGAGGATTCGGCCCGGCTTCGACGTCCAATCCAGTGATGTCTCGGCTCCTGCTGTAATAAGTGCCGCGAACGCCGACGCGAGGCACGACTGATAGCCAGCCGAAGTATGTCTGCGGGTAGAGCAGCTGATGAAAAGTATCCGCGCGGGCGCTTTCATAGTCCTGCCGCAAAGCACCGGTCGGAAAGTTGCGCCGCAGGTACGAGAGACTGGCCTCGCCTTCATACATGATGCCGGTGCCGAAGAGCGGCTGCCGTTCAATGTCGAGCGCCACTTCCGGGAGCCGCTCCGTCACTTCGTGGAAGTTGTTCAGCTGAAAGCGCGTGAACGCGCTGATGACATACCGCGGGTGATACCGGTTGACGGCCACGATGTTCTCCGGCCTCGGATTGACCCGGAACTCTGCCTGGAAGAAATCCTGGAGAATGAGGTCGTCGCTCAGCTTGGTGAGCGTCGCGAAGCCGGCGAAAC
>CADCTA010000094.1 GCA_902805675.1 uncultured Chthoniobacterales bacterium | reverse complement strand
GCTGATCGAAGCCGTAGGAGCCGCCGAGCGAATGAATGTTGCCGTCGAACGCGGCGCCGAGCACCGATCCGTCCTTCGCGATTACAGGCGAGCCCGAGTTGCCGCCGATGATGTCGTTCGTGGTGGCGAAGTTGTACACCGTCGGTTTCTCGATCTTCGGTTCAGCTGCCGCGATCTTGTCGGCCAGATCGTATGGGAATGCGCCGGTGGCGCGCTCGAACAAACCGGTGAAGTTCGTCGCAAACGGCACGTCTTTGCCGCGCTCCTTCCAACCTTCGACTGAGCCGTACGAGATGCGGAGAGAGAATGTCGCGTCGGGGTAAACCGACTCGCCAAATGCCGCGAAGCGCGCGTTTGCCAGCTTAGACTGCGCGACCGTGACGGGCCCGTCGTATTCAGCGCGGTAGCGGTCGAGAATCGGCCGGGCGTGTTTCTCCACCGCGAGCGCAAACTGGATCATCGGATCCTGCGACGCCTGCACAGCCTTGAGGCCGCCGTTCCATAGTTCTTTGCGGACATTCACATCGCCGAGCTTCGTGCCGGAGACGAGACGCTGCGCGAGCTGTTCCGGGGATTCTTTGCCGAGCAGATCCTTCACGCGCGGATCGTCCGCTTTGAGAAGCTCACGCGTCTTGGAGAGCCAGAACGCCATCGTCATTTCTTCCAGCCAGGGGTAGCTTGGCTTCTCGTCGGTGAGCGTTTTCTCGAGCAACGGCAGACGGGATTCCGCGTACGCCGGCAGGCGGTCGGTGGCTGGTTTGTCGCGCTCGATTGCGGCGCGGACCAGCTCGCGTGCGTACATGTAGAGGTCTGTGCGCCAGCCGGGGCGCTCCTCGAGCATGAAATACTCCGTGAAATAAGGGCTGAACGACGCGACCGCCTTGTCGATCTCGGTCCACGGATCGCCGATTTCGGCATTGCCTTTCGCCTTGGCGCGCAGCTCTCGCTCGGCTTTGGTCAGACGCTCACGGAAGTCTTTGTCGCGCAGCGCCTGCCACTGCCCGATGAACACCTTGTGGCTGTTCTCCACGCCGTGAAGACGGTCATTGCCCGTGCGCGTTTTCTCCGGGTCATCATCCATCTCGGCGAGGAGTCGTCCGCGATACTCGGATGACAGCGGCACCAGAGTCGGGAAGTAAACGTCACGACGGAAGTCGAACTGCGCATCGGTGAAGAGCCGCTGCGTGCTCCCCGGATTTCCGACAACAAAGGTCGGCTCGCCACCTTCGGGCGCGCGGGGGTTCCACTTCAGAAACTGCGGGGTCGAAGCCGGCTTGCCGTTCTCGTAAACGCGCAGGAACGCGGCGTCCAAATTGTAGCGCGGGAAGTTGAAGTTATCCGGATCGCCGCCAAAGAACGCCGCCTGTAGCTCCGGCGCCCAGACGAGCCGCACGTCCGAGTATTTCCGGTAGCGATACAGCTTGTATTGCCCGCCGCCGTAGAGTGTCACCACCTGGCAACGCTCTTTCTCTTTGTCGGTGCAAGATTCGGTTTCGATCGCGGCCGTTTCGGCGTCGCGCGCTTTCGCCAGGTCGGCGCCGGTTTTTTTGCCGATCGCATTCTGCACCCGCGGGGTGACGTCGGTGATCACAGTGACGACTTCCGCCTGCTGGCCCGGGCAGAGGCGTTCCTCCTCGCGGTTCTGCGTGATGAAGCCGTTCGCGATGTAATCCTGCGCCGCCGTGGAGAGATTCTGCACGCACGTCGCGACGCAATGGTGATTCGTCAGCACGAGCCCGTCGGGTGACACGAAAGACGCTGAGCAACCGCCGGTGAGCCGGACAGCGGCCGCTTGCACGCGGTCGAGCCAAGCCTTGTCCGGCGCCCACCCGAACTTCTCCTGCAGGCGTTTGCCCGGGAAATTGTCGAAGGTCCACATGCCTTCGTCAGCGGTAGCGACAAGAGCGAAGCAGCCGAAGGAGAGAGTGAGACAGAGGGTGAACGCGAAGCGGCGGGTGCGAGTCATGGTGGGTGAAGGAAATTCGTATGAAGCTGATGCTGAGCGCGTAGTCGGTCGAGCGATTTAGTGCGCGCGCCGCGTAATCAGAACATCACCTGCAGACGCACAATCACCTCATCGAACTCCGCTTTGCCGAAACCCTCGTTCGCGTCGCGGAAGTCGGACCAGGTGTGCACGTAGGCTGCGAGCAATTTGATGTCGTCGCCTTTGAGGTAGTAATTCACACCCGCAACGACCGAGTCGATGTCGTCATTCGCCGCCTGCCCGGGATCGAAGGTCTCCCAACGCGTCACCAGCTGCAGCCGCTTCGGCAGGACGAAGTAGCTGCCTTGCACGTAATAGCCGTCGGCCGTGAAATCGCTGAAGCGGGGCTCCGGCCCGCGCGGCCGAACGTTTTCGCTGATGTATTCGCCGATCAGATCGAACGGCCCCACGTGCAGCGCCGCGTCGAAGCCGTAGCCTTCACGCGTGCCGCGCGACGGGAGATTGTACGCGGAGAGCGAGCCGTCGCTGTTCTCGAGCAGCGCGCTCGAGATGCTGGTGCCGGTTTCGTCGCGACTCGTGACGCCGTTCGCGCCGAGCTTCAGCGTCGACTCCTGGTTGAGTATCTTCGTCTTCATCGCCTGCACCTCGAGGCGGGCGACATACATGAACTCGTTGTTGTCGTTGACGGTGATGTTGCGGCCGGTGCCGTTGAAGGCGCCGGCGTAATACGTGAGCAGATCCTTCTGCGCCGGCAGGACGCTCGCGAGCGGCTTGCCCCAGACCTGCACGCCGATCTGTCGCTCGGGCGTGAGCGCGGTGGTGACGAGGCTGCGCTCCGGCGTGAAGAGCTTCGTGTCCGAGGTCAGCTGCTCGAGCCCGAATGGCGCCTTGAACTGGCCGACCTTCACGTTGAACTCGTCGAACGTGCGCCAGTTTGCGAAGAGGTCCGTCGCGCCGAATGCGGTGCGGCTGGCATTAGAGCCCAGGGTGCGACCTTGCGCATCGCGCACCGTCAGACCGACGTCGCTCTGCGTGAATTCGCCCTCCAGCTTGAAGTCGAATAGGTCGGTGTACTCTCCGCTTACACCGATGCGCGCGCGGCGCAGGCGGAAGCGATCCTTGATCTCACCGGTGCCGACGCCGAAGCGCCCTTCGAAGGCAAACACATCGCCGCCGTCGAATTGCCCCTGGATGAACCCCGCGAGGGTGAGCTTGAACTCCGACGCACCAGCCGTCGCGTAAACCTTCGGCTTCTCTTCCTTCGCGGCCGATTTCTCGACGACTGCTTTGCCGTCGTCCGCCGGTTTCGGCGCGGATTCAGCAACCGCTGGAGCTGGCGCAGAACGCTGCTGCTTCAGTCCGCGCACCTCTTGTTCGAGCTCAGCATTCCGCTGCTGCAACAGCTGAACGGCGCGCTCCAGTTTCTCGAGCCGCTCGGCGTCGGTTTGAGCGCGCGCGGGCGTGGCGATGAAGGCACAAGAGACCGCCGCGAAGACTGCCGCTGCCCGGCCGCGAAATTCCTGCTTCATGCCGCTCGTCTACCAGAGTCATTCCTGGGCGCGAAGTGGAATTGTTACAATTGTGTGGCAATTACGCCCGACGCTAATTTACAAAGCCGCTCGCCCCCACCTGAGCCGCAGACCCGCCTCTTATGTTTTCAATTCGCAAGCTGCTTGGTCACGATGAGAAGTTCTTCGACCTGCTGGAGGGTAGCGCGCAGCAGGCCGATAGCAGCGTGCACCATCTCGTCGCGCTGCTCACGAAGCTGGAGAAACACGATTCCCCGCAGAGCATGCAGGACTTCGTGGAGAGCCGGCGCAAGGACAAGCAGATCACGCAGGAGCTGACCGAGCAGCTCTGCAAGACGTTCGTCACGCCGCTGGAGCGCGAGGACATCCAGTCGCTGGCCAACGCGCTCTATAAGATTCCGAAGACGGTGGAGAAGATCGGCGAGCGCATTGTGATTTATCCGGGCCCGATTCCGGCGGGCAATTTCCAGAAGCATGTCGCGCTGCTCGATGCCGCTGCGGAAGAGGTGCTCGCGATGGTGAAGGAACTGCGGAAAGGGATCGACGCCGCGACTGCGCGCGAGAAGAACGCGCGGCTGCAAACGATCGAAGGTGACGCGGACAAGCTCGAGCTCGAGCTGCTGCGCGACCTGTATCACGGCGACTACGACGCGAAGCAGATCATCTTCCTGCGCGACATCTACAATCTGCTCGAGAAGGTGATCGATCGGTGCCGCGACGCGGGAAACATCATCCTGCAGATCGTGCTGAAATACTCCTGACGCGCCGCCGCCCGTCCCGGTATGACGCTCTTTATCCTGGTGGTGCTCGCGGCGCTGGCCTTCGAGTACATCAACGGCTTCCACGACGCGGCGAACGCGATCGCGACGGTCGTATCCACGAAGGTGCTGACGCCGCGTCAGGCGATCAGCTTGGCGGCGTTCTTCAATCTGACCGGTGCGCTCGCGGGCACCGCGGTGGCTTCCACGATCGGCAAAGGGATGATCGACGCCAACGCCATCACGATGACGACCATCCTTTGCGGGCTGCTCGGAGCCATTGTGTGGAACCTGATCACGTGGTGGCTCGGGTTGCCTTCCAGCTCCAGTCACGCGCTGATCGGCGGGTTGTGCGGCGCGGCGGTGGCGGCGGCGAATGGCGACTGGTCCGTGCTGAAGTGGACGACAGGCCTGGTGCCGAAAGTCGTGATCCCGATGCTCACGTCTCCCGTCATTGGGTTCGTGATGGGCGGATTGCTCATGTTCGTCCTGCTCGTGGCGCTCCGGCGCGCGACGCCGCACATCGTGAACGCCATCTTCGGCAAGGCCCAGCTCGTCAGCGCCGCCTGGATGGCGCACAGCCATGGCACGAACGACGCGCAGAAGACGATGGGGATCATCACGCTCGCGCTCTTCGCGGGCACGCAAGGCGGCGCATTCAATGATCTGCCGCCGTCGATGCAATTCCTGCAGACGCCGGAGTTCGCGGTGCCCAGGTGGGTGATCATCGTCTGCGCAATCACCATGGCAGCGGGCACCGCAGCGGGTGGGTGGCGCATCATCCGCACGCTCGGGCACAAGATGGTGAAGCTGCAGCCGGTGCACGGCTTCGCCGCGGAGACGACGGCCGCGGTCATCATTCAGGTCGCGAGCTCAGCAGGCATTCCGCTTTCGACGACGCACGTCATCTCCACCTCGATTATGGGAGTCGGCGCGGTGAAGCGTTTCGGCGGCGTGAAGTGGGGCGTGGTCGAGCGCATCATCTGGGCATGGGTGCTGACGCTGCCGGTGACGGCGCTGCTCGGCTATCTGCTCACGCGCCTCGCGGCGGCGTTCTAACGCGGCGGGCTGCCGCAATTCACCGAAACGTCACGCGCCTGCCGCGTGACTGAAACATCGGGCTGCAACGGTGCGGGTGCTCACAACGAGCAATCAACCCACATCAATGAACAAGCAGACACAGCCCAAGATGAGAAAACTCAGAGCTTCAGCAGCCATCGCTTCGGCGAGCTTTATCGCCGCCAGCGCGCTCGCGCAGGACGGCTTCGTCACAAACACCAAGCCGTACACCGTGCCGGTCGGCTCGGCTTACGAGATCAAGCCGATCCTTAGCGTGGCGGACAAGGTTCCGGAAACCAGCGACCCGTCTAAGCAGTACCAGATGGTCGGGATTCCCGACGGTCTCGGCGCCTATCCAAACTCCGACGGCACCGTCTCGGTCCTGATGAATCACGAGTTCACCAAGTCCACCACATCGCAGCCGATCATCGGCGGACCACTGCAGCGCGGCGCCTTCATCTCGCGTTTTGTGCTCGCGGAAGACGGCAGCGTTCTCTCCGGCGAACGCGCCTACGATCGCGTGTTCGACGAGCGAACCGGCGCATCGTTCCCGCCGGCCGATTCAACGAATGGCTCACCTGCCTTCAGCCGCTTCTGCTCGGCGTCGGTTGCGGATCCGGACGGAGGATACGATCGGCCGATCTACCTCGCGGGCGAGGAATCGAGCGGCGCAGATACGTTCGACGGGCGCGGCGGTGTGCTCACCGCGACGTTCGACAACGAACTGCACACCCTGAAGAAATTCCCGCGCATGCCATGGGAGAATGCGCTCCCGCGGCCGTTCGGGGGCAACGAGGTCGTCGTCATGTGCATGGAGGACGGCCCGTCGACTCCGGATTCGCAGCTCTACATGTATGTGGGCAAGAAAGAGCGCCGCGCCGGCGCCAGCGTGCTGAGTCGCAATGGCCTCGATAACGGAAAGCTCTACGCGTTCCGCTCGAAGGATCCGTCGCGCAACAGCGAGAGCACATTCCTGAACGGCAGCATCACGGGCGAGTGGGTTGAGATTCGCGATGTCGAAAATCTGACCGACACGCAGCTCGAGGCAGCCTCCGATGCGGCGGGCGCGTTCGGGTTCATCCGCACGGAAGACGGCGCCTGGAGCAAGAACTCGCGCAAGGATTACTACTTCGTCACGACCGGCGGGAACGTCGGCAACCGACTTGGGCGTGGTTATCACCTGGAGCTGAATCCCGGCAATCCGCTGAAGGACGCCAGGCTCACCGTGATCTACAACGCGGACCAGATCATCGCGGCCGGCGGCGACACCGCGCTCAGCCCGGACAACATCGACACGAACGGCGACTACCTCATGGTGCAGGAAGACGGCACCGCGGATACCCGGCCAGTGATGGCGCAGAAGGGTCGCGACGGGAGCATCTGGCGTTTTGATTTGAACAACAACTTCGCCGCCGAGCGTGTCGCGCAGTTGAACCCGCCGGGCCGCGATGGCGTGCCGGTGGGCCCTGGTGTGTGGGAGACCAGCGGCATCATCGATGCCTCGTCGATGTTCGGCGACAACAGCTGGATCTTCGACGTGCAGGCGCATCGCCCAACGAACCAGCCGGCGCCCGGTACGGTGGAAGATGGTCAGCTGCTGATCATGCTGCCGGCGGGCCAGTAGGCGTTTTTCGCAGGGAAGGTTAGGCGCGGCGCTCCGGTCCCATCCCGGAGCGCCGTGGCGCTGTACAGGCGAGGCTCAACCGGCGACCGGCGCCTGGTTGTGCTAAGCGGCGAGAGCAGCCGCTGCAATCACGCGGCGCTACACCGGCGCCGGTGCGGCTTCCTCGACGCAAACTTCCGCGCACCACTCCTCGATCTGCGCCGCGATCGTGGCGCGCACTTCGCGCGTCTGTTCGAGCTTCTCTTCCCACGTGCCGGTGAACGACGACGGGTCGGCAAAGGGCCAGTGCAGCCGCTTCGCAGGGCCCGGGAAAATCGGGCACCCCGCGGCTTCGGATTCGCTGCAAACCGTGATGACGTAGGCGAAGAGCTGGCCCGATTTGTAAACGTCGAAGACCTCCTGGCTCGGCTTGCCGCTGATATCGATGCCAACCTCGCTCATCACTTCGGCAGCGAGCGGGTTGACGCCGCGGCCCTTCTCCAGCCCGGCGCTTTGAGCTGCGAAGAAGTCGCCGCAGCGCGCGTTCAATAGGCCTTCCGCGATGCGGCTGCGTGCGCTGTTGTGCACACAGATGAAGAGGACGTTGCACTTGTTCATACGAGATCGGCGGTGTGGCTGATTAATCCTGGCGCGCAAGCAGCGTCGGCTCTTCTTCGGGGAGCAGGGCCGCGATGCGTTTGTCGGAAATTGTAACCTGCGTGCCGATGTGGACGCGGCTGTAGAGCGCGATCACGTCACGCGAGCGCATGCGCACGCAGCCGAAGCTGGCGCGTTTGCCGATGCGGCTCTCCTCCGCCGTGCCGTGGATGTAGATGCAACGCTCCCGCGCGTTCGCGTTTTGCGATTCCTTGCCGCGGAGCCAGAGCACGCGCGAGACGATCGGATCGCGGCCGGGTGCGTTTGGCGCGAGCACCTCGCCGGTCGCCATGCGGCTCTTGATCACCGCCCCGGCGGGCAGCCCGTCGCCCACCTTGCTGCTGACAAACATGACGCCGAGCGGCGTGCGGTAGCTGCCCGGCTGATCGCCGATGCCGAACTTCGAGGTCGAGATCGGATAACGCGCGACCAGCTTTCCGCGCGAGACGAGCGCGAGCTCCTGGTCAGCCACGCTGACGATGATCTCGGATCCGAAGCTCGCGGCGCCCGAGCGAAGCGGCGCTCCTGCCATCATCAGCACGAACGCAGCGATCCAGCAGCGAATCACGATTCGAGACATGCCACAGCTTCATCCCTGCGCGGCTGCCGGTTCAATCAGCGGAATGTGACAATCCCGTGACAACTGGGTGGATGACGCCGACTTTACGGCAGGAACGCCCCCGAGTTTCGAACTAGTAAGCTTATGAAAAAGAAGAACACCACGAAGTCGATCCGCAAGACCGTCCGCAAGGCGGTGAAGAAACACGGGATCGCAACCGGTGTGGTCACCGGTGCCGCCACCGCGATGGCGCTCTCCGGCAGCGGCGCGACGCGCAAGGTTTCGGAACTTGTCGGCACCGGCGTGGCCAGCTTGCTCAAGGCCGGCGGCAAGAGGAACGAGATCGTCCGCGACCTGAAGAAGCGCGCCTCCGATGCGCTCGTGCGTGCTGGTAAATCCCTGGACCCCGAGCGCTCCATTTCTGCGAGCGCGTCAACTGCAGCCACCGATGCAAAAGTCAGCACCACTACTCGGCGATCCGCTACGCCACGTACGGCAGCCTAATGGAACCGGGCACAAGGACGAGGAAAGCTCGTCCTCTCCCCTCACCGGCTGGTATGCAGAACTCGTGCGCTTGATTCCCAAAAAGACACGCAAAGCCGTCCGCAGGACGGTGAAGAAGGCAATCCTCCGCCACGGACCGGAGATCGCGACCGCGATCGTGACGGGTGTGGTGACGACTGTGCTCACGGCCACCGCCAGCGACACCAAAAAGAAGAAGAAGAAAAAGAAGAAGCGCTCGTAAATCCCCGGTCATCCCGAGCGAAGTCGAGGGATCCCGTTGTTCAACTCATCGGTCGGCCACGGGATTCCTCCACTTCGGTCGGAATGACAGAAGGAGGCGCGCCACGGCATGAAGCTTTACCTACTCCGTCACGGCAAGGCCGATTGGCCTGACTGGGACAAGCCCGACGACGAGCGGCCACTCACGAAAGACGGCAAACGCGAGATGCGCCGCATCGCGCAGTTTCTCGGCGAGCTGAACGTCGCGCCTTCGGTGATCCTTTCGAGCCCCCTGCCGCGCGCGTGGCAGACCGCGGAGATTGCCGCCGATGCGCTTGGGCTGGAGGTCCGCGAACAAGCCACGCTGCGGCCCGGCTTCAGCCCCGCGAAGTTCCGCGCGCTGATCAAACACGCCAAGGGCGCCGACTTGATGCTCGTCGGACACGAGCCGGATTTCAGCGGACTGATCCGCGCGCTGACGGGCGGAATCGTGAAGCTCGGCAAAGGCGGTCTCGCACGGATCGATCTCGACGATGCGGGTGAGGCCGGTCGGTTGATCTGGCTCATTCCGCCGAAGGTCGCGCGGAGGTAGGGCTGAGAGCGAAAGCGGCGGAATACCGCCGCAGTCCAAAACGCCAGCGACTGCTGAGCGCGCGGCGGTCGCGGAGCGTCTTGGAGTGCGCCAGTATTCTGGCGCTTTTACAATGCGCGCGGGTCGACCGGTCGGCGCAGCGCGAAGACCATCAGGCGTTTGCCACGACCGCCTCTACACGGCGAGCGCCAGTGATCTAGCCGCGCGAGTGGACGGCCACCGTGAGCGGCTCGACACCTTCGAGATCCTTGATCACGGTGCTCAGGTAGACCGACTCGGGGTGCAGCGCATCGTACTTCGTGATGCGCGCACGGTTGAGCACCTTGAAGCCGTAACGCTCAAACATCTTCTCGCCGCGCCGGCTCTCGAAGGTGACGATCTGGCCGTAGACGCGCTTCTCACCATGCCGGTAGAGGTAGCCGAAGTAGGCGCTGAACAACGCACGCGTGGTGGCGATTTTCCGCGCATCCGGCAGCAGATTGATATGGAAATGCGGTGTGCGCCGCGGCGAAGCGGGCACTTCGCGCCAGCCGTTCATCACCAGCCAGCGGATGAAACCTCGCGAGGCTTCGTTGTAGCGGCCGTAGCGCAGGATCGCGCGCGCCGAGAGGCAGATGTTCTGGTAAAACGAGTAGAGCTGATTGAGCAGCGGCTTGCGGCAGCCGAGCAGATAGCCGCGCAGCTCGCCATCGATCTCCACCACCCACGACGATTCCGGTTCGTGGTCCGTGTAGTAGGTGGTGAGGAAATCGGCGAAGAGCTCGCGATCTTCGTAGACCGGATCGATCGGCTCGCCGAGGAACCCAGTCTGGCAACACAAGCGCCGCACAGCCTCCCGATCGGAAGGCTGGTAATTGCGAATTGTGAATGCTTTTCCCGTGCTCATCCGATCATGCCCGCCTGTAGTTAGCGCAGACTTCCCGGTAAATGCAAAAGAGCCGCTCGAATACCCGCGGCCAGGCGTGCGATTGCGCAGCTCGAACGGAGGCCGCTTGGCCCGCCGCCGCCAGGTCGTCTGCCGTTACTCTTTCAATCGCTTCGGCCAGCGCAGCCGGATTGTTTTCACGCGCCCAGCTGCCCTGATCGTGGAAGATAATGCGGTCCATGTAGCTGCCGCTGATCCCTACCACTGGCGTGCCGCAAGCCTGGCTTTCCAGCGCGACGAGGCCAAATGTCTCCTGCACGCCGGGATGGACGAACAGATCGGCCGCGCGGTAGTAGCGCGCGAGCTCGGCGGAATCCTGGCAGTACGAACGCCACGTAACGCTCGCGGACAGCTCCTGCAGGCGGCGAATGCCGTCGCGATGCGGCCCGTCGCCGATGACGAGCAGGTGAAAACGATCGGGCGCGCGCTTCGTTAGCTGTTCGAAGGCGGCGAACAACGTCTGCACGTTCTTCTCCACCGCGAGGCGGCCGACATAAAGCAGGAGCGTCTTCCCATGCGGGATGCCTAACGAATGCCGCATCTCGAGCCGATCGGCGGCGTCCGGGTGGAACACGTCGGTGTTCACGCCGAGATCGACTGCGTGCACATTGCGCACGCCCCAGCCGCTGAGCACGCGCGTGAGTTCGTGCGACGGGACGAGGGTCGCTTCGAAGCGGTTGTAGAGATTTCGAACGTAGCGCTGCGCGTAATCCATCACGGCCTCGCTTGCTGTGCGGCCGAGGAACTTCGAGGCGCTGCGCAGATACGCCTCCGGGAAGTGCGAGTGGTAGAAACCGACGACGGGAATGCGCAGCGCGCGCCCTGAGGCCACGGCTTTCCACGCCGTTTGATACGGATCGCCGACTTCGATGATGTCCGGGCGTTCGCGCTCGAAAACCTCCTCGACGGCGCGCAGGTTAATCAAAGCGCGATAGCGCGACGTCTGCGAAAGCAGCGGGGAATGAATCGAGTAGACCCGCGACTGCTTCGCGCTCGCGACGCCGGTCTTTGCGTCCGGAACGATGAGGATGTGCTCATCGCCTGGGGCAGCGTTCTGGATGTAGTTGATCTTCTCGTGGACGTAACGCTTCACTCCGCCGCTCAGCGGCGAGTAGAACTGCGTCAGGTCGCAGAGCTTCACGGCGTCACCACTTTCCCGTCATCCCGAGCGAAGCGGAGCGAAGTCGAGGGATCCCGCGGCGCAAGCTGAACGGTATCGCCACGGGATTCCTCGGCTGCGCTTGGAATGACAGCGTGTTTGAGCCGCTGAGTTGGCTAGTCAACCGAATGCGGAAAGCCGCTGAGATACTTCTCGGCTTCGATCGCCGCGGCGCAGCCGGACCCAGCCGCGGTGATCGCCTGCTTGTAGACGCGATCCGCGACATCGCCGGCGATGAAGACACCCGGATGCTTGCTCTCCGCGAGGTGCTTCCTGATCAGATACCCGTCAGGATCGGTCTCGAGCTTGCCATGAAAAGCCTTCGTATTCGGGTCGTGCCCGATGGCCACGAACACGCACGCCACGGGCAGCAGCCGCTCCTCATGCGTGTTCACGTCGCGCAGCTTCACAGCGTTCATCTCGCCCTTCTCGTCGGGGATGTACTGCGTGAGCACCGTGTTCCAGATCGGCTCGATGCTCTCACACGCGAGCACCCGATCCGCCATGATCTTGGAGGCGCGCAGCTTGTCGCGCCGGTGGATGAGGTAAACCTTCGACGCGAACCGCGTCAGGAAGAGCGCCTCTTCAGCCGCCGAGTCACCGCCGCCCACGACACAGACCGGCACATTGCGGTAGAACGCACCGTCACAAGTCGCGCAGGAGGTCAGTCCATGCCCGATGAGCTTCTCTTCATTCTCCAGCGACAGCCAGCGCGCCGAGGCGCCGCTTGCGATGATGACCGAGCGCGTCTCTTTCCATTCGTCATCGATGAGCAGCCGCAGGTGATCGTCTTTCGGCTCGAAATCGGTCACTTCCGAATACGAGAAACGCGCGCCGAATCGCTCCGCCTGCATGTGCATGTTCATGACCAGCTGCGGCCCGTCGATCCCTTCGGGAAAGCCAGGAAAATTCTCGACCAGGGTAGTCGTGGCGAGCTGACCGCCGGGATGGCTTCCCTCCAGCACGAGTGGGCTGAGATTCGCGCGCGCGGCGTAGATGGCCGCAGTCAGGCCCGCGCATCCGCTGCCCACGATGATCACTTTCTCCATGAGCGGGAAGCTAGCATGAGCAGCAATCCCGCGAAACGGCAGCTCGACCTTCGGCGATAAGACATGCGCTCACCGCGAAACTGCGTAAATAGGCGAATCCGGAATCCCCGTGCTTACGAAGAGTTGCGTGTTTCGCGTTTTTACATGTTTCCTGGCGGTAGCGGCTTTGCTGCTGCCGGGTGTCGCCTCAGCTGACGAGATCACTCGTCAGGTGCAGGAGGAGCTGCGCAAACGTCGCTTGTTCTACGGCGACCTCGACGGGCAGCAGACCCCGGAGCTCGGGGTTGCGCTCAAGCGCTACCAGGAGCGGAAAGGCTTCCCCGCATCGGGAGTGGCGGATGCACAGACGCTGCGCTCGATGGGCCTCGCGGAACCGGGCGATCAGCCGCCGGCCGATGTGCCGATTCTCAGGAGCGAGGCCGCCGCCCAGCCGCTCCCGCCGGATACGCAGAATCCTGCACCCACACCCATGTCGATTGCGGGCGACATCAACGTGCCACCGCCTTCGCGTGAGGAGTTGCACGAGTTCATGCGGCGCTACCTCGCTGCGTGCGAAACGGAGAACGTGACCGACGAGCTCGCCTACTACGCGCCGCGCGTCGATTACTTCGCTCACGGCATCGTGCCGAAGACCTACGTGCGGGATCAACTGGTCGCCTACAACGAGAGCTGGCCGCAGCGCAAATACACGATGGATGAGGAGGTCACGCTCTCGAAGCGCGGCGATAACACCGCCGCGACAGCGCTGGTCGCGTATCAACTCGCGAACCCATCTCAGAGCCGAAAAGCAGACGGCAAGGTGAACCACACGATCGTGCTCGCACGCCAGGCCGATGCGAGCTTCGAGATCGTGGGCATTCAGGAGCAGCGGGCTCGTGGAGCATCGCAGCCGAAGCAGGCTGTGCGCCGACGCTCGTCGAAGAAGAAGGCGAACTCGGGACCACGGCTGACGCCGCTCGATCGGTCGCTGCGCAAGCTCTTCAGCCCGGCGAAGGCGAAGCGGCGCTAGGGCCAGCAGATGGATGGTAGGGACATCGCGCTGCGATGCCCGACCGGCGTGGCAAGCTCTCGGGCCATGCACGACCTTTCTGGGAGCCACGCAGCTCGGACGCCGCAGCCCGGCGTCCCTACCTACGCCCGGAAGGCCTCGCGCGCCGCTGCCAGTCGCTTTTCTTCCACGCGATCGCGCTGCTCGCGCGCGCGTTGCTCCAGGTGGGGGTAATCCAAGCCACGCAACTGCGGCGTCGTGTCGGATGCGCTCTGCAGAGCGCGCCAGAGGAGTTGCTTGCCAGTGATGCCGAGCGTGAGCCCTTCCAGCGCCTCGAGCAGCCCGGTCCCGCTTACCTGGTGCTCGCTCAAGCCGAATTTTGCGCGGCCGACCTTTTCCGCCAGCCATGCGCCGGCTTTGCGCACCGAGCTCTCGCCTTCTTCAAATGTGCGCAGCAAATCGCGCAGCACATCCTGGTCGGCTGAGATATCGGCGTGCAGCTCGGCGAAAAATATCTCGAGCGTGCTGTCCGGGTAGTTCTTCGAGAGATACTCGATGAGCTCCAATGCCGCGACGGACCCGGCGAGGTGATCGTTGAGGTAAATGCCGAGTTCCTTCGTGCTGACGTCTGCGGTGGTTGATTCGCTCACGCCGCTGAATCGCAACTGGTGTGGATAGCAGCCGTTCCACGTCGCGTGGTCATCCTGAGCCGCGCAGACGGCGAAGGACCTCGCGCCGGCTCCTTGGTGGACAAGTATCGGTGCATCGGTCAGAGAGCCTGCGTGAGGTCCTTCGCTCCGCTCAGGATGACCGCGTTACGAGACAGTACGATTCCGGAATCACAGCTTGCGATCAGCGCCGCACCACTGGTCCACCCACTCGTTCACGGTCTTGTACCACAAGCGCGAGTTCTGCGGCTTGTTCACCCAATGTCCCTCGTCAGGGAAGTAGAGCAGCTTCGACGGCACCTTCAGCCGTTGCAGCGTGGTAAAGAGCTCAAACCCCTGCGACACATCGAGGCGATAGTCGAGCTGCCCATGCACGACGAGCGTGGGCGTTTTGAACTTCTCCGCGTGCAAATGCGGTGACCATCTGCGGTAAATCTCACGACTCTTCCACGGCGGCCCGCCGAATTCCCACTCCGCAAACCACAGCTCCTCCGTCGTGCCCCAGAACGACTCCGCGTTGAAGGCGCTCGCGTGCGACACCGCGCATTTGAACCGGTCGGTGTGACCGAGGATCCAGTTCACCATGTAGCCGCCGTAGCTTGCGCCCATCGCGGCCACGCGAGTCTTATCGATGAACGGATACGTCTTCACGACATGGTCGAAGCCCTTCATCAAATCGTCGTACGGCTTGCCGCCCCAGTCGCCGCTCACTGCATCCGTGAATGCCTGGCCGTAACCCGTCGAGCCGTGCGGGTTGATCATCACCACCACGTAATCGCCCGAAGCGGCGAAGAGCTGCGCATTCCACCGATAGGTCCAGGAGTTGCCCCACGCGCCCTGCGGACCTCCGTGGATGAGGAACTTCACGGGATACTTCTTCGCCGCGTCGAAGTTGGGCGGCTTCACGATGAACCCCTGCACGTCGGCATTCGCGCCGCCTTTGAACGTGAACGACTCGAGCGGCTGCATCGCGATCTGCGAAAGCACCGGCTCGTTCATGCGTGTGACTGCTTCCGGCTGGCGCTTTGCCGCGTCGGCGGCTGCCCCGGAAACATCCATGCGCCAGATCTCGTTAGGCGCGGTGATCGATGCGCGGGCAAAGAAGAGATTCTTGCCGTCGGGTCCGAACGCGAGTTCGTCCGCATGCAGCCGCGCGATCTCGACCGGTTTCTTTGCCTCGAGCGGCAGCGCATAGATCGGGGCCTCGCCGCGATCTTCCGCGGTGAAGAAGATCGCGCTCGAATCAGGCGCCCACGCCAGGCCGCCGACCGAGCGATCGAACTCCTGGGTCGCATCGCGTGTCTGGCCTGATTGCCGCTCGTAGATAAACAGCCGCGCCTTGTCGGCTTCGAAGCCGCCGCGCGCCATCGAGAGCCACGCGAGGTGCTTGCCATCCGGCGAATAGACCGGCGTCGCATCGCTCCCCGCCGCGCTCGAGATCTTCTTCGGCGCCCCGCCCGCTAGCTGCACGATGAAGATCTCGTTGTTCGTGCTCGTCGCCTCGACCTCATCGATGTTGCTCGTGTAGGCGAGTTCCTGCCCATCGGGAGAGACGGCATACATGTCCTGTCCGCCGAGATTGAACGGCGGCACGTCGTGATCACCCGGCGTCATATCGCTCGGTGGGGCGCTGCCATCCGCCGGCTGCAGGAACAGATGGCTGCGCTTGAACTCCGTGAACGCGTTCCAGTGCCGATACAGCAGGCTATCGAAGGTCTTCGCCTTGACCTTGCTGTTCGTCAGCTCCTCATCGCGCTGCTTGTTACAGGCGTCGTCCTTGCAATCCGGATACACCTTCGAGACGAACAGGACGTTCCGGCCATCGGGCGACCAGATGCCGCCCTCGGCGCCAGTGGAAATCGTCGTCAATTGCTGCGGCTGGCCCGCGAGCGCGCCAGCGTTGGAATCGAAGTCGCAGATCCAGATTTGCGCGGGATCGGTCGCCTTCGAGCTGAAGATGAGGCGGTTACCGTCAGGCGAGAAACGCGCGCGCTCCTCTTCGTTCTCCGTCGGATTCAGGCGGCGCGCCTCACCCCCTGTGGCCGGCACGATCCAGAGCCGCGACTTGCGCGTGTTCTCCTCAATGTCGACTTCCACAGCCGAGAAAACGACCCACTTGCCATTCGGCGAAGGCACCGGATCGCTCACGCGCTTCAGCGCCATCATGTCCTCGAAGGTGAACGGGCGTTTTCCGGAGCTCTGCGCGTTGGCGTCCGTGAACGTTGATGCCGCGAGTGCGAGTGACGTGATGAGAACTTTCCAGTGCATGGCGTGATCGGTGAAGTGCGGTCCAAGCTCCCGCCGAACCGGTACCTGCGCAACATAGCCGCGCGGCGAGCTGCGCGAGCAGCCGCCTCATAACCGCCGCACCCGCCGAGGGTAAGCCGAGCGTGAGACGATAGCTACAGCGCGGCCTGCCGGTTAGTCTTAGGCGCAACTGCCGGCTAGCGTCAGCAGCAGATCAGGCATTTTTTGTTAAAACTTTAAATGGCGGCGCGCCGGATGCTGAGAGTCATTCGTGATGCCTCGACGTCCTATACTCTCGCAGCTTGGCTTAGCCGCGCTGGTTGTGTCCCTTAGCTTCGGCTGCGCACAGCCGCCGCCGCCGCCGCTGCCTCCTCTCACTGCTGACGAG
Source organism: uncultured Chthoniobacterales bacterium (assembly GCA_902805675.1). Taxonomy (GTDB): domain Bacteria; phylum Verrucomicrobiota; class Verrucomicrobiia; order Chthoniobacterales; family UBA10450; genus JACCTI01. The sequence goes on along the minus strand of CADCTA010000094.1, from coordinate 3,694 downwards.
TTGCGCGTTGCGCGTCAGGCGATGCCGCTCGCTGACGTCTCATTGATGCTGCGCAGCGGCTACAACCAGGCGTCTATCATAGCCGAGATACAACGCAGGCATGTCTCCGAAGCCCCCGATGCAGCTGCGGAACTAGCCCTCATCAACTCCGGAGCTACTGGGCAGCTGATTCAGGCCCTGAAGGCGAACGACAACGTGCTCAGTCCCCAGCAGAAGCAGGCATTCGACGAGCACCGCGGCCAGACCACCGCACGAGTTCAACAGGAAGCTGCGCGCAACCAGCAACAGCTACTCGCGCAGCAAGAGGAGCAGGAGAATGACCGGCAGCGTCGGCAGAGCCTGTCCCGCCAGACTTTGAATAACACCCGCGCCGTAGAATCGAGAGAGCAGTCGTATCATCGAAATGTCGCTGCCCACAAAGCGACCAAGCAGGCCCTCGAGCAGCGCATCACCTACCTGCAGACGGAGATCAACCGTAAGCGCAGCAGGGGCTACCGGGAGAACGAGCTCGTCGCTGAGAACCAGACGCTCGATCGTTACAACCAGGAACTCCGGCAGCTGCCCGAACCGCCGCTTCGGTAACCTTACCGCAGTTGCCCGAGCGACTCCGGCCCGAAGATCAAGCGGGCGCGCTCGCCGCGAGCGATTCCCACTCACGGGTTACTCGTTCCAACTCGCTCGTGATGCCGAGTAACTCGCGGTTTAACTCCATCGCCGCCCCGCCTGCCGCGTAGGTCTCCGGCTTCTCCAGCTCGGCTGTGAGTTCACGCTGCCGGCCTTCGAGTGACATGATGTGCATTTCGAGTTCGCGCACCCGTTTCTCGTGGTCGCGCTTCACTTTCGCTTCCGCTTTGCGCTGCTCCGCATCGGCGCGGCGTTGTTGGCGGCTCTCCCGCAATCCCGCCCCGGCGCCATTGGTCACGGCGGGTGCGGCGGCGGCTTTTGGCTGCAGGTTTTGTAACGTCTGGCCGGTCGTAAGCGCAGCGCGTGCCGAGGTCGCGCGCGACTTATCGAGATAGTAATCGTAATCGCCAGCGTAGGGCGTGAGCTGGCCGGCGCTGATGTGCAGCACGCTCTTAGCGACCGCGCGGATGAAATAAACATCGTGGCTGATGAAGATGAGCGTGCCTTCATACTGCGCCAGCGCGCCCACCAAGGCGTCGATGCTGCCGACGTCGAGGTGCGTCGTCGGCTCATCCATGAGGAGCAGGTTCGGCGGATCGAGGAGCAGCTTCACGAGTGCCAGGCGTGTCTTCTCTCCACCGCTGAGCACCGCAGTCGTTTTGAAGACATCGTCGCCGCGGAACAGAAATGAGCCGAGCACGGTGCGGGCGACTTGTTCCGACACCGGGTTCGGCATGTCGCGCGCGGTGTCGAGCACTGTCATGCCCGGGTTCAACATCTCGACGCGATACTGCGCGAAGTAGCCGACCTTCACATTGTGGCCAAGCTCGCGCGTGCCGCTCTGCGGTTGCAGCGCGCCGCCTAACAACTTCAGCAAGGTCGATTTGCCGGAGCCGTTTGGTCCGACGAGCACGGTGCGCTGGTTGCGCTCAGCCTCGAAGTCCAGTCCGCGGTAAACCGGAAGATCGCCATAGGCGAAATCGACACCCTCCAGCTTGATCACCCGATGCCCACTGCGCTGCGGCTGCGGGAAGTGGAAGTGCACCGTCTTCTCGCGCGCGACCGGCGCATCGATCTTCTCCATGCGATCGATCTGCTTCAGCTTGCTCTGCGCCTGCGACGCTTTGCTCGCCTTGGCGCGGAACCGATCCGCAAACGCCTGCAGTGATTGGATCTCCTTCTGCTGATTCTTGTAAGCGGAGGCGTGCTGTTCTTCACGCGCGGCTTTCTGTTCGACGTAGCTGTCCCAGTTACCGCGATAACGCTGCAGCCGTCGATGCGCGATCTCGATAATCGAGCCGACGAGCTTATTCAGAAACTCGCGATCGTGCGAAATCATCAGAATCGCGCCGGGATAGCTCTTCAGGTATTCCTGGAACCAGACGAGCGATTCCAGGTCGAGATGGTTGGTCGGCTCGTCGAGCAGCAACAAATCCGGCTCCTGCACGAGCAAACGCGCGAGATGCGCGCGCATGACCCAGCCGCCGCTCAAAGTTTTCGCCGGCCGCTCGAAGTCTGATTCGCGAAAGGCGAGTCCGTGCAGGATGCGCTTCGCCTTTACCTCCAGCTGCCATCCACCGTGCTCGTCGAAGGCGTGGAGCGCATCGTGATGTTCGGGCGAGTCTTCCGGCGTGCTCTTCAGGATGCGCTGTGCCTCGTTCAGCTCCGGCGAGATCGCGGTGGCCAGCTCGAGCACCGTCTCATCGCCGGCGGGCGCGTTCTCCTGCGGGAGAAAGCCAATCGTGGCCGATCTCTCGGTCGATACTTTGCCTTCATCCGGCGACGCTTCGCCCAGGATGAGCGAGAAGAGCGTCGACTTCCCCGCGCCGTTCGGACCGACGAGTCCCACGCGATCGCCACGGTTCACCTGCAGCGACGCATCTTCGAAAAGCGTGCGCCCGCCGAAGGCTTTTGTGACTTGTGAGATGGTGAGCATGCGCGGGCGTGGAATTTCGCCAACGAGACGCCCAGCGCAAGGCGGGGACTCCCCGCTGCAGCTTCGAGGTGCGCGGCGCGACCGGCGTGATGCGGTGAGCTCCGAGTCTCCCGCGCTGTTTCGAGAACCGCGGCGCGATGTCTGTGGCAGCCGCCGACCGATCAACTACTCACCGGCTGGCCGCGCGCCTAGTCGCCGCCCAACCTGACCAACCCATTACGCGCAGCGTAGAGGACCATGCCGGCCATGTTCTTGACGCGCAGCTTGGTCATCAGATTCGAGCGATGCGTCTCGATCGTCTGCACGCTGATGCCGAGCTTGGTCGCGATTTCTTTGCTCGTGCTGCCTTCCGCGATCAATCCCAAGACCTCCCGCTCGCGTGAGCTGAGGCGTATCTTGGGAGTGCTTGGGACTTGCCGATCGGCTGTCTTCGCCACCATCGGCACCTTCGGGCTACTGGAACGAAAGTAACGCTGCCCGCCGCTGACGCTATTCACCGCGTCGATGAAATCGTCCCACGTATTGGTCTTCTCGACGAAGCCTTCCGCGCCGGAACGCATCGCCTCAGCAATCCGGTCATCCGTAGCGAAGGCGGTGCACAAGAGAATGGAGGTCGACGGGCTGACTCGCTTCAGTTCAGGCACCGCGTCGATCCCGCTTTGATCGGGCAGGTTAATATCCAGGATCAACAAATCGGGCGATAGCTTGCGGCAGGCAGCGACAGCGGAGGCGGCATCTCCCACCTCGGCCAGCACTTTGAAGCGCGAGGGCTCTCTCGAAAGCCGCGCGCCGATGAGCTCACGCATAAAGACGTGATCATCGACTACGACGGTGCGGACCGGTTCCCGGCTGCCACCGTGGTTGGTCGCTGGACGTGAGTCTTTTAGGCGGACCATGATCTTACCTGCGGCAGATTGAAGATAACTGAGAGAGGCGGCAAGCAGAAAACAGGGAGGAGTTCGGCAGCAGCCTCCCTGTTTACGGGGAGGAGAAATTACAGCATCTCAGGGAATTGTGAGACCTAGCCGTTCCGTTCACGATGTGAGCTCGCTTACCTCGCATGATCTCACACCCAGCGCGCTCCTCCCGGCAATCGAACTCGACGTCCCTCACAGGCCGATGGCAGGCCTGGAG
>CADCTA010000093.1 GCA_902805675.1 uncultured Chthoniobacterales bacterium | reverse complement strand
GAGGATGTTCGCGCCGCCTTTTACCTGCTGACGCGCGACTGCGACCGCACCGTCAAAGTCGCCGCCGAGGATCAGCTTCGAGAACTTCGGCGAGCCGGTGATGTTGGTGCGCTCGCCCACGATGACGAAGCCCATGTCGGGGGTGACGTTCAGCGCTTCGAGCCCGGAAAGGTGCAACACGTTGTCATTCCGACCGGAGCGAAGCGCAGTGGAGGAATCCCGTCGCGATACCTTGCCGGTCGCGCCACGGGATTCCTCGACTGCGCTCGGAATGACCGCCGGGGCAGGTCGCGGCGGACAGTCACGCACCGTTTGCGCGATGTGACGGATGTGATCGGGCGTCGTGCCGCAGCAGCCGCCGACGATGTTGAGCCAGCCGTTCTGCGCCCAATCGCGCAGCTGCGGCGCGAGGCTTTCCGGCGTCTCGGGAAAGCCGGTAGGCGACAGCGGGTCGGGAAGGCCGGCATTCGGATAGGCGCTCACGTAGCGCGGCGCGTTGTGCGCGAGCTCCTCGATAAACGGCCGCATCTCCTTCGGACCGAGTGCGCAGTTCAAACCGACGACGAGAGGGTGCGAGTGACCGACGGAAATCAGAAACGCCTCCACCGTCTGGCCGCTCAGGACGCGGCCCGATAGGTCCGTCACAGTTCCCGACACCATCAGCGGCAGTGTGCGCTTCGTTTGCTCAAATGCCTGCGCGATCGCCATGAGCGCGGCTTTCGCATTAAGCGTGTCGAAGACCGTCTCGACCAGCAGCACGTCGACGCCGCCTTCGAGCAAGCCGAGCACCTGGTCGAAGTACGATTGGCGGATTTGCTCGAAAGTAACCGCGCGGAAGCTCGGGTCGTTTACGTCCGGCGAGAGAGACGCCGTGACCGGCATCGGGCCGAATGATCCCGCGACGAACCGCCGCTGGCCGGTTTCGTTGCCGATGCGATCCGCAGCCCGTCGGGCAATCTGCGCGGCAGCGACGTTCATCTCGTGCGCGAGAGAGCGCAGCTCAGGATCATCGACAACCCGCTGGAAGAACTCCGGATCCTTGCGCCCGTTCGGCGGCTCTTCTTGGAAGAGGAAATCGTGGAGGCCGATCGTTGTGCCGCTGAAGGTGTTGGTCTCGACGATGTCGGCGCCGGCTTGCAGATACTGCGTGTGGATTTCCTCGATGACCTCCGGCTTCGTCAGCAGCAGCAGCTCGTTGTTGCCCTTCAGGTCTTTGCCGGACCAATCGGCGAAGCGGTCGCCGCGGAAATCCTGCTCACTGAGCTTGTAGCGCTGGACCATCGTGCCCATCGCGCCGTCGAGGACGACAATGCGCTCGCGCATCAGCACTTCGAGCGGGTGCAGGATCTCGGTAGCCATCGTGACGGAGAGTTAACGCCCGTACGTCGGGCGCTTCAAGGAACAAATTGACGCATCATGATGCGTAGATGTGTTCCGCCCTCCTGCTCATAATCTTAATCCTAATCCTAATCTCTTCCGGAGAACCTCGGCCGGCAGAGCAGATTAGGAGTAAGAGTATGATTAGGAGTAGGACGAGCCGCCGCGCAGCTCCTCGAGGAACGAAACACCTTCACCCGCGAGCTTGGCCTCCAGCTTTCTTGTGCAATCGCAATGGGAGCACGCCCACGGCTCGGTTCCGTTCTCGTGGCGACAATTCTTTCGCGGGTGCGCGTCTTTCACCTGGAGCAGCTCGAAATACTCCTCCCAATACGGCCGCTCCTCCTCGAGCGGCTCGTCGCAGAAGCAGACCTCCACCCAGCGCGCCGTTCCGTCGGGCATGAGCCGCGCCTGACGCATGTCGTGCACATACTCGTCACCTGCGACGGATCCGGCGCCTAGTGACTCATCGTCAATTGCACTTAGCAGGGCGTGATCGCAGCCAGGCTTCAGGCGCGCTCTAACCAGGTAGCGCATGCGCCGTAGCTACGGCGCAGTGCCACCCGCCGGTGCTGCGCCCGCCGGATCGGTTGGCGCGACAGCCGCGGCCGCAGGCGCGTTGTAGACGCCGGAACCATATCGCTCCTCCACAATCGCTTCCGCGATCTTGTCCGCCAGCATCTCGCGGTAGGCGACGGTGCGAGCGCGGCCGGCCTCGGCGCGGTTGCTGAGGAACCCGCATTCCACGAGGACGGACGGATACACCGCATTCTTCACCACGCGGAAGTTTGCCGTCCGCACACCGCGATTCCGCGCATTCGGCATCGTCAGAAGCTTGCGCTGGATCCGCTGCGCCAGGCTGCGCGCGTAGGGCGAGGCGTAGTACGTTTCGAAGCCCTGGATGCCGCGACGCCTCGCGTGGTTGAAGTGAATGCTGACGAAGATGGAGTTGTCCTGTTTGTTGCCGATCGCGACGCGGCGATCGAGCTCGATGAAGACATCTGAGTTGCGCGTCATCACGGTGCGGAACCGCGATTCGCGCAGCTTGCGATTGAGGCGTTGCGCGACGTCGAGCGCGACCACCTTCTCTGCCGGGCCATAACGCCGCGCGCCGGCATCCTTCCCGCCGTGGCCCGCATCGACCACGACAGTGTCGAAAGTGCGGCTGGTGTTCTTCCTCCGCACGCCACCGCCTCCAGCGCAGCTCGCCAGTGCAAAAAGCGCAGCGACCAGCAGAAGCGGAGTGACTATTCGGTTCATGAACTTGGATACGCTACACGCGGTTCGGCAGCGAATCAGATTCGCCCTGGCGCGGGGGCATAGTTGCACCAATTTGTCGCGCAAGGCGATCACCGCGGCTGGTGTCAGCGAAGAGCCGTCTGCAGTGCGCGCGGCGTGCGTATACGCGCAGAAACCGCTTGTGTTTTATCGCCTCAGATTTAAAGCCGTTACCTCATCTATGCTGACACGATTTGCGCTTCTTGCGGCAGTTTTAGCCCTCAGTCTCCCCGGTTGTAAGAAGAAGGCGCCAGATGCTGCCGGCGGCAATCAAGTTTCCAATCCTTCGCCCTCGCCAGCCGTAGCGACGGCCGCCGCCACGCCGACACCCGTCGCGACGCCAGAGAAGCCGAAGGTGAACCAGGACGCCCAGGTCGTCGTCTACTGCTACCACCGCTTCGTCGACAAAGTGCGCCGGCCCGACACCGAGATCACGCCGCAGGATTTCGAAGCGCAGATGAAGGAGCTGAAGGACAAGAACATTCCCGTCATCGGCATGCAGGACTTCCTTGCCTGGAAACGCGGCGAGAAGAGCATCCCGCCCAAGTCGGCCATCATCACGCTCGACGACGGCTGGCTGACGCAATACACCGTCGCCTGGCCGATCCTGAAGAAATACGAGTATCCCTTCACGATGTTCATCTACACCGAAGGGTTGCGGCCCGGCGGACACTTTGCCGGCGGCGGCATGATGACGTGGGACCAGCTCGCCGAGATGCGCGATGCCAATGTGGACATCCAGGCACACTCCGCGACTCACCAGGACATGCGGAAGCGGTTCGACGCGATCGCGAAGAAGAAGCTGAGCGAAGAGGAATACCAGATCTGGATGATGAACGAGACCGCTGGCGTGAAGAAGGCGCTGCAGGATCGGCTCGGCATCCGGGTCAATGCGTTCGCGGTGCCGTATGGCAAACACGACGACGGAGTGCGCAAGGGCGTGATGGATGCCGGCTACGAGGCGCTCTTCACCGTCTACGGCCAGCCGCTGACGTTCGGCTCGCAGCCGGATCAGCTCGGCCGCTACGCGATCGAAGCGAACAAGCCGAAGGTATTCACCGACGCGCTGGCGTTTGGCGGCGCGGCGAGCGGCAGCGGTCCGGCCGTGCAAGCAGTGCAGTCCTCGGCCCTGCAGACGCAACCCGCCGAAGGCGAGACGGTGCGCACCGCGCTGCCGCTGGTTAAAGCGAATCTCGCGACCATGGGACTGATTGAGCCGGGCAGCGTGCAGATGCGCATCAGCGGCCTTGGCCTGGTGCCGGCGAGCTTCGACGAGAAGACGCAGACGGTGTCGTATCAGGTCACGCAGAAGCTGCGCGACAAGAGCTGCACGGTAATCATCGCGGCCAGCGCGGCCGGCAAGCGAGTGGAAGCAAGCTGGAGCTTTAACATCGAGGATACCGGCGCTCCCGCGGCGGCTTCGGCAGCTCCGGCAGCAGCTTCTCCAGCTCCCGGCAAAAAGTAATAGCTGCACCGCCGTCGCGAACGAACGCGCGAGCGATCCACGTCGAGCGGGCCGCCCGCGCCGCTAACACGCTGCGCCCGTTCGCGTAAACGAAACGCCTGCGCCGCCGCGTCGGGTGTGCGTATTCCCGTCTCTGTCCCGACCGGCGAACTCTTCTGCACTGATGTTCGGCGGGGTTGCAACACAGGCGATCGCGACCCGTAAAACGTCTCTGACGAGCAGCAATCGAGGGGATGGAACGTCGTGTTGCATGAAGTCGACTGTGCGGCGCGAACGGCAAAGGGTCTACACTCCCTTGGCAGTATGCCGCACGGCCGCTCGCTGCGCTCCGCGGTGAAGCCGCCAGCCGGCGTGACTCATCTCAACCGACTACTCCCAAGGGAGTATTTCGCGTTCGGCTGGAGGGACGTAGCAATGGACCCATGCAACATCCATCTTCGCCAACTCGCGTCGGGCGCAGCGACTCTTGGATCGCATGCCGCGCGTGGCTGCTGAATTCCGCGCACGCTCGAACTTCCGCCGCTGCCCCGCCGGCAAAAATCTCCCGCCCGCCGAGGTCGACGGTGCAGGTGCTGCCGTGGAATGCGCTTCCGCTGCGCCGCTCGGCTTCACGACTTGGCTGCGATTGGTAGCAAAGGGAGCAGAAAATGGCAGAACAAGCACGAAACAAGGAACAGGCGCGGCGCGCACGTCGCAGCGAAAACGGTATGGCGCTGACCGCGGGCGTTTCAAAGACAGCGCGGCGGGAGAAGTTCTCCCGTTCGGTGGCGCTGCTCCGTGCCGCGCTGGAAGTCTGGGAAGCGAAGCACGGCGTGCAGACGGCTTCGGTCTGGAAGCGGCGATCGGCCTGCGGACGCGAGTAGGCCGACAGACCGGGGTATGCGCAGCGGCGATTGTCTGTAGGCGGTTGCGCCGTTTCGATGCTGTTGTCCCCGCTGGCTACCATTGTCGGCGCCGACGCGGATGCTTTGTAAATGCGCAACAGGCAAAAGCGGCGGAATACCGCCGCACTCCATAACGCAAGCGACTGCCGGGCCGTTAGTCCGTCGCGGAGCGTCTTGGAGTGCGCCGGTATTCCGGCGCTTTTGGCTGCCTCTTGCTCCGCGATAGCGACGGCGGTATGGCCGGCAGCGCGCTTTTATGCTACGAGTCTGACCCTCGACCCTCATGTTTTCACAACTCGGCGATAAGCTTCAGGACATCTTCAAGGACCTGCGCGGTCACGGCTCGATCACCGAGGTCAACGTGAACGACGCGATGCGTCAGGTGCGTCTCGCGCTCCTCGATGCGGACGTCGATTTCCAGGTCGCGAAGGGCTTCATCGCGAAGGTGAAGGAGAAGGCGCTGGGCGAGGAAGTGCTGCGCAGCGTCACGCCAGGTCAGCAGATGGTGAAGATCTTTCACGACGAGCTGACCAGTTTGCTCGGTGGCGATGCCGCTCCGCTGAATCTCGAGAAGCCTGCGCGCATTTTGATGGTCGGGTTGAACGGTGCGGGCAAGACGACGTCATCGGCGAAGCTCGCCGCGTGGCTTAAGAAGCAGGGTCGCAATCCGCTTTTGATCGCGTCTGACTTGCACCGGCCTGCTGCCATCCAGCAGCTGGCGACGCTTGCGGGTCAGGTGCAGGTGCCGGTTTACACGCCGCCGACGACCGAGAAGGACGTTGTTCGTTCCGCGCGTGCCGCCCTGGATTGGGCGCACACCCAAACCGGGAACGTGCAGATCTTCGACACCGCTGGCCGTCAGGAGATCGACGCCGCCTTGATCGAAGAGATCAAGCAGCTGCGCGAGTTCCTAAAGCCGCAAGAGATCCTGCTCGTCGCAGACGCGGCGACTGGCCAGCAGGCGGTCAGTGTTGCCACCCACTTCAACGACGCGCTCGGCATCACCGGCATCATTTTGACGAAGCTCGATGGCGACGCGCGTGGCGGGGCCGCGCTCTCGATGCGCGAAGTGACGCAGCGGCCGATCAAGTTCGCCGGCGTCGGCGAGAAGCTCGATCAGTTCGAAGCGTTCGTGCCCGATCGGCTCGCGGGCCGGATTCTCGGGATGGGCGACATCGTCGGCCTGGTCGAGAAAGCCGCCGAAGCTTTCGACGAAGAAGAAGCGCTGCGGATGGAGAAGAAGCTCCGCACCGCTTCCTTCGACTTCAACGACTTCCTCGCCCAGTTCAAGATGATGCGGAAGATGGGGCCGCTGGAAAACATCCTTGGCATGATCCCCGGCATGAGTAACGTGCAGGGCCTTTCGGTCGACGAGAAGCAGATCAAACGCACTGAGGCGATTGTGCTTTCGATGACGGACGAGGAGCGGACGCGGCCTGACATTTTAAATGCCAAGCGGCGCCAGCGGATCGCGAGAGGCAGCGGCAGTTCGGTGACGGAAGTGAACGACCTGCTCCAGCGTTTCAATCAGATGCGCAAGATGATGAAGAACGCCGGCAAGATGAAGAAGATGATGGCGCAGATGGCGCGAATGAAGAATTAACGATATGTCAGTTTCAATCAGACTCCGCCGAGAAGGCACGACCAACCGCCCCTACTACAAAGTGGTAGTGGCCGATAGCCGCAGCCCACGCGACGGCAAGTTCATCGAGATCATCGGCACCTATGATCCGGTGAAGAAGGATCACAACAGCACGTTGAAGCTCGATCGCATCGATCATTGGATTTCGAAAGGTGCGCGGCCATCGGACACCGTCCGCAGCTTGATTAAGAAGAACCGCATGGTTGCGGCAGCGCAGCCTGCTGAGGCGGAAGCAGCGCCAGCTGGCGCGGCGAGTTAGACGGCGGTGGTCATCGCGGTTAAGCCGCGTTTGTCATCTCGACCGAAGCCCATTCGACTCGCTTCACTCGCTCAGGGTAAACTACGCGTAGTGGAGAGATCCCGTCGCGCGGCCGCTCAGTAATGCCACGGGATCCCTCGACTGCGCTCGGGATGACGTGATTTGCTCGAGCACGTGCTAATGATAGACGTGCGCCTCGCGCCCGGTCCTTGCGAGCGGGGAGCGCCGAGACTCCATCTAGCTGGCTGCTCGTCGACTCGCAGCTCGACAGAGTCTCGCCCCACCGATTCAGTGACAAACCGCATCGCCCCGCTACACTGAGCGCGTGAAACAGTTCCTCGAGTTCGTCATTCGCTATCTGGTCGAGTTCCCGGACGAAGTGATCATCACCGAAAGCCCGAATGGCGACACGACCGTGTTCCGCCTGGCGATGCGACAGACCGACGTAGGCCGAATCATCGGCCGGAACGGCATGACCATTCAGGCGATTCGCGCGCTGCTCTCCAGCTCCGCCGCGCGCCACGGCCAGAAGGCGACCCTCGAGATCATCGAATAGCGGGCGACAACAGGTCCGAGGGCGCGTCGAACTTCGCCATCTGCGTGGCGTCGCCCCAAAAGATCATCACGAGCGAGCCGTAGTTCCAGATGGATACCATCATCTCTGTGTCGCTTTGCTCGGCGGTCAGACGGTGAGCCGGGCCGCGCGGCGGTGAAGTTCCCGCTTGCCAGCCATCGGCTTCCGCGAACATCGCCGCGCGGAGCGGCTCGATCGCTCCTGCCGCCAGTTCCGCCGAACGGTACCTGAGCAACAGCAGATTCATGTCACCGGCGTATGAGCCAACCTGACCGTCCACGGCGCCGACCATTGTCAGCCCATCCGCATCAAACGCCTTGATGTTCTCGCGCTGCAGGCCACCGAGTTTCTCCGGGAACAAGGAGGTGAGCGACTTCCCCTCGAGCACCTCGTTCGCCTCCACAACCGGCGCCTCGCTGTCGCCCGGATCTCCCGCGGCGTAGAGCAGCACTCCGAGCCCGATCACACCCACGGTCACAAAACCGAGGCAGCCGATCGAGGTGACGAGGACCGCGATCCCTGCCAGCCCGCCTGTGCGTGGCGCCGGTGCCACTTTCGGCCGTGCGGCAGGCACCGCAGGAGCAACCGGCAGCGGCGGAATCGCCCAGTTGGCTGGCGCGATTGCCGCCGGCTTCCAGCCTAGCTGCGCAGCGATCGCATGGAGCTGCGCAAGGTAGCCGGACTCCCGCGCCGCGGGCGTTTCGCTGCGCGGGAAAATTCCACGCGCGGTGCGCCAACGGTGAAACGCGAGCTCGCTCGCGAGATCCTGCAGCCGCAGTCGCGCTTTGCGCTGCGCCCGGCCTCCACTGCCGAATACGCGCCAGGCTCCGCCCATTCTGCCGCGAACGGTGCAGAGCGCATCGTATTCGCCCTGCGGCAGCAAGCCGCTGCGGAGTTCCGGCAGAAGGTGCTCGCGGATAATGCGTCCTTCTTTACGCAGGGATATGACGACCAGGGTGATCAGCCCCAGAAACGCCGGCACCATGATGAGGGCGTAAGCGACAAAGAACATCGCGCCGAAGCTGGCGGAGAAGTTCCAGAGGAAGTGCAGGAACATCGCCAGGCCTAGGCCCACGACCGGCCCGAAGAATTTCATCGACGAGCCCTTCGGCGCCAGGCGGGCGAGACCGAGGCCGATGCCGGTCATGCTGGTAAAGAGCGGATGCGCAAAAGGCGACACCACGCCGCGCAGAATGAACGTGACCATCGAAGCACCCAGGCCACCCTCCGCCAGAGAATTCCCGTAGTAGAGGATGTTCTCGGTCATGGCGAAACCGAGCCCGACCATGGTGGCGTAGATGATTCCATCGAGCACGTTGTCGAACTCGTCGCGTTTCCAGACGAAGAAGATCAGGAGCGCAAAACCCTTCGCGAGCTCTTCCACAAATGGCGCGGAGAGCACGGTCGTCGCCATGTCGGCGCCGTCCCCAATCACGCTCGCCGCCACCACGCTGAAGGTGGTGTTGAGGATGAAGGCAAAGAAGACGGAAACCGTCGCGCCCCAGACGAATGCCGCGACCAGCATCCAGACGGGTTCCTTTTCGAACCGGTCGATCCAGAGCGCGAGCAGCATGTAGATCGGCAGCGGCAGAATCGCCAGCACCATGCCGAACACCAGCCCGACTGCTCCCGTTGACGACCCAAGCAGCAGCAGCGTCAGCAATCCCATCAAAACGGCCGCGAGGCTGGCGACGACGCTGAGCAGCCACGTGGTGGTGGCCCTTGGTTTGGCTCTAGCAGCCGCGGTGACGCCTGGGAGCGGCGGAGGCAGCGAGGGCATTCCGGCGGGTTGCATCGGCGCTGTGTTCTCTCGGGTTGTGACAGGTGCGTCAACAACAATGGCCTGCGCGCGGCGGTACGGTGGCCGACGCGATATGGAGGTGCCGTGGCGAACGTCTCGCTAGCGCAGCTCAGTTCGTTGCCGGCTGCTCGAACTTCGCCAGCGACTCGATGCCGCTGCGGATCGCGTCGGCGCGCCTGGCCGTCCGCGCAGCTCCGTCGCGATCCCCGGCGAGAGCCTGCCGCTTCGCGAGCGCTTCGAGCCGCTGCACGCGGCGCGCCTCTTCGCCAGCCCACCACGCCTGCAATGTTCCGGTGCGCAGGGTAGGGGCACGGCGCGCGAGTTCCTCCACGGTTAGCTGTAGCCGCGGATCTTCAGTGTCGTCGTCGCGATTCGTGGCGCGGATGAAATCGCCCATCTCGGCGGCTGAATCCGACACCGCCGAATATGCACTCCGCGCGTAGTAGGTCTGCGCTCCGGAAAGGAGCAGAGCGGCGAGAGCGAGAACCAGGGCGAGCAGCGCGAGCTTCGACCGGCGAGGAGCGATCTTCGCCGTCAGCAGCTGCCGCATGGTTTCGCTCATTCCCCGGGCTCGCGCTTGTCCTGCGGCGTCGGTTGGCGCGTCGACCGCTGCAGCAATGAGGAGCTGCTCGAGCTCGCGGCGCGAACAACTCAGGACACGGCGCGATTCGAAGGCTGCCTCGACATCCTGGAATGTCCGCTTTGACGATTGGCTCACCGGGTTTCGAACTCCTTAGCGGCGTCGCGCGACGCACCTTCTTTGTAGTCAAAGGTCAGCCCGGCGATCAAGCACCACTTCCGCCAATCGCTTGCACGGTCCGCAGCGTGTTCGACGTTCGGCTCTGATGCGGATCGACATCCTCACGCTGTTCCCGGAGATCTGCCGTGCGCCGCTGAGCGAGAGCATGATGAAGCGCGCGCAGACCAGCGGTGCGCTTGAGTTGCGCATCCATAATCTGCGTGAGTGGACCACCGACAAGCACCGCATCGTGGACGCCGCGCCTTTCGGCGGCGGGCAGGGGATGGTGATGAAGCCCGAGCCAATCTTCGCGGCGGTGGAGTCACTGCGGACGGATGAGAGCACCGTCATTTTGCTGACGCCGCAGGGGCGGCGCTTTTCGCAACAGATGGCGGGCGAGCTGACGCAGCGGCCGCATCTGATTCTCATCTCCGGTCACTACGAGGGCATCGATCATCGCGTAGCCGAACACCTCGCCGACCTGGAACTTTCGATCGGCGACTACGTCATCACGAATGGCACGATTGCCGCCGTCGTCGTGATCGATGCTGTTGTGCGGCTGCTCCCCGGAGTTCTCGGGCACGAGCAATCAGCGGCCGACGATAGCTTCTCGAGCGGGTTACTGGAGGCGCCGCAATACACGCGCCCGGCTGAGTTCCAAGGGTGGAAAGTTCCTGACGTTCTGCTCTCTGGAAATCACGCGAAGATCGCCGAGTGGCGGAGGCAGCAGGCCAAGGCGCGGACGGAACAGAATCGGCCTGATCTACTCGGGTGACTATGCGCGGTCATCCTGAGCCGCGTAGACGGCGAAGGATCTCACGCGGGGTGATTGGTGATGCGGAGCGTGTGCAATGCGGCCGCAGCTTGCGTGAGGTCCTTCGCCGCGCTTCGCCGGCTCAGGATGACCGCGCGAGTGTGCGAGGCGCGGTGAGCGACCTACGCCACTCGTCCCAGGACGACGCAGGAGTTGATGCCGCCGAAGCCGAACGAGTTGCTGAGCACGTAATTCAGCTCGGCAGCGCGCCCGTGTTGAGGCACCACATCGAGATCGCAAGCAGCGTCAGGCGTGTCCCGATTCAAGGTCGGTGGAATCCAGCCATGCTCGATGCCGAGCGCGCAGATCGCCGCCTCCATCGCGCCCGTCGCGCCGAGCGGGTGGCCAGTGAACGCTTTCGTGCCACTCACCGCCAGGCGCGAAGCATGATCACCAAACGCCTGCTTCAACGTCATCGTCTCGGTGCTGTCGCTTAGCTGCGTGGAGCTGGCGTGCGCGTTGACGTAATCGATCTGCTCCGGAGCGAGCTTTGCATCTGCGAGCGCGTCGCGGATGGCCCGAATGCAGGAGTCGCCCGTCGGGAGCGGCGAGGTCATGTGATACGCGTCGTTCGTTAGGCTATAGCCGAGCACCTCGGCGTAGATATGAGCCCCGCGCGCTCGCGCATGCTCGAGCTCCTCGATCACGAGCGAAGCCGCGCCTTCGCCCATCACGAAACCGTCGCGTGCCGAATCGAACGGCCGGCACGCCTGCGCCGGATCACCAGTCGATTGACTCATCGTCTTGATGATCGCGAACGCGCCAAACGTCAGCGGGCTCAGCGGCGCCTCAGCGCCGCCCGCGATCACCACGTCGGCGAAATCATCGCGGATGTAACGCAGCGCTTCGCCGACCGCCACCGTGCCGCTCGCGCAGCTGTTCGAGTTTGTCGTGCCCACGCCGCGCAAGCCGAACTCAATGGCGATGTTCGAATGCGCGGAGCCGCCGAAGACTTGCAGCGCGAGCGTCTGGTTTACTCCACGCGTGCCCTTCTTCAGAAAGTAGGAGTGCTGATTCTCGGCGCCTGAAATTCCGCCGAGTGCCGTCCCAAAGCTGACGCCCACGCGGTGCTGCGGCTGCTCACGCGAATAGGCAAGCCCGGCGTCGTCCAGCGCCATCTTGGCCGAAGCGACCGCGAACTGCGCATAGCGATCGAGCCGCTTGAGCCGGTGCGGCGGGAAATGGTTCTCCGGCACCCACTCGCGGATCTCACCGCCGCAGTGTGCGTGAAAGGGCGAGGTGTCGAACGTGGAGATCTGACGGATGCCGCTCTTCTCCGCGAGGATGCCGCGCCAGAAGGCATCTTTGCCGATGCCCACGCACGTGATCGGCCCGATGCCGGTGATCACTGCACGCCGTTGTTTGCCGTTTCTCATCGGTCTCCCGCGACGGTGTGCTGCGCTTCGAGGTGCGCTTTCATGCAGCGGAGCGTCTGGCTCGCGATGTGATGAATGAAGAAGCCGCCGATGATCGGCTCGGCGATCGGAGCGAGGGCCGCCACCCGGAAGCGCAAATCGTGGACGATCTCGACCAGCACGCCGGCTGGCGTTTCCTTGAACCGCCAGACGACGCTCATTCCCTTGGTGAACGCTTTGAGATGATTGAAGCGGACCTCGAGTTTCTCACGATCGATGATCTGCTCGGAGGTCCACGAAATGGGAATCCCGGAGCGCACGGCTGCCATCACGACGATGTTACGCGTGTCGCTGCGTTCCAGATACGTGATGTAGCGATAGTGCGGCAGGATCTTCGGCCAGAGTTCGAGGTTGGCAGCCGTCTCGAAGATCGCCTCCTTCGGCGCCTGCATGATGATGGAGTTCCCTGTGTGCATCCCGGTGAGCGCGCCGCCGCGAAGCGACGCGGCACGATACGCTTCGAGAAGGTGAACAGCAACGCGGGCGCGAAGTTGCGGAGGGCGAATACGGTTGCGGCCAACACTACGCGGTCATCCTGAGCCGCGCAGACGGCGAAGGACCTCACGTAGGGCCCTTGGCGTATGTCGTCGGGCAAGTAGTACGGGAGGGGCCTGCGCGAGGTTCCTTCGACAGGCTCAGGACAGGCTCTTCGGCGCGCTTCGCCAGCCTCAGGATGACCCGGGGCGACGCTTTACCCGGTAGGTGAGGAAGCATTCCTCACCCACGGTGCGCATGTCGGTCAGCGTGCAACGAATGCTCGCCGGCAGGAACGCCTTGCTCACCCCAGTGAGCGTCGGCGCGGCGCCACCGCCGAAGAGATACGGCGTGATCGTGAGATTCAGCTGATCGATAAGATCCGCCTCGAGCATCGAGCGGAATAACGCAGCGCCACCTTCGCACGCGACCGAGCGAACCTTGTAGTCGCGCTGCAACTGCTGGAGCATCCAGGCGAGGTCCACATCCGCCGATTCGCTCAGGTGCAGCGTTGCCTTCTCGCGTAGCGCTTTCTGGTATGCACGCGGCATGCGGGTGGTCGAGAAGATGAGGATCGGGGAGATCGTCGATTCGAAGATTCGAAGGCCCACGTCGACCCGGCCCTCGTTCGACACGATCACTCGAATGGGTGCCGGCGGCTTGCCCATCGCGACGCGCTGATCTCGCAGTTCGCCCTTCGGTAACGCGAGTCGCACATTATCCGCCTTCAACGTGCTGTGTCCGACCACCACAGCATCGGCAAGCGCGCGCTGGCGCAGCAGATGCATCTTGTCTTCCCGCGAAGTGAAGTCGACCTGCGAATACTCGCGCGTGGTGATCTTCCCGTCCGCGGTCATCGCGAATGTCGCCGCGACGAACGGGCGCTTGGCCGCGCGTGCGCGACGCGTGGGAACCGCCGCTTTCGTCACTGCGTGGAGGCGTCGCCGGGTTTCCCCACGATGCCGGGATCGAGGTTCGTGACCTCACGTTCCATATCGCTGATGCTGACGGCGCTCTTCGCTCCACTCGGACGGTAAAGGAGATAAACGATACCGCCTGGCGCTGCGCAGATCAGCGTGACGAAGAAGCTCATGGAGCCGATCAACACGGCGACAGCTGCCGGCACGGCGGTGAGGTTACTCAGCATGACCTGAAGGATGTGCTCGCGGACGCCCACGCCTGCAAAGCTGATCGGCAGCGATGAGATGGTGCGCTCGATCGGCATGATGGCGAAGAAATCGACCGCCGCGATCGGCGCGCGGAATGCGTAAGCGACAAAGAGAAACGTGGTGAACGTCGCCAGATGCGCCACCACGGAGAGGCCAAACGCCGTGGCGGTGGCACCCCAATGCCGCGCGTAAAGATGATAGGCAGTGGAGAGCTCGATCAGCTTCTCGCGTCCCGGGAACGCTGTCGGCAGCCGGCCGAGCAGCTTGAACCCCGTGATGACGAAGGTGGAAAGGAGCGAGACGATCGAGAAGCCAAGAATGGCGAGAAGGGTCCAGAGCAGCGCGCGCGTTTCGGGCGTGCGGGAGAGGAAGTCATACCGCAATCCAATCAGCGTGCCGGTGATTGCAACGATGGCGACCAGGCCGATCAACCGGTCGAACAAAACAGAAAGCAGAGCGGCCCCGACTCGACCCGGCGTTTCCTTCATCAGCAGATACGACTTCACGATGTCGCCACCGGTGCCGCCAGGCAGAAATTGATTGAAGAAGAATCCGATCGTGAAGAGGCCGGCGACGCGCGGAAGGCTGAGGTGGATGCCCTGCACCTTAAGCAAGACGTGCCAGCGCAGAGCGGCCGCAACTTCGACAACGAAGTAAACCAGGACCGCGGCGCCGATCCAGCGGAACTCTGCGGCGCGGAGTGCCTCGGCCATCCTGGCGCGCTTCTCCGGATCGTGGAACACCCAGTAGAGCACCGCCGCCGTGACGGTGAGCTGCAGCAGGGTGAGCAGGATTTTCTTCATTCGCCGAAGCGTTCCTTCCAAATGGAAACGGAACGGCGGATTTCATCGGGTGTCTTGCGCGGGCTCATTTCCCAGACGATCGCGCAATCGGGTGCAAGCAGGGGCACGAGCTTGTCGAGGTCCACATGACCGGCGAAGGGCGGCTGATGGTCGCGGCCCGGCCAGATCACGTCCTGCAGATGGCAGCCGAGTGCGCGCGGCCCGATTAGCTTCAGCCACTCCTCGTGGTTGATGAACCCGAGATTGTCCTTGATCTGGATGTGGCCGAAGTCGTGCCAGTAGCCGACCACCGGGGTGTTCAGCTCGTCGAGCAACCCGGGAAGTTCCTTCTCGTTAGGCATCTCTTCGTAGCCGCGGCGGCCCTCGATACCGAGGCGCACGTTCTTTTGCCCGGCATACTCCACGATCGGCTTCAGGCACTCCTTCACGCGCTCGAGATGCCACGCCGCGCCGGCTTCTCGCTTCTTCACGGCATCGATCTTTCGCTGCACGTATTCGCGCGAAAGTAGCTGGCCGTCCTGCGCCATCTTGATCAGCTCGTCGGTGATCGGGTTCATCGGCACCTCGCCGCAATGCAGGACGATGAATGGCGCTCCGAGACGCTCCGCGAAATCAATCGTGTTCAGCGTCTGCTTCACGGCCCGCTCGCGCTCGCGCGCTGTGCCGGCGGAGAATTTGTAGCAATCCGGCGACGCGTGCGTCACCTCGACGGGGAGGGGACAGAAGTTGTGCAGGCTGCTAAAGGTGACTTCGCCCCGCTCGTGCATCTTCTGGATGCCCGGCATGAGCGAAATGCGGGTGCCATGGCCGAGCTCGACATGGCTGAAGCCGAGCTCGTCGCGGATCTCCTTCAGCATGTCCTCGCCGTTGGTGTGACGGCTCGAGTTCCAGCAGGTGGAGAATGAGATCAAGCTGGTCCGGCTCCGACGGCGGTTGCGACTGGTGCCGGCTCCGCCGGGGGCGGGACATCCGGCTGCGGCTCGCTGGGAATGGTGTGATCGCAGCGGGTCAGCGCGAAGAGCGCGCCGGCCGCGTAGATCACGGCCGCGGCTGTCATCGCCGGCCGCATTCCGACCGCATCAGACAAGCTGGTGATGACAAGGCCAGCGATCGGCATCAGGCCGAAGAAGCTCAAACCAAAGACGGCGGAAATGCGCCCGCGCAAGTGAGCAGGAGCCCGCTCCTGCACGATCGTGTTGGCGAGGCCGAAGTTCGTCGCGAGGCCGATCGCCATCGCGCCCATCGCAGTGGCGGCGATCGCGAACGTGCCCGTGCGCGACATGACGAAGAGGGAGGCGCCGACGACGCAGACCGCGCCCATGATCACGCGGATGCGATTGCCGGGCGCAATGCTGAGCAAGCCTAACGAGCCCACGAGCGATCCGCTGCCCGAGATGGCCATGAGCGTGCCCATTTCGGTCGGCCCAAGACCGAGCAGATTCCGGACATAAAGCGGCAGCATGACGGACACCACCGGATAAACGAAAACCGTGGTCATCGCGATCAACGCGATCAACGACAGGATGGTGCGATCCTTTCGCACGTAGCGGAAGCCTTCCATCAAACCGCTGCGGCGCTGCTCTTCTTCCTCCGCTGTGCCGAGCGTGCGCTTCGGGATGGTGAGCATCGACGCGATCAGCGCGATGAACGTCACCGCATTGGCGAAGAACACGACCGCCGCGCCCCACCAGGCGATGAAAAGGCCCGCCACCGATGGCCCGAGAAGCCGTGATCCATGGAAGACAGAGCGATCGAGCGCGACCGCGGATGCGATTTGATCCTTACGCACCAGCTCCGGCACCAGCGCAGAGAGCGCAGGCATTTCGAAAGCGATGACCACTCCGAGTAACGCGGCGAGCACGAGGATGTGCCAGACCTGCACGGACCCGAAGAGGACCAGAAAGCCAAGCGTCGTTGCGAGTGCGATCTGCACCACCTGCGCGACGATGAGGATGATGCGCTTGTCGTAACGATCGGCCGCAGAGCCACCGATCATGGTCAGCAGCAATGTCGGCAATCCCGCCGCCAGGTTCACGGTGCCCAGCATGAGCGCACTGTTCGTAAGCGTGCTCAGCACCCAGCCCTGCGCCATCACCTGCATCCAGGTGCCGGTGTCGGAGATCGCCGAGCCGATGATGTAGCGCTTGAACGGCCCGCGGCGCAGCAGTTCCATCGCCTTGCGGCGGAATGGGATCTCGTCAGGAGCGCTCATGGCGAGAGACTGATACGCGGGAGAACCATGCGCCGCAATTCGGCGGCCCACTTTGAATCTCACGACGACCCGCACTGCCCTGACGCCGGAGCGAACAGCGGGAATACCTCCTCGCACCTCGCGGCTGCGACAGCTGCGCCTGTCCTCCGTGCGTGCGACGCGCGGCCTGGTCGCAGCTGATCTTGTCCGCCGCGACGGAGATATTGCTTTATCCACACCGAAAAGCCCGCTTGTAAAAAGCGAACAGCAAAGTGACAACTGCTGAACACGGAAACACGCGGCCTTTGTCGCTCCCGTGGAAACGATCGTGCCCCGAGCAGACCCCGTCACAAATCGCCATGTTTGGTTCTTCAGCGTCGCCATCCTCTTGGCCGTCAGCATCGCTGTGAAGAGCGACAGCGAGGCAGCGGAGGACAAGGCGAGCTGGCGAACCGGAAGCCGGATTCTCTTCCAGGGTGACTCGATCACGGACACGCATCGCGGGTCGGAGAGCGCCCCCGATGCAGGCTTGGGCCATGGCTATGTCTATCTCGTGGCGGCGCGGCTGAGCGCGGATCAGCCGGGGCGCCGCCTCGTCTTTGGAAACCGCGGCGTCAGCGGCAATACCATCCACGATCTCGCGATGCGGTGGGAAGCGGACACGATCGCGCTTCGCCCCGAGATCCTGAGCATCCTCATCGGCATCAATGACACCACCGCCGAGATGCCATTCGCCGAGTTCGAGACCGCTTACGAACGCTTGCTCGAGCAGACGAAAGCAGCGCTTCCGAACGTCAGGTTCGTTTTATGCGAGCCATTCGCCTTGCTGCCGGCTGAGCCGGACGGCCGCGAAAATCTTTGGGAAGCGGACGTTCGCCGCCGCGGGCGGATCGTGGAAAACCTGGCAAAGAAATACCGCGCACCCTTTGTCCGCTTTCAGAAGGTATTCGATGAGGCCCGCAAGACCGCGCCAGCCGCGCACTGGCTCTACGATGGCCTCCATCCGACACATGCCGGCCATCAACTCATGGCGGATGAGTGGATTCGCGCCCTCTCAGCCTCCGACCCCTGAGAGAAGCACCTCGCGAGCTTCCTCAGCTCGCCACTCTCGCGCGACGGAGAAGCTGAGTGGCGTGGTCGCGTGCCGCCTCGCTCAATCGAAGATGTCGAGAATGCCGCCGAACTTCTTCTTCTTGTGGTACGGTTTGCCGTAGTGGCGGTGGTCGCGCTCGCTTTCGCGGTGCCAGTCTTCCTCCACATCGCGCACCCGGCCGAGCAGCTTCTCGAGCTCACCGCGATCGAGCCACACTCCACGGCAACTCGTGCAGACGTCGACGTGCACATCGTTGCGGTTGATCTCCTGCATTCCGGCTTGGCAATTTGGACAGACGAGTAGCGGCATAGTTCGTTCCTGTGGTGGTCGTGTGCACCACTCTACGGCGCACGCGCCGAGCAGCAACGTCGTCGGAACCGGTGCGGCCGGCGGGAACACCGGTGCCCTAGGATCGCACGCCGTCAGGGCAGCCCTGCCGCGATCGTGAACCAGCGGACGATCTCCCGGACCGCACCGGGGGCTCGCCCCCCGGCGCGCATCGCGCCTAGCCGTCGCTGAACTTCGGCTTGGCGCTGCTGGTCTTTTTGTACGTGCCGTCTGGAGGCGCCTTCCGGCCAAACCCGCAGTCGACCGGACGAGCGTCCGACTCCACCTTGAGGCTGCCGTTGTCCAGGAAGGTCATTGTGATTTTGCAGCCCTCGGTGTCCGGCGGCACAAACGTCACCACATCGTTCTCGATCGTGGCTTCACCGGAGGCGCTGCCATCGTCGAGCGGCTGCACGATGTTCATCTCCACTTTGAGCTTACCGCGACCGATGGAGAGGATTTTGATCTCGCTCTTGCCGTCGCGATAGGTGCCATTCGCCTCGGCGGCAGTCACGCTGCGATCGCCGCCCCACGCAAATGTTGTCGTCAAAACCAACGCGATCAGCCCGTGAGTCAACCATCTGCGATTCCGTGTCATAGGGATGCGATGCTGCCCGATGCGTTTTGGAGTTGTCCAGCAGCATCGCTGACGCCGCCGCGTCACAGACTTCGGGCGATTCCAACGCAAGCGCACCGGGCGCGAGCTTTGCGGTGTCGTCGGGTTAGATGGCGCTGGTGAACGCTCGGGGTATCGACTCACCGCCGCCGGATCTCACTGCAGCCCCAGTTTGAGAGATCGCCAAGCGCCACCGGCCGTCCCCGTGCAACGAGCGCGCGGATCCGATCGATCCCGACTGCCTCTCCCACATCTTGGGCGCCTGGCTCACTTTGTTGCGACCTTCCACCACGTCGGCTGAACGGCGGACAGCAACGCGGCGCCGTTCTGTCGGTCGCGGATCGTCATCCAATGAACCGCAATATCACCTGCGATGGCCCAACGAGCCGCCTCCGTGACTGCGGGTAAGCCACCGGTCTCATCCGCGAATGCGTCAAGGGCGGGCGTAGCCATCGAGCAGAAGATGCAGACGAACGCGCGCACATCTAGCGCGACCACCAGATCAGCTGTGCGAGTGGGGGAGCACGTCGCCCGCATTGCACTCGAACCTTTGAGCTATTCCCGACGTCGACGGAAAGCTCACCGTCGTTAGCGGAATCGCCTGGTCAGGCTCGTTGCTTGCGCATGAAAAGTTGTCCGTCGCGCACCTCTGATTCCCGCCAGCCCGCCGCCAGGTAAATCCGGCGCGCGCGCAGATTCGGATCGGGCGAAGTCCACAACCAGACGGAGGTATGCCCGGCCTGCCAGAGCAACTGCTCGGTGCGTGCCAGCAACTCGCGGCCGAATCCGCGTCCCTCATGGCTCGGCAGCACGGCCAGCACCCAAAGCTCGCCAGCCGGTATGTCAGCGAGGCAGAACCCTGCGATGGTGCCCGGCTCGGTTTCAGACACCCAACCGGCTAGCTTCCCGGCCTCCAAGCCGCTCGCGACAGACGCGGCATCGACACCAGCGGCGGCGAGCGCCTCGATGCTGAACGGGTTTTCACGCGTCGCGGCGCGGACCGTCAGCAGCGCAGGCGCATCAAACGGCATCGCGCGGCGGAAACGTGCGGTCATAGCCTAACGAGACACAAGAACGGAACGGACCGGCAAGCCGTGACGTGGACGGAGCCCGCAGGGTGAGGAGCAGAGCGACAAATCAACAGTTGCGACGAGCCCGATGCGGTGTGGACCGCAGCATACGCGCTCGACGGCAGACACCGGAAGCGTAAATCGCGGACTTCCTCGCCGTCAGCCGCAGCGCTTGGTCAGGCCCATTCATCGCCCGATATCGTTTGGCGTGACAACCATCGTCGTGATGTGGCGACCCTGCTTATCGCGATACATGTAGTTCAACTCAACCGCGCCATCCCGCAAAGTCGCCATTTCGGGCGTCGTCCTATACGAGTTGATCAGCTGCGGTCGCATGGCCGCAGTAAGCGCGGCGGCGTCGATATCGTCTGCAGTGGCACCAACAAGCGTGTAAAGATACGTCAGTCGTCGCCCTGGTCCGGACACTGTGGAATCTAAACGTGTATCCTTGTCGACTTGCATTGGCAAAGTGGCGTTCATCTGCCGCGAAATTTCGGAAATAGCGGTTTCGAAAGACCGCCCCTTCCTGCTCTCGAAATACTGCTGCACCAGTGTCTTGCCGACCACCGCTCCCACCAGCGCAGCTACGGCCACCACCATGGATATTATCGCATTCTTCATAGCTGGGTTGGGCCTAACGAGACACAAGGACGGGAACGGACTGCCAAACCGTGACGTGGACGGAGCCCGCAGGGTGAGGAGCAGAGCGACAAATCATCAGCTGCCGCGAGCCCTCTGTGCATGCAACGGAGTGTACCGTCTCGACGGCAGACACTCCAAGCGTAAACGGCAGGCTTGCTCGCGGTCAGCTGCATCGCCTGGTTAGGCCGTTCGCGCCACGCGCCGTCGCCGGTCCCAAGGTGCAGAGCGACCGCTACCCCACACACGGCGAACAGCCACGGATATCGGTGGCGCCCCCAACTCAGGAGCCCTTCCGCTTCGTCGGATTCGGCACCGGCAGCGCCGCTTCGGTCACGCGGAAGACCGCCGACAACAGCTCCCGGTTGTCGAGATGCTCGTCCAGCACGAAGTGAGGTTTGGCTCCCGGGTATGGTGCGCCTTCGGACGGTGCTCCGAGAAGTTCGCGCCCCGCCTCCGTCGGCTTCAGAAAGAGCTGGTTGTCGCAGACCAAAGCGACGATTTTGCTGCCCACGTAGAGCCCGTACTCACCAAACATCTTCTTGAAGGATACGGCACCCACGTCGCGAAGCTGATCG
>CADCTA010000092.1 GCA_902805675.1 uncultured Chthoniobacterales bacterium | reverse complement strand
CGACTGCCAGCGTGGACACCACGACGGAGCGGTTAATTCAGGAAGCGCTCGAGCACCTGATGGCGCACCGGACGTGCTTCGTCATCGCGCACCGGCTCTCTACCATCCTGCGTGCGGATCAGATTCTGGTGCTGGAGCGCGGTCGAATCATCGAGCGCGGCACGCATGACGAACTGCTCGCGCTCGGCGGCAAGTACGCGCGCCTGTGGGAGCAGAGCTTCCTCGAGAAGACGGTGGAAGGCGATGCTGCGGAAGTGGTGCTGGTGGATCAATCGCCGGCCGACGCTGTCTGCTGAGGCCGCGTCAGGCTCGATAAGGCTGCGACGCTGCTGCGGCGGTGACCAAGTCGTTGTAGCGCTGCTCCAGATCGCGGTAGTGCTGCTCGAGCTCGGCGAAATTACGACGCTCTTCACGTAGCGCATCTTCCAGCTCGCGAATGCGGTCATTCACATCGACGGCGATCCAGGCAGCGGTTGGTGCCGCAGCATCGTCCGGCTCGGCGCGCCCGTCGGATGGCAGCGCCTCCAGCAATGGCGCTAAATCACGCACCTGCTGGCGCGACGCGTCGCACGCGTTGATGACGAAGTTCTCTTCGCCTATCTCGCCGAGCCGCATGAATTCACGGATTGCGCCGAGCGTCGTCGGTCCGTAGAGCCGCTCGCTTGTGATCTCGACGATCCAATCCATGCCGAGCTCCGGCAGCATGGGCGCTTTCGTCCAGTTCGCCTGGTCCGTCGAAGTCGAGTCGTGCGGCGCGATCTGCGCAGAGGAGGCCCAGCTGGCGAGTTGCTCGAAGGTGAGCGGGCCGAAGATGCTGCCATCCTCGTGCTTCCGGAGGAACCACTGATGGTCCGCAGGCGAATCCATCAGTTCGTTAGGGGACTGGTGAAGGTGACGCGCCCGGCGACTGACCAGGCGTCGGGATCATGATCGTCTGCCCGGCCTGAAGCTTGCGCGCGTCTTCGATGTTGTTGTGCTTTTGCAGCGCGTCGACGTCGACCTTGTGAGTCTTCGCGATGGAGATCAGCGTTTCGCCTTTCGCGACGACGTGCGCGCTGCCGCTCGGCGGTGCTGCTGTAGATGTGGCCGAAGTCGCCGCTGCGCCGGTGGTTGAGGCTGCAGGTGCAGAAGGCGGCGGCGTCGCCTCGCCGATCATGACGCCGCCGGTTTTGCCGGTGGCTTGCTGCTCGAGCTTCAAGAGCTGCTGCGAGAGCGCATCGATCTTCATGTTCTGCTCGTCGAGCTTCTTCAGGATCGCTTCGAATTGCGCATTGTTCGGCTTGTCGCCGGGCTGCCCGAAGGCCGTGCTGCCAAAGGCGCAGAGGGCGACGGCGAGCAGAAGGCGAGATTTCATGGGGCGGCATCTTGGCAGCCACTTGCGGCGCTGGCAAGCCCCTCGGTGCCAGTGTGTAGCTTGCGTTTCGGTGGAATTGTTCATACGCTTTTCACATGCCAGAGCGGGTGCAGAAGCCGACGGTCCCGTGGGGGCCAAAGCAGGGTGGCGATGGCGAGGGGCCGAAGGCCCCGGACGTTTCGCGCCCGGACACGCAGGACCTGCTGAAGAAGATGCGCAAGGTTGATCCGAACCAGTCGAAGCGCTACCGACAGCGAACTGGTCAGTGATGGAACTGCCGATCGCGGCGCTCGATTCCGCGTTCTCTGGCGGCGTTGACGATTTCCCGGCGTTGCTGCGGAAGCGTGGGCTGCTTGCGCCGGTCGCTTCGGTTCCCAACGCGAGCGCGAACGCCGCCGGAGTGCAGCAGACGCAGGCAACTACCATTCTCGCGTTCAAGTTTGCCGGAGGCGTGCTGGTTGCGGGCGATCGGCGCGCCACTGCCGGGAACACCGTGGTCTACGATCGCGCGGACAAGGTTCTCGAAATCGATCGGCACTCGATCATGGCGATCGCGGGCGTGCCTGCGACGGCATGGGAAATGGCGCGCGTGCTCGAGCATTCGTTTCAATTCTTCAGGCGCACGCAGCTGCAGGAGATGAGCGTGGATGGCAAAGTGCGCGCGCTCTCGAAGCTGTTGCGCGACAACTTTGGCTTCGTCATGCAGGGCGTCGGGATCGTGGTGCCGATCTTCGCGACCTTCGACACGAGCGGGGAAGGGGGCGCGCGACTCTACTTCTACGACGCGATGGGTGCGCAGTTTGAAGTGACCGATTATGCGGCAACTGGCTCCGGTTCACCGGCAGTGCGCGGAATTCTTTATTACGAGAACCACTGGGGGAAGAAGCCGCTCGCGGACTTGAAAGAAGACGATGCGGTGACAGTTGCGTTACGCGCGCTCGACACGGCGGCGGAAGCCGACACTGCGACCGGCGGCGTGGATCGGAACGCGAAGATTTTCCCGGTGATCAAGATCGTTTCCCGCGACGGGATTAACACGTTGCCGGACAAGCAGATTGCGGCGCTCTTCAAGCGCGGCGTGGCATGACGGAAGAGCCATATCGCTGGGTCGAGGCGATCGCGAATCGCCGCGAGTACATCGAGACGCAGTTGGCGTCTGGGAGTCCGATCGCTGCGGTCTCTTTCCGCGATGGGATCCTGTTTGTGACGCGCGGGCGAGCGCGGCAGAAACTGTTCGAGATTTACGATCGCATTGCGATGGGCGGCATCGGGCATCCGGGTGATATCGAGCGACTGCGCATGGCTGCGATCGAGCTGGCGAGCACGGAAGGCTTCACGCGCTCGGCCGCGGACGTCTCGCTGCGGCGGCTTGCGTTTTATTCGCTCAGCCCAGTGCTGAAGGCCGCGTTTGAGCAGGTGTACGGCGCGCCATATCTGGCGCGGATGCTGTTTGCCGAGATAGGCGACACGCCGGCTAACGATCTGTTTCTGCGCATCGAATTCGATGGCGCGATCGCGACGAACGGCGGCTTGCTGGGCGATGCGCGACGGGAGTTTGGCGTGGTGAGCGGAACGGCAGCGTCGACTGAGTTGATGGAGACGTTCCTCGCCCGGGAACACAATCCCGCCGCCACGCTGCAGCAGGCTTTCACGACAGCATCGAACGCGTGGATCGTAGGGAGCATGGCACTGAGTGAATCTGGCACGCGTGAGTTGCCGGATGCGGAGGCGATGGCGGCGTATCGCGGCGAACACGCGGCCAGCAACCAAGTCGAAGCGGCGCTGCTCGAGCGGGGATCGCAGACCGCGATTCGTTATCGCACGCTCGCTGAGCACGAAACCCGATCGCTTTCAGCATCGTAGCCCGCCGTATGTTGTCACGATCGCGAAACGCGAAGCTACAGAACGGCCTCGCACTTGCCGGGCTGCTTCTGATGGCGCTGTGTCTCGTCTGGACGCAATTGCTGCCAGCACCGGACCGCGTCGCGCGTGACGAGGATGCGCCGCGTCTGAGCGGACCGATCGCGCTCGTCATTATCGATGCGGGCCACGGTGGCAACGATACCGGCGCGATCCGCGACCATGTGCGAGAAAAGGATTTAACCCTCGATGTCGCGCGCCGGCTGGAGCGTCTTCTCAAGGCCAGCGGCATTGCGACGAAGATGACGCGCTCTACCGACGAGACAGTGTCGCTCGCGGCGCGCGCGGCGGCGGCGAACGAGGAGCGCGACTGCGTGTTCGTCAGCATTCACTTCGATGAAGGCAAGCGAACGGCAGCGAGCGGAGTCGGAACGTTCTACGCCGCTCGCCAGGCAGCGCCGGTGCCGCTGGTGGCATCGTGGTTCCCGTTCGTCCAGCCCGCATCGGATAAACAGGGAAGCAGCTTCGAGAGCCAGAGCCTCGCTGAGCTGATCCAGGAGTCGCTGGTCATGAAGACACAAGCAATAAACCGCGGGACGCGCGCGGAGCAGTTCTACGTGGTCGCGAACGTGCGCCATCCGGCGGTGCTGGTCGAAGGAGGCTTCCTCTCGAACAACGACGACGTGATGAAACTAACGCGCGAGGATTATCGGCAGCAGCTCGCCGCGGCCATCAGTGAAGGCGTGACGCGATACCGTGTTCTCGTGAGCGAGCGAGGCGCCACCGCCTCGGCGGGCCAGCCGTGATCGTGAATATGCGAAGGACGCAGATCGTCGAAGGCAGCAGACCATGAAAACAGCCGTGCTCGTTCTCGCTCTGCTGTTCGGCGTGCTCGTGTCTGCGCACGCGGATCCGCAGATCGCATCGGCGCAGCAGGCATTGAAGGACCAAGGGTTCTACTACGGCGCGGTGACCGGGACAAAAGATGCCGACACGACCGCGGCCATCCGCCGGTATCAGATCCGCAATGGGCTGCAGATCACCGGCGAGCTCAGTGCCGAGACACGCAAGTCGCTTGGAGTTGGTGGCAGTGCGGCGGCGCCAACCGCCACGCCGGCAGCGCGGTCGGCTCCAACGGCACCGCCGGTCCGCCGCGCCACGCCGCCGCCGACGGATACTTCTGATTTGCGCGATGACGAGCCGATCGATGAGCTCGATGCGGAACCTGAGGAACGCGCGGAACGCTTCCCATCGGAGCCGGTGCCGCGGCCTGGCTATGCACCCGGCCCGCGTGGCTTGTATCCGGATACGAGCGGCCTGTTCGAAGGAACGCCGTACGAAGTGGCTCCGCCTGATCTGCAACGAAATGTCATTCTCGGTGCACAGATGCGGCTCGCGCGGCAAGGCTATTACCGCAGCGTCGTCGACGGCATCTATGGTCCGGGAATGGCGGCGGCGCTGCGTGCGTTTCAATCACAAGAGGGGCTCGAGCCTACTGGAGCACTGGATATGGAGACGCTCGCCGCCCTGCGTTTGCTGCCGGGGGCGGAACGCCGTGGTATGCGGCGGCGGCAGCGCATTCTGCGCCCGCCTGTGATCATGGCGCCAAACGGCGAGCGGATTTACGAGCCGCGGCGGTAGGCGCGTCCTCGGGAGGAAGAGAATTTCCCGTCGCTGGGTGTATGGCGTTTGTGTCAAACGCCTGGCTTGGCTCCGGGCGCCGGCCCCGGTCGTTCACACAGGCACCGCTAGACTCAGAGCAGCCTACGGCTTTGCGTTCTGGAACTGCACCGACTGCAACTCGGCAAACACTGTGCCGATGAACACTTGCGTCTCGATTCGCAGGATCAGGCGATCGGGGTCGTCTGAGAGCCACACGGTAGCGCGCCGGAATTTCTTGTGCGCCTCGAGCACGCGCTTCTTGCCGATCTTCTTGAGCTGCACGTCGACCTTGATCGCATCGTAGCTGCCTGTCGGAACGCTGATGCGGTCACGGCCGACAACCGTCACGGTGGCGAGGTACGCAGACGTGGCGGGGTAGATGACGATGCGCTGAACGGCGTCGTCATTCAGTGGCTGCGTGCGCAGATACAACAGCGCCGAGTTGAGGCTCCAGACATTCGGAAAAGCGAAGCGGCGTGTCTTCGATTTCACCTTATCCTCGCGGCGTTCCTCGCGGACGCTGGTCGCGCCTTCTTCAGTGAACGACACGTCCGTCGTGAACTCCTTCGACTCCATCTCCTCGGTCTCCGTGACGCGGAGCGGCCGCAGCGTGCGTGCGTCGGAGGTCGCGACATGCTTCACGTCGTAGGCCCAGAGCGAGCGCGCCATCCCCGTCGTGCCGCCGGTCGCTTCGAGCTGGTAGCGGCCGTCGGGCGTTTTGCCGAACCGCACATCGCCGGTGGCTGCGGTGATGCTGCCCCAGCCGAACTTGTACTGCGCGGTCAACGCGCGCGGCTCCGGGAATGAGCCCGGCGTGAACGGGCTGACGCTCGCCTCCCAGTCAGCAGCGAAGCAGCTCGAGGCCGCGATCAGCATCGCACCAGCGATCGTGGCGCAGAACGGCAGGCGGGAGAGCAGTAGTGGACGCATGGTCGGTGATAGCTTCGTTCGGGCTGGGCAAAAAAAAACACACGCGGCAACGCCGCGTGTGTTTTTTCTAAACGCGTATGCGACTGCCTTACGGCTTCTTGGTCGGCGCGGGAGTGGTAGCGGCGGCTGGTGCGGCCGCGGCAGGTGCGGCGGCGCCGCCCTTGTTCAGCGCGGCCACGATGTCGTTGGTGAACTCAGCGTTATCGCGCGAGTACATGACGAGCGGCACACCATTGAGGCTCATGCCCGACTTGTCGAACACGAGGTCGAGGTTGTTCGCTTTCACACGATCCATCACCACGTCGGTGATTTCCTTCACAATGCCTTCGCGCATGCGCAGCGCCTGCTCCTGCAGCTGACGCTCGCGGGTCTGGCGGAACTCGTTGATCTCACGCTCCATGTTCTTGATGCTTGTGATCTTCTCGTCGCGCTCTTTCGCTTTGCCGGTCTTGGCGTCAGCGCTCAGGGCTGGCGCTTCGAGCTGCTGGTTCAGCTTGTTGATCTCGTCCAGTGCCTTCTTGTACGACTCGGCGCGCTCGTCGTATTCCTTCTTGGCCGCGTTCTTCGCGTCGTTGATCTTGGTCTCGGCGTCCTTGGTCTTGTTGTACTCCTTGAACGCGCGGTTCATGTCGACGGTGCCGACTTTGAGAGTGCCTTGCGCGAAGGTGGCAATAGGGAATGCGATCGCAGCAATCACGGCCGCGGACAGAAGTTTCTTCATATACGTATAAACAGGGTGGATCGGAGAGTTAATAGACTCCGAAGGTGTGGGTTCGTTCAAAATTGATAGCCGACGTTGAAGTTGAACTTCCCGCTGCCATCATTACCCGCTTTTTGAATCGGGATGCCGTAATCGACACGGATCGGGCCGATGGGCAAGTCCAAACGCAAACCAAGACCAACGTCCGACGCCAAATCGTCGGTGCTGAAGTCATACGCGTCACGATTCACGAAACCGGTGTCGTAGAAGACGGCGGCGCGGACCTTCTCGATGATCGGGTAGGTCAGCTCGACCGTCGCATGCCCGAGGGTGCGGCCACCGATCGGCTCGCCCCTGACATCCTTTGGACCGACTTCGCGGAAGTCGAAGCCGCGCAGATCGTTCGTGCCACCGAGGAAGAGGCGCTCGAAGATCGGCACGCCCACTTCCAGCACTTCGCCTGCGTTGGTAATGATGGTGCGCTCACCGTCACCCCATGTGTCGACGGTGGCGAGCCGGCCGTGGAGTGCCAGGATCATGTCGTAAGGGAGATGGAAGTATTGCGCGGCCTCGATGTTGACGCCGTAGATCTGCGTACTGCCACCGAGGAACCCGCCGGCGATCGTCGGCGTGACGGTGACGCGGCGCCCCTTGCGCGTGAGGAAGGGATTGTCACGATCATCGAAAACCCAGCTGGCCGTCACCTGGCTCTTCGTGCGAGTGCCTTCCTCGATTCCCAGCACCTCAGAGGCACTCTCAGGTATGTCGAAGATTTGCACGTTCTCGAGGCGGTACTCGAGGCTGAGCGACATGAAGCGGCCCAGCGGCTTGCGCGCGACGAGCGAGAAGCCGTAGTTGCGCTGATCGTAGACCGAGCTGAGGAAGTCCGCCTCGCGATAGAACACTTCGCCACCGAGTGAGAGGCGACGATCGAGGAAGTACGGTTCCGTCAGGCTGACGATGATGTCTTTTCTGCGCGAACCATACTGCACACGAGTGCGAAATTTCTGGCCCGCGCCGGTGAAGTTCGGCCAGTTCATGAGGTCGAAGTTGCCCTGCGTCACTTCGACGAAGCCGACGATCTCGTCGATCGTGCTGAAGCCCGCGCCGAAGTTCAGTGAGCCGGTGCGCTTCTCTTCGACTTCAACGGTGAGATCCTTGCGACCGGGCACGCCGGTGTCGTCAGGATAGGTCTCGACCTTCGAAAAGTAGCCGAGGTTATCGAGTCGCTTCTTCGTCGTGTCGACGCGGACGGTGTTGTAGACATCACCGGGAGCGATCAGCACTTCGCGGCGGATGACTTTATCCTTCGTGCGGGTGTTGCCGACGATGTTGATGCGCTGCACGAACGAGCGGCTGCCTTCCTCGATCTGGTAGGTGACGTCGATGCGGTTCGGACCTGAGGGCGTGCCCTGCGGGACAATCACGAGATCGACGAAACCGCCGGCGCCGTATGCATCGGCAATCGTCTTCGCGTCTTCGCGCACTGCCTTCGGCGAGTAGATGGCGCCGTCCTTTAGCTTCACCACCTTGCGCAATTTGTCCTCCGTGGTGGTTTTGTAGCCCTTGAAGGCGACGCGACCGACCCTGTACTTCGGGCCTTCGTTCACGACGATCACGATGTTCATGCGGCCATTACCGCGCTCGCGGCGCACGTCCTGGATTTCCACATCGATGTAGCCGTTGTTCTGGTAGTGCTCGCGCACCGCGTCGAGGTCCTGCTGCAGCTGCGCTTCATCGAGGCGTCCTGACTTGTCGAAGATCGCGAGCATCGTCTTGCCCTTGGTCTTCATCTGCTTGCGCAGCACACGATCCTTAAAGGCGGTGTTCCCCTCGAATTCGACGCGGCTGATGGTGCCTTTGGCACCTTCGTTGATGGTGTAGACGACGCGCGAGGTAGCACGCGCTTCGTTCGTGTCGATGCGGAACTGAACGTCGATGTCGTTGTAACCCTTCGCCCGGTAGGCATCGATGATCTCCTGCCGCGCCTTGGCCAGGGCCGATTCATCGACGGGCTCGTTGATTTTGAGCTTGATGCGCTTCCGGAGCCCCTTGGCCGAAATCCGGGTCGCGCCTTCGATCTCGATCTCACTGACGATCGCGCGCGTCTGCACCGCGACGATCACCTTCACGCCGTCGCCCTGGGGCTGGCCGTAGATGCGGACGTTCTGGACTTCCCCGGTTTGATAAAGGTTGCGGATGTCCTGCTCGACGACCGGCTCGGAATAATTCCGGCCCACTGCCGTGCGCATCTGCGCGAGGATACGGTCGCGGCTGATCGTCTCCGGGCCGGTGTATTGCACCTCGATCGAGCGAATTTTGATGCCTTCGCCCTGCTGGGCGCTGGCCGGCAGGGGGCTAAGCAGCGCAACAACGACCGCGAACAGGATGGACGTCGCGACGCCGCGAAGTGGACCGACAAAGTGTTTCATACAGATAAAAAGGGCCGCCCCGGACGGTTCCGGAGGAGGCAGGCGGTATTAGTTGGTAAGGAGCGAGGTATCGTCAAGGCAGGAATTTACGGGCCGCCCCGCCACCGAGGACGGAGAAGAACGCACCGGCGCGCTCTAATTCAAGAGTTGGTGCCAATTATTCCGTCGCCGCGGCTCGTATCCTGCCTCGCGAATCAGCTCTTCGATTTTGCCCGCGTCCAGGCGAAAGGTCGTCCCCGCGCTGCTCACCACATTCTCTTCCATCATCACGGAGCCGAAGTCGTTAGCGCCGTATTTCAGCGCCACCTGACCGATATCCGGGCCCTGCGTCACCCATGAGCTCTGCAGGTTGGGGATGTTATCGAGGAAGACGCGCGAGAGCGCCTGCATCCGGAGATACTCGGCCACGCCGACGCGCCGCTCGATTTTTAGCACGGTGTTATCCGGGTGGAAGGTCCAGCAGATGAACGCGGTGAAACCGCCGCTCGCGTCCTGCTGATCGCGCAGACACCGCAAGTGCTCGATCCGATCCTCCATCGTCTCAACATGACCGAACATCATCGTCGCGCTCGATTTCAACCCGGCCTCGTGCGCGATCTGCATGACCTCGAGGTACCAATCGAACTGCAGCTTCGGATGGTGGCCGCCCTGCATCAGGATCTGCACGCCGCCCGCGGCAGTGAGCTCATCGAGCTTTGCGTCGAGCTCCTCGTGCGTGAGCACGTAATGGTCGGCTTCCTTTTCCGTGCGGTAGAACGCGCAGAACTTGCAGTAAACGTCGCAGCCGTTCGTGAAGTTGTTGCGATCGATGATGTAGGTGGCGATCTCCGCGCCGCGCCCATCTGTAGCTCTCGCGTTTCAGCAAGTCGCGCCGCGCGTCCGCCAGCGCGCCCAGTTCCTGCAGCGGCAGCCGATAGAGGTCGAGCGCGTCTGCCGACGAGATGCGCTCGCCGGCGAGCACCTTTTCCTGCAGCGTCGATTCTGCGACAGCAACCATGCGGCAACTTTAGCTGACCTGCTGCGCAGAGGTGACGCCGATCATTGCCTCGCCCGGTCTTCGGTGGCCGCAGCCGGTGCGCGGCGGTCGAGTTTCCAGACGATGATCCGCTCGTGATTGGTGCGCCACAGGTATGGATACACTGGCGTGAGAACTGCCCCGAAGCTCACCGCCATCGGCAGTGTCGAGACGTGAGCTTTCCATCGTTCGAGGTGCGGCGGCCACTCCGGTTCGGTCGCCTCGCGGATGTTCATCTCTCCGCCGATCAAGTAGTCGAAGGATTCACGCTCGAGCGTTTGGAAAACCTCGAGCCACGGCACCACTTCCACGCGACGGCCGGTGCGTTGCCATTCCGTAGGCGCGACAGCGAGTTCCGCTATCGCGAGGATTCTTTCGTGCGGCTGGGTGTTGCTCCGGATCCAGTCCACAGCGGATACGCGAGTGTCTGTGTGGCCGGCTCGCTCGATAACCTGGCGCGCGCTGGAGACGGCGCAGAACGCTGCGGTAACCAGCGCGGCTGCGAGGAGCAGCGGACGCAGAGCGCGTGGCGGCGTCCACTCCGTCAGGAGGCGTCGCGGCAGGCTGAACAGCACTGCGGCTGCCACACAGAGCGGCGGGACGAGCGGCAGCAAATTGCGAAACGGCTGAAAGTGGAGCGGCACCAGTGGGATCAGCAGCACGATCGCAAATGCCAGCCAGGCTGCCGCCGTAGCGCGGGTTCCACGCCGCGCGAGCATCAACACCACGCCGCCGAGCCCGGCTCCGAGCAGCGGAATGCCCAGCTCCTTTGCCGAAACGGCGGCGCCCCAGTAGTTAGGCGGGATGCGCAGCATTCCGTAGAGCACGGACGTCTGACGCATATCCTGGAGGATGATCTCCGGGTGCAGGATGAACGCTGGATTCGCAGCCAGAGCCGCAGCAGCTGCGCAGGCGCTCGCGAACACGAGACACTGGAGCTTGCGCATCAACCCGCCGGGCGCGAGCGCGATCGACAGCGCGACGGCTATGAACACAGCGCCAACCGTGTACTTCGAACTCAGCGCCAGGCCCGCTGCCACACCAGCGAACGCCGCCTCGCGCCACGGCGTTTGCGCATCCGACGTCCATCGGCGCCGCAATCGTTCGGCGTAATAGAGCGACACGGTGGCGAACAGCGTCGCCGTGGAATCGACGATCACATTCGAGCTTCGCGCGACCAGCGCCGGGCAGACCGCCGTGAGCAGCATCGCAAGCCAGCCGGTCGTTTCCCCGCCGATCAACGTCCCGAGCCGCCAGGCAACCACCACGGTGAAGATGCTGGCGAGCACGACCACAGCCCGCCCGGCGAGAATCACCTCCGGCGGAGAGATCAGGTTGTACTCGAGGCCGAACGGCACATAGCGCGCGGCGTCCTTCGGCAGGTCGTCATGGAAGCGGCGACCGTGCGACAGGCGGTACACCGGAGCGGCGAGTTCGGCCACCGCGGCAGTGAGGTAGCTCGTGAGCGTCGGGTAGCCGTACCAGCGGCAATGGATGCTGCGCGTGTTCAGGTGGTCGATCACCTGGCTGAGCGCGTAGCCCTCATCGATGTAATCAGAGTAGGGCAGCCCGGCGCGGATCGGCGCGATGCGCATCGCGATCGCAACGAGCGCGATCGCGACACAGCCAAGTAGCATCCAGCGGTCCGCCATCACGTAATGCGCCAGAGACTAGCGGGCGCTGAGTTGCGCGGCTACAGGCAAACGGCAATGCGGCGAGTCCGCGATCGACACCGCCTCAGCGCGTCAATTCACGGATCCGCCGGCCTGCCGCGGAATCCTCGATCAAAGCCGCGAGCCGCTTCTGCCGCGTCTGTTCCTTCTTCGCGATCGTCACGCGGTAGGTCGCTGTCTTGCGATACCACGGCGGTTGCGCCTGGAAGAACTCCCACGCTTTCGCGTTCGCGCGAAACTGCCGCTCCGCCGCCTCGTCGAGGCTCGCGGCCTGGCGCTGCTCGTACGCATAGATGGCTGACTTCTCCTCCGAGCGCCTCCCGAATGCCGTCAACCCCGCCGGCCGCATGCGTCCCTCACGCGCAAGCTCAGCCACACGCCCGATGTTCACCGCGCTCCAGGTGCTCTGCGCCTTGCGCGGCGTGAATCGGATCATGTAACTCTCGTCGTCGATTCGTTTGCGAATCCCGTCGATCCAACCGACGCACAGCGCCTCGTCGACTGACTCCGGCCAGGTGATGCTCGGCCGGCCGCTCTCTTTCTTATAGAAGCCAACCCAGACTTCCTGCGCTTTCTCGTGATTTCGCGCGAGCCACTTCTGGAACTCCGCCGGGCGGGCGAAAAATATCGGCGGGCGAGCTGTCATTCCGACCGCAGTGGAGGACCGGACCTTCGGGTAGTGGGGCAGAGGGCTACAATCCCGTGGCCGAATTGTTGATATAGCCACGGGATCCCTCCACTCGCTGCGCTCAGTCGGGATGACAGGCTATTCCTCGCCGTCGCAGTACTCGAGCGGCTCGCCCCGCATCAACCTGCGTTCCGGCGAACGAACCAGCCACTTCCTGCTGTCGGGGTAGTAGCACGATTCGCCGATCGGATTGTCCGCTACGACATAGATCACCAGATCTTCCGAGCTGTCGTTCGTAAGCTGGTGCGGCTCGTCGGGCGGGAAGATGAATGCGTCGCCCGCCTCGATCGGCGTGCTGCCGTCCTTGTGCCGCACGGCGCCGCGGCCGGAGATCACATGGTAGAACTCCCACTGCGCCGCATGCGAGTGGTACGGGTATGGCGTCGCGCCCGCCGGGATCCTGAGGATCTCCACGTCGAAGGGATGCCGCTTCATCAGGTCGGTCGAGGACGGATCGCGCCCGAGTGCCTCTGAAACTCCTTTACCCGCGCCCGAGAACTTCCCTTTCGGCGAAGACCACGAGAACTCCTCCAGCGCGTTCGTGTTGACCTTGCGCATGATTGCTCCGCTCGACGAGCCTGTGCGAAAGCCGCTCGTCAAACCGCGGCCGTCAGCGCGATCGCCTGGAATGAGCTGATCACATCATCCGGGCCCCGCTCCATAAAAAAGCACTCGTAAAAGCCGGGGCCGAGTTCCCAATGATCGCCCTTGTAGTACTCGTCGCGGTAGAAACGCCAAACGCCGCTCACGACGATGAG
The DNA here is from genome assembly GCA_902805675.1 of uncultured Chthoniobacterales bacterium. Taxonomy (GTDB): domain Bacteria; phylum Verrucomicrobiota; class Verrucomicrobiia; order Chthoniobacterales; family UBA10450; genus JACCTI01. The sequence continues at coordinate 8,284 of CADCTA010000092.1, read as the reverse complement.
CGAGCTGATGCGGTCGTTCCAGAAATCGCCCACGTAGAGGAAGCTGAGGTTCGTCCGCGCATAGGCGCCGCGGAAACCGGTGTGATCATAGACGACGATCTCCGGCATGCGCGGCGCTACCGTCACGATGTCTGCTTCGTTGCCCTCCGATGCCGCGCACGCGTAGTAGCGCAGCGGACCAACTTGCCATTTCGTGTCGATGACGGCGCCATTGTCAGGCGACAGCTCAGTTTTGGGGATTTCTCTCATAAGCGGGGTAGTGGCGGGAATTCCATCAAAGCCGCTCGACGATGTCGAGGACAGGATTAACAGGATTGACGACGAGCGAACTTCAGAGCCGTTGAGCCGCTGCGTTTCCGAATCCGGTGAATGCTGCGGGGTGGGTGTATCACGGTCGCAAAGCGCCAGAATACTCGCGCACTCCAACACGCTAGCGCGCCGCGCCGAATCCGAGTTGCGCTTGCGTTGTGGAGTGCGGCGGTATTCCGCCGCTTTCACCGCGATGCGGCGTCAGGGCGTCCGCCTAGCGGATCGCCACAGAGTTCCGCGGCCTGAAGTTCGACATCTCCACGTCGTGCAGCTGGCGGATGCTGTAGACCGGCGTCCGCAACGAGAACAGCACCTTGAGCTTCGCTTTGCCGAGGATTTCGTCGCGCTCGACGAGCTCGTAGTTGATCGAGAGCTCGTGCAGCACCGCGATGATCCAGAGCAGCCTGAACGGCTGCTGCAGCCGCATCTCGAATTTCACCAACTTGTTGTCCGCTTCCGAGACCCACGCGGTCCCTTCCACGAGCCCGAGAAAACGGTCAGCCGTGTTGCGCTTCTTCGGCGGGTTTGCCTTCGGCTTGAAGGCGACGCGGCGCGCCGGCTGCCCTGCGACGTTGTCGGTGCCGACGATCGTGAAGTCGAACCGCTCCGGCATCTGATGCTTCGCGGAGAATTCCTGCAGCGTCTGCCGATCACCATCCTCGTCGTCATCTTTCGATGATGAGCTTTCTTCCGGCAGTCGCACTTTGCCCTGCACCTCCCGGCTGACGAAGGTCATCGGCTTCGCATCGCCCGGGCGCATGATCGCGACCGCGTTGGCGGTGCCGCGGAGCCGTCCGCGCCCGTCCCATTCCTGCACGCGCATTTTCGCGTCGTACTCAAGTGTCGGCAGTTGCTTGCGCAGCCTCTCGGCGTCGAGGAGCGCACGCTCCAGCATGCGGCCGACTTCCGGATCGACCGCTTGCGCAAGGAGCGATGGGGCAAACGCTGCCGCGATTACGTAAGGCGCCACCCCCAGGCTGAAGCGCCGGCGCCAGGCGGAAAGCGTCAGAACACTGGCGCACTCCAAGACGCTGCCGCCGCGGCAACACTCCGCCTGTCGCTTGCGTTTTGGAGTGCGGCGGTATTCCGCCGCTTTTGCGACCAGCCGGCGCCACACCGCGAACCCTGCGGATCGCAAACTGCTGGCGACGTCAGATGCTGTGCTCGCGGTTATCCGAGCGCAGCCGAATCGTCTTGTTTTGGAGATCATGAGACGCGCGGATGAAGCGCACCGTCTTGCTCTTCGCCCGCATAAGGATCGAGTGCGTGATCGTGTTTGGACCTTGCGTTCTGATCCCTCTCATTAACGCGCTGTCGCTGATCCCGGTTGCGCAGAAAATGATGTTCTCGCCGTGGGCGAGATCGTCGGCGTAATAGACCCGGCCGAGCTCCTCACCGTAGCCGTCGGCGACGAGTTGATCGCGTTCCTTCTCGTCGCGCGGCCACATTTTGCATTGGATGTCGCCGCCCAGGCACCTGATCGCCGCGGCCGAGAGCACCGCTTCGGGCGAACCGCCGATGCCGAGGAAGATATCGATCCCGCTTTCCTGGATCGCAGGCCCGATCGCAGCGGCGATGTCGCCATCGCCGATCATGCGCAGCGACGCGCCGATGCGCCGGATTTCCGCCACCATTTCGTTGTGGCGCGGCCGGTCGAGCATCATCACCACCACGTCCTGCACGCGCTTGTTCAACGCCTTCGCCACGCCCATCAGGATTTCCTCCACCGGGCTCTCTACCTTCACCGTCTCGATCCCGGAGATCTGCATCGCGCGCACGACCTGCGGGCCGTAGGCGAGCTTCATCATATAGAATGAAGGAATGTCGCGGAGCGCCTCCTTAACGCCGGCTTCCGGGCTGGCAGCGGCGATGCAGGTGATGGAATTCGGCGCGCCTTTCGAGATGTTGGTCGTGCCGTCGATCGGGTCGAGCGCGATGTGAAACGGCGGAGCCCCTGGGATCCACGTGCCGAGCTGCTCGCCCTTGAAGATGCCGGGCGCGTCGTCCTTGATCCCTTCGCCGATCACCACTTCGCCGCAGATGTTCATGAGGTCGAACATCCCGCGAATCGCGTCGCACGCCGCGGCGTCAGCTGCTTCCTTGTCGCCGCGCCCGAGCCATTGCAGTGAATTCAGGGCCGCGTTTTCGCAGGCACGCACGAAGTCGAATTCGATGATGCGCTCGATGTCGTGGTAATTCTGTTTCGGCAGGCGTGGCATGGCGGAAAGTTAGAAGGAAGAGGTAAGAATTAAGAAGGAAAGAATTGTCGCCCGGCGGGTTGACTCAGCCGCGAAACTTACGAAGGAGGTGAGCGGCCGCACTTCTTACTTCTGCCTTCATACTACTGACTTCAAATGGAATGGCTATCTGACCCGCAAGCCTGGATAGGGCTGCTCACGCTCACCGTGCTCGAGATCGTTCTCGGCATCGATAACATCATCTTCATCTCGATCCTCTCCGGGAAACTGCCGGTCTCCCAGCAGGCGAAGGCGCGCCAGATCGGCCTCGCGCTCGCGATGATCATGCGCATCCTGCTGCTGCTCTCGCTCTCGTGGATCATCGGGCTGACGAAGCCGTGGTTCACGTTGATCGGCTTCGATGTGACCGGACGCGCGCTCATCCTGATCGGCGGCGGCTTGTTCCTCATCGCCAAGAGCGTGCATGAGATTCACAACAAGCTCGAAGGCGAAGAGGGACACGGCGAGGTGCGGACTATGCCGACCATGAAGTCCGTGCTGATCCAGATCATTCTGCTCGATATCGTCTTCTCGCTCGACTCCGTGATTACCGCGGTCGGCATGGTCGATGAAATCGGCGTCATGATCGCAGCGGTCGTCATCGCAGTCGGCGTCATGATGTTCTCCGCCGGCCCGATCGGCGGGTTCGTCGAGCGGCATCCGACGATCAAGATGCTCGCGCTCAGCTTCCTGCTCTTGATCGGCGTGAACCTGATCGGCGAGGGTCTCGGCTTCCACATTCCGAAGGGCTACACCTACTTCGCGATGGGCTTCGCGGTCTTCGTCGAGCTGTTGAACCTGAAGCTGCGCAAGCAGGCGAAGGTGCCGGTGAAGCTGCACAATCCGCCTCCGCGCATCTGATCGTTAATCGGCGGGCGGGAACTCCAGCGCGGGCGCGCCGTGCAACGGAGCCGCGCGCCTCGCGTCAAGAGCGACCGACCATGCGCGGAACGTCAGCTCGCCCGGTGGAAGGCCGGCCGTCAGGACACGGCCTTTGAAACCGGCGCGCAGGAGCTGGTCACTCCCGAACCGCGCGGCCACATCCTGCCGTTTCGCGCCGGTTTCGATGACGGTGAACGGCTTCCATTCCGCGCCGGCCGTTTCGTAACCGATCACCGCGCAGTCTGCGGGCACGCCGCCCTCCGGCGTCTGCGCCCATCCTTCGATGAGCAACTCCGCAGCGCTGGAGGCAAGTGCCACCCGCTCGAGCGCGCCGGCCGTTGTGGCGGCATCGACAGGCGGACGGCTGACCGCACTGGCGAGTTGCTCGTCCACGAGCGGCGGATACAAAACACCGAGCTGGTCGAGCTCGCGGATGACAGCAGTGGTGTTTTCGTACGGGGAAAGATGCCTCAAATCCGGATTGGCCGGGATCGCTTTGCTCCATCGCACGACCTGAAGCAGATGGCGTCGGTCCGCGGTGGTCTCCGCGAGCAGGCTCCGCTCCTTGGCGAATGCAGAGACTCCCATCACGAGGACAGTCACTGCCGCGATCGCACAAGCTGCACGCCATAGCGTCGCAACTTTTCGGCTGCGGATCTGCCCGTGGATGCTGCCGAGCAATCCCGCCGCGGCGATGTACAAAAAGGCCGTGTAAGGCGCATAGCGGGAATGCATCGCAGCCTCAGGGCCAAACGCCAGGCGCCCAACCGCTGCCACGCAGCCCGACACGATGGTGTAGAGGCCGAGCACGAGAAACGGATAATGCTGTCGCCACTCGCCGTTGACTCGGCATCGCCAAATTGCAGTCGCCGCCAGGAGCGTGAATAACAGTGCGATCAGCGTGCCGGCGACAAGCGGTGCGCCCACGAGCGTGAGGTCGCCCAACCAGCGGCCGACGAAAGCTGCGAGCTCCGGCCAGCGTTCGACCGAGAGCACCATCGGCGGAGCCAGCGGCGGATGTTGGTACCCGTAGAAGTAACAGCCGATGGATGCCGTGGCAGCCGCGAGATAGGCCAAACGCGGCCATAGCTGGCGGCCTCCGGGGTTCGTCTCTGCGCCGGCCTGCGCCTTTGCCGACACGATCGGAAAAGCCAGGGGCCACACGAGCATCCCGTTCGCAACCGTGTAGGTGCTGACGTGTGCGAGCGTGGCGTTCACACCCGCCTTCCACCATGTCGGCCGCCGCGATAAGTTAACCAGGCAGGCCGCAGCGAGGGCGAAGGGCGGGACAAACAGCTCTCCCTGGATCGAAAGAACGAATGTCTCGTACTGGCGCGGCCAGAACAGCCAAACGTTCATCGCCGCGAAACAGCAGGCGCTCGCCAGCGGCGAACCGCAGCAGCGCCGTGCCAGCAGGTAGAGCAGAACGGAACCGCCGCAGACCAGCGCGAAGCTGAGCGCCATGATGATCCGCACGTCCCAGTGTGTGGCGATGGCGACGGCCAGGTAGACGAGGCGGGGGAAAAGCTTGCGGCTTTCGTTGTGCTGGCTGCACAGCTCCTCGAGCGTCAAAGTGCCGCGATAGTAGGAAACGATTTGTTCCCCTGGAGTTTTCCACTCATCCGCGTAGGGAACCGGGACCCAGTGATGCACCAGCATCCACAAGGCGACCGCGGCCGGTAAGACGCCGGCGCAGAGCGCGATGAGCGTGGCCAGAGGTCCGGATCGCACGACCGGGACTCTACAAGCGCTGCTGAGGAATAGCACTCGGGATGAGTCAACCTGCAGCGATGCGTCGCCGTCTGCCGGCGCTCTGTGCCGGGTCGCTGAACGCACGCTTTCGGCCGCGAAAACATTTCGACATGAGCGTGATCCGCGCGTCTGCTCATCACGGGCGTGAGAGAAGAAGAACGTGAGGCGGATTATGTGCTCGGCACGCATGACGACGAAGTCGCGCGGCTGGGCTTACAGCATCGCGTCTGGCGCAACGCGGTCACCGAGTGCTGGCATCGCGCTGGCATCACGCACGGCTGGCGCGTGATCGATGTGGGCGCCGGGCCTGGTTACGCAACGGCAGATCTGGCGGAGATCGTTGGGCCGACTGGCGCCGTCCTCGGGATCGAGCGCTCGGCGCGGTTCCTCGAAGCCGCTCGTGAACGATGCCGTCGACGCGGACGCGACAACGTCGAGTTCCGCGAAGCCGATCTGATGGAGGTGTCGTTAGGCCAGCTCCGATACGACGCGAGCTGGTGCCGCTGGGTCGCTTCGTTCGTCTCCTCGCCGAAGAAGCTGGTCGAGAATATCGCGGGCGCGTTGCGGCCTGGAGGGCTGGCGATCTTTCACGAATACAGCGACTACGAGACATTCCGTTTCATGCCGATGAAGCCGGCGCTGGAGGCGTTCTCGCGCGAGGTAATGGCGAGCTGGCGTGCCTCCGGCGGCGAGCCGAACGTCGCGCGCGAACTGCCGCAGTTGTTGACGGAAGCTGGGTTTCGCGTGCTCGAGATGATCCCGCGCGTGCGCACCGTTTCGCAGCGCGATTACACCTGGCAGTGGCCGAAGAGCTTCATCGAGATCAACATCGCTCGACTCGAGGAACTCCGGCGTGTCACACCGGAGCAGGCGGCGGACGTGCGACGCGAGTTCGCTGAAGTGGAAGCGGACAGCGGCGCCTGGTTCACGACGCCGATGTTTCTCGAGATCGTGGCGCGGAAGGAATGAAGACGCTCGCGACGTTCGCTGCCTGCGCGCTGGTAATCACGTCCGCGCACGCGGAGTCGATCCTGCTGCGTCCGGCTGCCGTCTTCGACGGCCAGGAAATGCATGCCGGCTGGTCGGTGCTCGTAACCGACGACAAGATCGCGGCCGCGGGTGCGAATGTCTCCGCGCCTGCTGGCGCACGCACGATCGAGCTTGCCGGCCAGACGCTGATGCCCGGCATGATTGAGGGGCATTCGCACATGTTCCTGCATCCGTACAACGAGACGAGCTGGAACGACCAGATCGTGCAGGAGTCGATCGCGCTGCGCACGGCGCGCGCGACGGTGCATGCGCGCAAGACGCTGGAGGCAGGCTTCACCACTGCGCGCGACCTCGGCAGTGAGGGTGCAGGTTACGCGGATGTGGGACTGAAGCAGGCGATCGACTCGGGCATCATTCCTGGGCCCCGGCTGCTGATTGCGACGCTCGCGCTTGTCGCCACGGGAAGCTACGGGCCGAAGTTGTCGACGGACGTGTCGGTTCCGCAAGGCGCGCAGGAGGCGAGCGGGGTGGAAGAGGTCACGCGTTTGACGCGCGAGCAGATCGGTAAAGGCGCCGACATCGTGAAGGTGTATGCCGATTACCGCTGGGGTAGCGGCGAATCCTCGCGCCCGACCTTCTCGCAGGAGGAACTGAACGCGATCGTGCAGACCGCGCGCTCAGCCGGACGGCCGACGATTGCGCACGCGACCACGCCCGAAGGAATGCGCCGCGCAACTGAGGCCGGCGTCGAGACGATCGAGCATGGCGACGATGGGACGCCTGAAGTGTTCCGGTTGATGAAGCAGAAAGGCGTGGCGCTTTGCCCCACCGTCGCGGCAGGGGATGCGATCTCGCGTTACCGCGGGTGGAAGAAAGGCGTCGATCCGGAACCGCCGCGAATCGCGGCGAAACGCGCCAGCGTTAAAGCCGCGCGAGAAGCGGGCGTGACGTTTGCGATGGGCGGAGACTCTGGCGTTTTTGCGCACGGCGAGAACGCGCTCGAGATGGAGCTGCTCGTGCGCGAGCATGGCTTCACCGCGGTCGACGTTCTGCGACAGGCGACGAGTGGTAACGCTGCGATTTTCCATCTGAGTGATCGCGGTGCGATTCGTCCCGCGACGCTCGCGGACCTCGTCGCAGTCCAGGGTGACCCGACGCGCGATATTGCTGCCGTGCGCGATGTCCGGTTTGTCATGAAGGGTGGCGCCATCGTTCGGCAGCCGTAGCGATGTACATCCCCGCTCACAACCGCGTTGACGATCGCGAGACGATCAATGCGTTCATCCACGCGTACGGCTTCGCGACGGTGATCACGAATCGCGACGCGGTGCCGTTTGCGAGTCACCTGCCGGTCTTGCTGGACGAGAATGCTGGCATTCTGCGCAGTCACATGGCGCGCGCCAACGAGCAGTGGCGCCACTTCGCGAGCGATCGCGAGGTGCTGTGCATCTTCCACGGGCCGCACGCTTACATCACGCCGTCGTGGTATGTGCAGCAGCATGACGTGCCGACGTGGAACTACGCGGCGGTGCACGTTTACGGCTTCCCGCGCATCGTTGATGAACATGACCGCCTGAAGCAGATCGTCACCGACACAACGGTGAAGTACGAGGCGTTCATGCCGCAGCCGTTTCAGCTGACGCTGAGCGATGCTGAGATTGATCGCATGCTCCGCGCGATAGTGGGGTTCACGATCGAGATCACGCGCGTGGAGGCGAAGTTCAAGCTTGGGCAGAACCGCTCGGCTGAAGATCGCGCGGGAACGGTTCGAGGGTTGGCGAGCTCAGGTCATCTGCCGAGCATGGAGCTCGCGGAGTTCACGAAGGCGCAACTCGGACTTTAGCAACGCGGTCATTCCGAGCGACGTCGAGGAATCCCGTGGCTGTACGTAAAGGTAGCGCAGCGGGATCCTTCGACTTCGCTGCGCTACGCTCAGGATGACGGTGTGACGGGTGTCGCGCGGGTGCGCGAAATGCATCGGCAGCGGCGGCGATGAGAAACGAAAACGCCGCCGGATTGCTCCGGCGGCGCTCGTGATTTTCGCTGCTACAGCAGCCGCTTAGTAGCGGTAGTGCTGCGGCTTGTATGGGCCGTCGGGGTCGACGCCGAGATAC
>CADCTA010000091.1 GCA_902805675.1 uncultured Chthoniobacterales bacterium | reverse complement strand
AAACGCGGCCGTGCGAGTTCTCGTCCTCGCCGATACGCACAACCATCTGCCGCCGAAGCTCGATGAGCTTGCGGCCGGCGTGGACGAGATCTGGCACCTCGGCGATGTCGTTTCGCCGAGCATTCTCGAGAGCATCCGTGCGGCCGGCCCGCCGCTGACCATCGTGCGCGGCAACTGCGACGCGAATTCCGAGTGGCCACTCATCGCCGATCTGGAGCGAAACGGCGTCCGCTTTCGGCTCATTCACATTCCGCCAAAGCAGCCGCCAGCCGACATCGACGTCTTGTTGCACGGCCACACGCACGTACCGCGCGATGAGGTGCACGGCGGCGTGCGGTTTCTGAATCCCGGCTGCGTGACGCGCCCAAATCGCGGCGCTCCGGCCAGCGTCGCGCATCTCGAGATCAGCGCGGCAGGCGAGCTCCAGTGGAACCTGGTGCGGCTACGCTAGTGATGCACTAGCCACGCGGGACCGCGTCACGAGGGAACGCTTTCCGCCTGTGTGATCTCCATCGCCGGACTGTCGGGCGCGTATTTCTCGCCCATGACGATGAAGATGTTGATGGCGAACGGCCGCCCCTTCAGCGAAACGGGACCGGCGGCGGCGAGATCGAAATGATCTTTCACCAGCGTCGCCAGCGCCTCGCTGATCACCAGCTCGCATTCCAGCTCGGTCGTTAGCTCCTGGATTTTCGACGCCACATTGGTGACGTCGCCGATCGAGGTGAAGTCCATCTTCCGCGCGGAGCCGACGTTCCCGACCAGCGCGTCGCCGTGCGACATGCCGATGCCGAAACGAAATTCCGGCCAGCCACGGTTCCGCCACTGCTCGTTCAGGCGCGCCAACGAGCCGGTCATCTCGAATGCCGCGCGCAAGGCGGCCAGCGCGTCCTGCCTTGGTCCCGCGCTGTGCAGGTTCCCCCACACCGCCATGAGGCTGTCGCCCATCAGCTTGTCGACGGTGCCGTTGTTCGCCATCACGTGCTCCATCATGACGGAGAAATACTGGTTCAGCTGATCGACCAGCTCGGCCGGATCGCGTCCCATGGTGAGCCCGGTGAAATTTCGCAGATCGGAAAACAGCACCGTCACCGGCTTCCGCACGCCGCCCAGAGCGTTCACGTAGGAGGAGGGATCCTCGAGCAACTGCCGCACGATCGGCTCGCCGACGTATTGCTCGAGCGTCGCGCGCAATTTCGCCTTCTCGATGCGCTCGCGGCGGTAGTCGGCGATCTCGTTGAAGATCACGGCTGCGAGCCCGATGATCGCCGGACCGATGAAGGGAATGAGAATGCCGGGGCCGTTGTACAACAGCATCGCGATACCCGCGTAGAGGGCGACGAGCCCGAGCATCACGAGCAGCCGCAGCCACGAAGACGGCATCACGCTCACGCCAAAGGCCACCAGCCCGGCAAAGACGAAGACGAGCAGCTCCTGCCAGAGCGCCGGCTCGTGGAGATACTCGCCTTGGAGCGCGGCATTCAGCGCCTGGAGGTGAATCTCCGGTCCGGCCATGAGCGCCGGCCCCCCGGCGGCGAGGCGGAATGGCGTGGGATGTTCATCGTGACTCCAGCTGCCTTCGGCACCGATCATGATGATCTTGTCTTTGAAGAAGGCGCCGTTCTGGAAGTTCGCGCTCCAGAGTTTCGGCACGAAAATCTCGTAGATCGAGCGGCAGCGAATCGTCCCCGGCGGACCGGCGAACCGGATCATGCGCGACCCGCTGCCAGGCGCAAGGTCGGCGTGGCCGAGCTGGTGAAGCGCCCGCGAGGCGATGGATTGGATGCGCTCATCTTCGGGCACCGGCTTGAAGCCATCGAGCTCGCGCAGCGTAGTGGCGAACGGCACGCGGCGCAGCACGCCATCGCGGTCGGCCCAGACGGTGTCGAATCCGAGCCGCGCATCGAGCGGCTCCGTCGGGGTGACGAGCGTGTTTACCGGCAGATCGATGCCGGCATGCATGCCGGCGCCGACGCGTTTGTAGACGAAGTCCGATGCGACCACGACCTGGTCGCGATGGTTATCGAGAGCCGCGCGAAACAGGTGATCGCCGTTTGCCGGCTGTGGAAAGAGCAGATCGTAGATCACGAGCCTGCCGCCGGCGCCGATCAACCGTTCCTGCGCCAGCGCGTACACTTCGCGCGACCACGGGAAGCCTTGCGCCATCAGGGTGAGCGGACGCGACGCGCCGATCTCCTCCGGGAAAAGCTCGTCGAGCTGCACGGAAGGCTTGTCGATCCCGAGGAAGACGAGCCGCGGATCGAGCGGTGCTTTCCTGCCCAGCACGATCCGGAGATCGCGCGAATAGAGTTCCGCCTTGCGCAGCGGATCGAAGTAAAACCCGTGCAGCACCGCGACGAGGCCCACCGTCGAGGCAGCGACGAGTGCGATAGACGCGATGCGTCTGCGGCTGAAAAGCATGGCAGCCTAGAGCTAGCAGCTTCTTTCAGCGCGCGCCAGCCCGGCAAATAAGCGTTTCCCAAAAGAAGAACGCTCGTCTACGATGCGCGGCCCATTCCCCAGACGCGCCATGAATATCCTCTCCCATCACCGCTCCTGGCGTCGTCTTGCTGCGCGGCCAGCGTTGGCTGCGCTCATCATCGCGGGCGCCAGTGCCCCGTTGCCCAACGCGACTGCGCAGACTTCCACCGCGAATTCCGCCGTCCAGCAGGTGCAGATTTTCACGACTCGCGCCGATCAGAACCGCGCGGCGGAGGAGCGAATCGCCACCACGCCGGAGCCGCTCACGGGCGAGGAAGCGGCTGCCGATGCCGACCTGGGCGAGCAATGGATGTTCAAGCCGAACGCGCCGCTCCAGCCCTGGAGTGCGCACGCGGATCTTTCCGCCTTTTATACCACGAACGCCGCCCTTGCCTCGCGGGGTGCGCAATCGGACCGCTTTCTCGTCGCCGATATCGGCTTCGGTTATGCGCGACCGATCGCGCCGAACTGGGCGGTGGCCGCAAACGTGCGGCAGGGGTTTTTCCGCTACGATGAGATTACGGCGCTGGATTTTGACAGCCTGAGCGGCAACGCCGGCATCTCATACCAGGCCCGCCAGCTGGCCGATATCCTGTTTTCGCTCCACTACGGGATCAATCGCCTCACCCGCGCGACGTACGAGGATCAGCTGTTTCTCGGCAATACGGTCGCGCTCAACGCCACCAAGCTGATCAAGCTCAGCACCGCCGATACGGTCGAGTTCACCGGCGGCCTCGGCTACACCTTCGCCGATCCCGACGAGCTCCAGCGGGCCGAATTGCGCCTCTCAGTCGGCTACGCTCTCCGCATTACCCGAGCGCTAACTGCGACGGCCGTGGCACGCACTGAGCTGTTTGAATACACACATGACCGCCAGGACCTCCTCCAATCGATCGCCCTCGGCGCGCGCTATGACTTCACGAAGTGGATCTCCGCCAGCGCGTCGGCGTCTCTCGCAAACAACATCTCTAATCGCAACGAATTCGATTACGGCGTGTTTAATGGCGGCCTGACTGTGTCGGCGCACGTTCAGTTTTAAAACATGCCCAGCTTGCTCCTTCGGTTCGCGACCGCTCTCGCGTTTGTCGCCGTGGTGGCCCCGGCGTCGGCAATTCCCTTCCGCGAAGCGGAGGTCACCCGGGTGTATAACCAGGTGCTTCTGATCGATCCCGGCGCGGGCCGGCGACCCGCCATCGTGCGCGATGTAGTCAGAGGCGACATCGCGGTCCAGACCGGGCTGCAATCTCGCGCCGAGCTGCGTTTCCCCGACAGCACCCTGACACGCCTGGCGGCAAACACGCTCTTCAGCTTCCGCGAAGGCACGCGCGAGATGGACCTGAACAAGGGCGCCATCTTCTTCCAGGTGCCTCCGGGTTCCGGCGGAGCCAAAATCCACGCCGCCGCCATCACCGCTGCCATCACCGGCACGAGCGGCTTCGTCGAGCGGATCGGCGATACCTACAAGCTCATCGTCCTCGAGGGCGAGGTGCGGGTGTTCCTCAACAACCGCTCCCGCGAATCGATGATCGTGCGCGGCGGGCAGATGCTCATCGGGTCGATGAAAGCGAAGTCGATGAAGGATTGGGTGCCGGTCGATATCGACGTGAAGAAGCTCGTGCGTTCCTCGGTCTTGCTGAACCGGAAATTGTTCGCGCCGCTCCCGCCCCAGGCGCAACGCGACATCAACGTCGTCGCCTCGAGGCAGGCACGCGACGTAGAAACCGGCGCGCTTAATCCGACCAACTTGGTCATCTCAGGAGGCGTGACGAGCGTGATTATCGCTGACCAGGATCGCCGCGATAGCACCGACGTCGCGTCCGTAAATCCAGCAGCCGTGATGCCTGACCCGGATGCGCCACCCGCGCCTGCGCCGCCTGAGGTCGCACCGGCTGCAGAGGATAATGACACCGGCGGATCCGGTCCGGCGCCAACTCCAAACCCGAACCCGACGCCGAGCACTAATCCGACGCCGTCTTCCACCCCGCGCGTCATCTCCGGTCCGGATCCCTACGTGATCACGCAGGACACGCAGATCGCCACGCGCGGCCCTTTGATTGCAACCGGCGGCAAGACCGACGCAGGCAGGATTTATCGCGGCAACGCCATCGATGGTTCGGCTTCGGACTTCGTCTTCGACTCTATCGGTGGTTTCGATTTGCGTTCAGACTTCGACAACCGTTTCGGTCGTAACCGCGAACCGCAGTTCGCGCCGGGCGGCGTTGCAGTGTTCAACTTCCGCTCTCTGCGACTCGCCGGACCTCCGACGATCGACACCGGCGACGGACCAACCGATCTAGCGCTCGTCGCGATGAACGCGAGTGACACGACTGCCGGCATTCAATCCGTCGGCCCCGGCGGAAACTGGGATCTCAGCGGGCTGCGTTCGCTCTTCCTCGGCACGGCAGCGAGCTCGATCGTGCTCGATCAAACGATTGGCTTCTTCGCTGACGGGCCGACGTTCCAGTATCTGCAGCTCTACGCTCGTGGCGCGAACAGCGATGCGGTCGTCGGTTCCGTGATGCGGCTCACCCGCAACCTCTACATCGATACCGAGCGCGACACGCTTCTCTTGAACACGGCTGATACCCGCAGTCGTGGCCTGTTTGTGAACGCCGGGCGCGACCTGCGGATCGACGGGCGCACCGAGTCGATGCTGGCGCAGCTCACTGCCGGCCGCGCGATCATGATCGGCGGCAACGTGCGGGCCGCCACACTCTTCGGCTTCGCGCAGGGACTGCAGGTGAATGGCACGCTCGACGTCGACAATCTTCAGCTGCAGCTGAGCGGCCCGCTGGCGAATGGCGAGCCCGGCAGCCGGATCGTGGCGCGTCAATTTCTGCTGAACGCCGGCTCCGTCGCGCTGAACTCCGACGCGGGCACCGGGACCGTTTTCGATACGACCAATATCACCTCTTTTAACGTCAACGTGGGAACGCTCGCCTTGCTCAGCAACTTCGCTTTGCCTGCCGGCGCGGTCGGTAATCTGACGGTCGGCGGAAACATCGATGCCGACAATCGCAGCCTGACCGGGTTCAACTCCATCACAACTGGCGGGAGCGGCGAGGACGCTCTCCGCACCGTCAGCACGCGCACCTTTACCGGCGCTGGCGACCTGAGCATTCGGCAAGACATGCTGGCCGACGTGATTGCAGTCGACGGGAATCTCGAAATCGGCCGCGATCTGTTGCCGTATTCGACTGACCCATCACAGCCGCGTTCCGTCACAGCCGACGAGATTGCGGTCGATCGCGGCATCAACTTCGCTGGCGTCAACGGTTCCAACAATCCCGCAGTCGCGCCCGGCGACGGCTACTCGCTCGATCTGTTCGCATCGCGCATCCTCTTCGCCGATCCGCAGGGCAATCAAGACGACGACGTGTTCGCGATCGCCGGCGCGAATCTCGACGGCGGTGACGCAGCGCCGCCGAGTGGCTTCGAAGGTGGCAGCGGCGGCACGTTGAACATCGGCACGGACGCACGGCCAATCACGGGTGCGGTGAACATCGCAGCGCCGATCTCAGCCGTCACCGGCCGCAACTCAAATGCGGCGGACTTTGGCGGCCGAGGCGGATCGGTCAACGTCGTCGCGAACGGCACGATCACGGCGTCGTCTACGATCACCACCTCTGGTAAAACGCAACTTCGTGAGAGTCGCACCGGCGGGAACGTTCGCATGACCAGCCGCCGCACGAGCGGCACAGCCATCCGCCTCACGAGCACGGCACAAATTGCTTCACTGCTCGCAGCCGGTGCGCCGGGACCCGGCGGTGAAGTTGTCTTCCGCTCAGCCGGCGGCGACGTCGACATCAGCGGCAACGTGGCGGCGGATCGTGGCCGCATCGACATCGAGAACACCGGCACGAATGGCCGCGTCGCCCTGAATGGCGCCACGCTCAGCGCGGATGTCATCCGCGCGCGCGCCTTTGGCGACAATGGCACCCTGGTCGTAAACGGCGGCACCATCTCCGCCGATTCCATGATCAAGCTCTACGCCGACGGCAGCAACGGCACCGTCCTCTTCAGCGGCAACGTCAGCCTGAATGGCAACAGCACCAAGATCATCACCGGCAACACCGTCACCATCTCGCCCAACGTCGTGGTGAGCGTCGGCGGACCGTCGCCCGCGCAGGTCTACACAAACAATCCGAACTACACCGGGTTCGGGGGCAATGGCTCCTCCAGCGGCACATTCGGCGGGGCTGGCGCAACGACACAGCCGCGTGCGGGGGCCCCAGGTTATTGACGCGTCAGAACAGCCGCGAGGCATCACCATGCAGGACGGCGCGATCTTAACCGGCACGCTCATCCCCACCAGCAGCAGCCGTGTCGAAACGCGCGCCCTGGAAGGCAGTGAGCTGTTTCGGTCTAACCAGCTCATCGTGGGCATTCCGGAAGCGGCCTTCAACGGCTTCAGCCGGCAGATCGATGTGGTCGAGTTCGCGGCCGGCCAGGTCATCTTCCTGGAAGACGATCCGGGCGACTGCCTCTACCTGATCGCAAGCGGCTCGGTGAAGATCTCCAAGAAAGGTCGCGGCGGTCAGCAGGAAACGCTCACGCACCTGACGGACGATGATTTCTTCGGCGAAATGGCGCTGGTCGATGCGGGCACACGGTCCGCCCAGGCGACCGCCGAAACGGCCTGCGTCGTCGGTCGCGTCGATGAAGAAGCGTGGGCGCTGTTACTCCAGGTCGCCGCGCAGCAAGTGCTCGGCAATTTCACCCGCACGGTCACCAAGCGGCTGCGCCACAATAACCAGCACTTCATCGACGAGATGATGCGGAACGAGCGCCTCTCTCTGCTGGGCGGCACCATCAGCTCGGTCATGCACGACATGAACAACCCGATCACCAGCATCCTCGCCGCGTGCGAGTTGATGAAGGGTCGGGCGGCGGATCCCGTGTTGACCGATCGGATGACCGGCATCATCCGCGACTCTGTCGCCCGCATGCAGACCATGGCGCGTGAGATGGTTGAGTTCACCAGCGGGAACACGCAGCTCAATGTGCAATCCACGCCGGTGACGAAGCTGCTCGATTCACTCGATCACGAGCTGCAACGCTGCCGCCAGATGAACGTCGACGTGCGGACGGAGATCCTCTACGACGGCGACGTTGATGTGGATTATCCGCGCATGTTGCGCGTCTTCAGCAATCTCGTCCGCAATGCCCGCCAGGCGATGAAGAAGACCGACGGCGGCCGCCTCACCCTCCGGGTCCACCGCACCGACGATGGCGTCGCGTTTGAAGTAGCCGACACCGGCTGCGGCATTCCGAAGGATATCCTGCCGCGGGTCTTCGAGCCGTTCGTCACGCACGGCAAATCGCACGGCACCGGCCTGGGCCTCGCCATCGCCAAATCGATCGTCGATGCGCATGGCGGCACCATTCAGGTGCGCAGCACGGAGGGCGCGGGGACGAGCTTCGCCGTCAGCATGCCCGTCCAGGGCGGTGGGTAATCTTTCCGGTGAAAGCGCAGCCGCACACGCCGCCGATGTCCCTGCGGTTTTGGGGTGTGCGCGGTTCGATTCCTTCGCCGAGTCCTGAGACGACGCGCTACGGCGGCAACACCTCCTGCATCGAGGTGCGTTTCGGCGACCAGATTTTGATCCTCGATTGCGGCAGCGGTCTGCGCGCGCTCGGAGCCAGCCTAAACGCCGAATTCAAAACCCGCGGCTTCAACGCCACCATCCTGATCTCGCACACGCACTGGGACCACATCCAGGGCCTGCCGTTTTTCGCACCCGCTTATGCGGACCGCAACCACCTCCGCATCTTCTCGCAGGCGGGGAGTCGCACGCGCGTGCAGAAGGCGCTCAACAACCAAATGGAGCCGATGCATTTCCCGGTGCGTTTTGGCGAACTGGCCGGTGTCGCGGGCGTGGACGAACTGCCGAAGGAAGGCAAGCAATTCGGCGCGTTCTCTGTGCGGACAATGAACTTAAATCACCCGGGCGGATGCGCCGGGTTCCGCCTGGAAGCGAATGGCACGTCCGTCGCGTACCTGCCCGATCACGAGCCTTATCGCAGCTGCACGTTATCCAAGAAGGCGACCGCGGACGAACAGAGCGCGCAAGCCCGCCTCGTTAAGTTTGTGCGCGGTTGCGACGTACTGATCCTGGATACGCAATACGACGAGCTGGAATATCCAACGCGGATCGGCTGGGGCCACGGCTGCATCGCCGACAGCGTCGCCACGGCGGTCGCTGCAGATGTCGGCGAGCTGGTTTGCTTTCATCACGACCCCTCGCACTCGGACGCGAAGATCAACGAGATGCTTTTGCGCGGCCGTCAGCTAGCCAGGGAAGCTGGCTCCCGCCTGCACGTTCGCGCCGCGCGGGAAGCGGAGCAGTTGATCCTGGTCGGCAGGCGGGTCGCTGCCAACGGGCTGCGCATCGCTGCTGCGTGAGACACACACGCAGTACAGCCGCGTTAACAGCGTGGCTTACCCCTGGGTTGCTCGCTTGCGGCAGAGTTCGGTAGTCGAATCTTCTGCCTCCAGCCGCGCGAGCGGTGAAAGCGCCAGAATACTGGCGCACTCCAAGACGCTGCCGCGACCGCAACGCTCTCTCTGTCGCTTGCGTTTTGGAGTGCGGCGGTATTCCGCCGCTTTCACCAGCAGTGTTGCCACGCCCCGTCACAGTGAGAAACCTGTAACCGCAGACGCGCCCCGGCGTCACAACTGCCAGCGCACCCCTCACCGCCCCTGCGCCGCCCCATCGATCGCGAGATAATCCTCGCGTGGCGGGCTGAAGGTATCGATGACCAGCGTATCCTCGATCGTCTCCGCGCCATGCGGCACGTTGCCCGGCAGATATAACGACTCGCCCGGCCCAAGCTCGTGCGGCGTTCCCGCCACGATCATTCGGACGCGACCCGAGATGACATGCGTGATCTGCTCCTGCGCGTGCTGATGTTCGGGAAGCCGGCTGCCCGCGTCCAACCGCGCGCGCATTTGATACATCGTCGCGCCCGTCGTGATCGTCTGCCGACGAATGCCAGGCACGATGTCGATCCAGGGGTTCTCAGTTCCGTTCATAGAACGAAAAGTAGCTCGAGAACCGCGCCTCGATCGAGTGCGTTGTAGCGTCCGCTATCCTCAGCGGAGACAGGGCGCGTGGCACGCGCGGGGTGTTTGCGCTGAGACAGCGCACGCTACAAGGGCCACTCACGCGTTGGCCATCGCCAGAAACCGGTGCAAACACCAGCGACTACTTACTCGTGCGCGTACTCCTCCGCGCCTAACAAGTGCAAGGAGACATATGGATGATCGCCCACCACCCAACTGTCGTGCCCCGGCCCGATGTAAAAGACATCGCCCGCTTTCATCTCGTAGTAGCGGCCGTCGTTCATCTGACACGCGGCTGATCCGGAGATCACGATCCCAAGATGCTGCACATCGCAGGCCGTCGCGCCATTCTTCTTCCCGACGTGCTCAGACCATTTCCAGCCCGGCTCATAGCTGGCGCGCCCCAGCACCATCCCGCCAATCTTCACGATCTCGAAGTAGCCCTTCTCGAAGGTGCGGACTTCGTCGGGATTCTCGAAGCGCTTGATCAGGAAGTCGTCGTATTGAGGCAGCGACATCACAGTTTTCCGGCGGAATTTAGCCACGGATGAACACGGATTTCCACGGATGAAGAGGTCTTTGATCCGTGTTTCATCCGTGTTGATCCGTGGCGAAAACTACTTCCATCAGTCCTCCGGCTTGCCTTGCAGCAGCGGCTCGGACGGCAGCGTCTTCGGGCCGTCCTCCGTGCAGACGGCGAAGTTGCTGTTCGGGTACAACGCAACCCCCGCATACTCGCCCTTCGCGTTCAGCGCGTAGAAGTTTACGTTGAAATTCGGTTCGCCGCGGCTGTTCAGGAGGCGCTTCTCGATCGTGTTCGCCTTGATCCGCTTGCAGGCATCGATGCCAGCGTCTTTCGGATGCATCCCGCGCCGCATGTTCTCGACGATGAGGAATGACGAGAGACCGAACAGATTCGCCTCACCGCGCCCGGTCGATCCAGCTGCGCCAATTTCTCCGTCGACGTAAAGCCCGGCGCCCAGAATTGGCGAATCACCGACACGCCCCGAGATCTTCCATGGCAGACCGCTCGTCGTCGTAACGCCGCAGATCTCACCCTTCGCGTTCACCCCGTTGCAATTGATCGTGCCGTAGATGTGATCGCGGTCGATCAATCCCTCGGCCACCATCGCCATCAGCGCCCGCCCGCCGACTTCCGCGCGCTTCTCTGGATCGAGGTAATGCGTTGGATCGATGCGGCGCTTCCAGTCAAGCCAGAGCTTGCGCGATTCCGGCGAGTTCAAGTCATCCTCGATCTTGAATCCCATGTTCCGCGCGAAGAGCTGTGCGCCGTGACCAACGATGAGGTGATGATCAGTCTGCTGCATCACCATCTGCGCGACATTCGACGGCGTGCGCACCCCCTCGATGCACGCCACCCCACCCGCGCGCTTCTTCGGGCCATGCATGCAGCACGCGTCGAGCTGCACCACGCCTTCCGCATTCGGTAATCCGCCGTAGCCCACACTCGTGTCAGCCGGGTCGAGCTCTGTGATGTTCACGCCCGCGATCAACGCATCGAGCACGTCGCCGCCTTTCATCATCATCGTGAACGCGAGATGCACCGCGGTCATCTCGCCACCGTTCTTGAACTTGTTGCCGTTCGCCGAAGCGATGACGACGGGCTTGGCGCCTTTCGAGGTGATGACATTGGGAGCCTGAGCGAGCAGCGCACGCGGCGCCCCGGCCGCCAGTGTTGCGCCGACTGCAGTACGAACGAAATCGCGGCGATTCATGGAGTCGGTGCTACAAGGTTCGGCGCGCGAAAGCGAGGAGGAAGATGGTAGGGACGCCGCGCTGCGGCGTCCGAGGCGCGTGGTCAGCACTCGCAGCATGCGACTGCCGAAGGCGTAGCCACGCTGCCCGCACGGCGCAGCGCGCCATCCCTACCATCAGAGCCGAATGTCGCCGAGCTCCGGCTCGATGCTCTTCAACGTCCAGCGAAATTTGCTGAACCGGAAGCGAAGCTTGGTTCCATCCACGTCGATGAGAAAATCGCGCGCGCCAGTGAAGAACGCATAGCGAACGCTCGAGAACCCCAGCTTGTCGCGCACCTCCTGTGGCGGGCCCACCGCGCTCGGATTGGGGGCCGCCTCGGGATTACCGCCTGGGCTCCGGGCGGCGTTCACATTCTTCGCGTCTGCCAGCAGCGCGGCCAGGCCCGAGGGCGTGACGTAAGCGTCGACCAACGTATCGATCAGACGCGGCGCAAATTGATCGGACAGTCCGAGGAGCGACTTCTCTTTCTTTGGCTCGTTCGCACGTCCTTCCGCGAGCTTTCCTTTCAGCTGCGTCTTGAGCGACTCGCGCACCGCACGGAAATCGACCATTGCTTCGAAACGCTTCTGGTCTCCCGCCTTCAGCGCCTCCGTGAAGCGCCAGAACGAGTAATAAGGCGACACCACATAGAGCGCGAGAAGGGCGAGGACCGCGATCAGCGGCCACTTCAATCGCCGCGCGAAAGATGGTCTGCTCGGCGGAGCAGCGGGGCTCGAGTCGGTCGCGGCGTCGTTCATCATCGCCGTTAAATCGCGCCCCGCGGCAGAGTCGAGTGTAGCGGTGCTCGCCGCGGCGACCGGCGACGCGGCTGGCAGGTGTTTGGCATAACGACCTCTACACTTCGGCCACCGCCCGGCCCTCGCTGCGCGCGAATGGGTTGAAGTTCGTCTCCCGGTCGAACACGTCCACGCCTTCGGCGCGCTTCAGTTTGTTCACCACGAGATAAGTCAGCGGCGTGGCGCAGATCTCATAGAGCACTTTGCCGATGTAGCCGGAGATGATCAGGTTCAGCATCGTGCCCCACGCCGTGTGGCCGCCGAAAGCGATAAGGATCAACACGGTGGTGTCGACGAACTGACCCGTCACCGTGGAGCCGATCGTGCGCGCCCAGAGATGCTTGCCTTCGGTCCAGAGTTTCATCTTCGCCAACGTGTAGGAGTTCGTAAACTCGCCCAGCCAGAATGCCACCAGGCTCGCGAGGATGAAGCGCGGCACGGTGTAGAACACCGCTTCGAACGCGGCCTGGTTTTGCCAACCCGGAGCCGCCGGAATCCAGACGACGAACAGCCCCATCAACGACAACGCCGCGCAAGCCACGAAGCCGATCCAGATCGCGCGGCGCGACGCGCCGTAGCCGTACACCTCCGTGAAGATGTCGCCGAAGATGTAGGTCAGCGGAAAGAGCAGCTGCGCGCCAGAGATGTTCGCGATCAGCGGCTCGCCCTTCCACGTGCCGAGCGGGATCTCGCAGATCTTCTGCCCGACGAGATTCGAGATCAGCAGCACGACGACGAACGCGTGCACGAAGAGATCGTAGAACCGGAAGCCGCCGAGCCGAGCGTCGCGCGCCGTCAGTCGCTTGATCATCGTGTCGGCCACGCCGCCGACTCTATGGAGGGCGCGAACGGCGGGCACGAGAAATCTGGCACCCAGGCAGGTCGATGCTCCGTATCGTCCGCGTGCAG
Organism: uncultured Chthoniobacterales bacterium; assembly: GCA_902805675.1. Taxonomy (GTDB): domain Bacteria; phylum Verrucomicrobiota; class Verrucomicrobiia; order Chthoniobacterales; family UBA10450; genus JACCTI01. The sequence goes on along the minus strand of CADCTA010000091.1, from coordinate 8,905 downwards.
CGTCACCATTCGTTCGTCTCCGCCGCCGCAGTGATACAGCTGCTGCTGGTTACGCCGACCGTCGCCGCGACGTCGTCGCAACGCGCCGCGCCGATCGAGTTCACTCTGACGGATCAGGACGGGCAGGCACGGGTAGTCGATTATCCGCGGGAAAAAGTCACCGTCTTCGTCGTCGCGGATCAGAAAGGGTCGGGTGAAATCGCCGGCTGGATCACGCCGCTCTATGCGCGCTACGAGAACCGCATCGAGATTAGTGGCATCGCGGCGTTGCCTGGAATTCCGCCCATGTTTCAAGGCCTCTTTCGGCGCGAGTTCAAGAAGCGGCTGACGTATCCCGTGATGCTCGACTGGACCGGCGATATCTCACGCCGGTTTGGCTACGAGAAGGAACGCGCGCAGCTCTTCGTCATGGGCCAGGACGGGCGGGTGGTTTTACGGCAGAGCGGCGCTGCGAACGAGCGCTCCCTCGCGGAAGTCTATCGCGAGATCGATCGGCTGCGGAGCGCTCGCTAGACGCGCGAGAGTCACCGCTTTTTTTGCCGAACGCGTCAGAAGCGCGGTTGCCGAGCGTGGCGGCGAAGGCGATTCTTCGGCGCCATGCTCAGCGCGGTCCAACAACGCTCGCTCACCGCCGCGGATTGCGACGTTCGGTTCGATAATCTGAACCGGCAGCTCTACGCGAGCGACGCTTCCGTTTACCAGATCGAACCCGTTGGCGTCGCGTTTCCGAAAGGGGCGCAGCAGGCGAGTGCGATCATCACGGCGGCAGCCGACGCCGGCGTGTCGGTGATCCCGCGCGGTGCCGGCAGCGGACTCTCCGGCGGTGCGATCGGCGATGGATTGATCGTCGAGTTCTCGCGCTATAACCGCGAGATCAGCGAGCTCGACCTCGAGAAGCGGACGGTGCGTTGCGCAGCCGGCGTGGTGCTCGACCAGCTGAACGGGTTCCTCAAGCCGCACGGCTTCTGTTTCGGCCCGGACGTGGCGACCAGCTCGCGCGCCACCATCGGCGGCATGATCGCAAACAACTCCTCCGGCGCGCGCGTGCCGGTCTACGGCACGACCGCCGACCACGTCGTCTCGCTAGAGATGGTGTTCGCTGACGGTCGAATCGAGAACGTCGGCCGCAACTACCCCTCGTTAGGCACCGAGCAGCAGATGATTGCGCAGCTGGTGCATCGGCATGCAGGCGACATCGCGGAATGGATGCCGCCGGGAATGCTCAAGCGCTGGAGCGGCTACGGCATCGAGCGGTTCCTCCGCGAGCCGGACGATCTGACCGAGATCTTCTCCGCCAGCGAAGGGACGCTCGGCGCGATCTGCTCGGCGGAGCTAAATATCGTGCCGCTGCCGCGTGAGAAAGGCCTCGGCCTCGTGTTCTTCGCGTCTGTCGCGGAGGCGATGCAGGCGACGGTGGAACTGCTCGCTTTGAAACCCGCAGCGATCGAGCACATCGACAAGCCGCTCTTCGACCAGACCAAGGGGCAGCTGCACTTCCAGGCAGCACGCGACCTGATGGAGCTCGATGCGAAGCCATGCGAGGCGATCCTGATCGTCGAGTTCTACGGCGACGTGGCCGAGAAGCTCACTACCTTGTCCGCGAGGCGACTCGGGCTTCGCACGCTTGTCTGTAAGAACCAGGCGGAGATGAACCTCGTCTGGGCGGTGCGCAAAGCCGGCTTGTCGCTGCTCACCGGCCGCGTGGGACCAGCGAAGCCGATCGCGTTCATCGAGGATGCTGCGGTTCCGCCCGAAAAATTGCCGGCTTACGTCGCCGGGCTCGAGGCGTTGATGAATCCGCTCGATCTCGAGGTTTGCTACTACGGCCACGCCGCGACCGGGCTGCTGCACGTGCGCCCTGTGCTCGACCTCCGCACGGAGACGGATCTGAAGAAATACCGCCATGTCGCCGACGGCGTCTCCGCTTTGGTGCGCCAGTTCAAAGGCTCACTCGCAGCTGAGCATGGCGTCGGAATCGCGCGGACGGAATACATGCGCGAGCAGGTCGGCGATCAACTGCTCGGCGTCATGCGCGAGATCAAGCGCATGTTCGATCCGAAGAACCTTTTTAATCCGGGCAAGCTGATCGGCCACGGTGAGTTCAGGATCGATGCGCACCTGCGCAGCACCTACACGATTCACCCACCACTGCCGTTCGAACCGCGTCTCGCCTTTGCGTTTAAGGACCGCTCCTTCACCGGCAATCTCGAGCAGTGCAACGGCTGTGGCGGGTGTCGCAAGGACGGCGTCACGATGTGCCCGACGTTCCTCGCGACGGGCGAGGAATACATGTCCACCCGTGGACGCGCGAATGCGATCCGAGCTGCGCTCGAGCTGCGGGTGGAGAGCAACGATCCGCTGCGCGGCTACGAGCTGGAGGAGGCGCTGAGCAATTGCCTCTCGTGCAAGGCGTGCACGACGGAGTGCCCCTCGAACGTGAACATGGCGCTGCTGAAGGCGGAGATTCTGCATGCGCGCCATCAACGCGATGGCTTGCCGCTGCGCGAACGTTTGCTCAGCAACGTCGACTTGTTAGGCCGGCTCGGCACGTTAACGCCGTCCATAGCCAACGCGGCGCTCCGCTCGCCTTTTGTTCGCGAGTTGATGTCGAAGACGCTCGGCCTGGCAGAGGAACGGCCGCTGCCCCCGTATGCGAAGCAACGCTTCGACAAATGGTTCCGGAAACGCGGCCGCGTAGGGCGAGACTCCGTCGAGCCTCGCGGACAGCGTATGCAACTCCCAGGCTCGACAGAGTCTCGCCCCACCAAGAGCCGTGGCCGCGTCATCCTCTGGGACGACACCTTTGTGCGTTATCACGAGCCGCACATCGGCATCGCTGCGGTCTCGGTGCTCGAGGCACTCGGCTTTGAAGTGTCGCTGCCGAAAGGGCGCCGCTGCTGCGGACGACCCGCTTTCAGCCAGGGCAATCTGGATGAAGCCGCGCGTTTGGGACGACACAACGTCGATCTCCTCCGCGCGTCCGGCGCTGACGTCCCCGTGCTCTTCCTGGAGCCGTCGTGCTACTCGATGTTCATCGAAGACTACGGCGAGCTGAAGATCGAACATGCCAGCGGCATCGCGGAGCGGTGTTTCCTCTTCGAGAAGTTCGTAGACGACATTCTCACCGCCGAGCCGCACGCGCTGAACTTCAAGCAACGCGTGGAGCCGGTCGCGATCCACGCGCATTGTCACGCCAAAGCACTGATGAAGCCCGGCTTCATGGCGACGCTCGCGCAGCGTCTCCCCGGGCGCGATGTGACGTTGCTCGAGACCGGCTGCTGCGGCATGGCGGGCGCCTTCGGCGCGTTGGAATCCAAATACAAGGTGTCGCTCCAAGTCGGCGAAGACCTGGTGAAGAAGATCGCGGCGCAGCCGGCAAACACGACGCTGGTTGCGTCAGGCACGAGTTGCCGCCACCAGATCGAGCACCTCACGCCTCTGCGGCCGAAGCACATGGCGGAGCTGCTCGCGGACGCGCTGGCCTAACGAGGTGCCGACGGCCGACGTTCCTCAGCCGAGCTCGCGCGCTGAGCCGCTCGCCCTCACCATCGCTGGCCTGCTGATCGTTGGCGGGGCCGCGCAGTTCCTCAGGTTTTACCCGCTGGTGATTTCTGCTGCGCTCGCGGTTGGCTTCAGCTGGGCGGCAACGCGATCTCCGCTCGCGGATCTCGGCCTCCGTTGGCCCGAGCGACCGCTGCGTTTGCTCGGAGTGGCGCTGCTGCTCGCGGTCGGCATGAACGCCTTCGGACGCACATTCCTCTGGCCGGCTCTTTACCGCACCTTCGGCGAACGTGACCTCAGATATCTCGGCCCGATCGAAGGAAACCTCGATGTCGTGTTGCAACTCATGCCGTTCATCTGGCTCTCGGCTGCGATTTGCGAGGAGATCGTGTATCGCGGGTTTCTGCAGCAGCGGCTCGAGCGTCTCTTTGGCCAGAGCATCGCCGGCAACGCGGCTGCGATTGGGCTGACGTCAGCTGTCTTCGCGGCGAACCATGCGGTGCAAGGAACGAGCGGGATGATCCAAACCTTCATCGTCTCGCTCGTGCTGGGCGCGATCTTTATCCGCTCGCGGCACAACCTGCTCCTGATGATTTTGATTCACGGCTTCTGGGACACATTCTCGGTCGCGGTGATGTACTTCGGATTGCGCTGGTAACGCGCCACCAGCGAAGCGGATCCCAAAGCGCGGTCATCCTGAGCCGCGCAGACGGCGAATGGAGCCCGCGGGCGCGGTGCGACATGGACGAAGCCGCGCAGCGGTGAGTGAGCGGGAGCGAACGAATCAAGGACCTCACGATCGCAGTGCACGCCTTGCAATCGGAGAAGCGGGCGGCAGCGCCCTGACGTTTCTCGAGCCAGTGACGCCGCAAAGCGCTCTTGTGGTAGCGCGAGGTCCTTCGCCGTCTCCGCGGCTCAGGATGACCGCGCGAGGGAGGACACCACGTCCGGATCTACTCCTCGCCCTCGAAGTAGTCCGTCGTCTCCGGGCCCTGCACGAGCACCATCGCGTCGCCTTCCTTCCGCACCGCGAACTTGCGGCTGTCCGGGTGGTAACAGGAATCGCCGATCGGGTTATCGGCGATGACGTAGTAGACGAACTCCTCATCAGGCGACGCCGAAAGCTGATGCGCTTCGCCCGGCTTAAACAGAAACGAATCGCCGGCGGATACCTCTGTAGTACCGGAGGCATCGCGCACGATCCCGCGGCCGCTGACCACGAGGTAGAGCTCCCATTGCGCGCCTTCTGCATGGTACGGACAGTATGATTTTCCCGCCGGGACGCGCGCCAGCATCAGGTCGAAGGGATGGCGCTTATCCAGGTCGAGCGAGTTCTTGTCGCGCCCGAGTGCAATCGAGATCTCCTTGTAGGCGGCGCCGAATTTCCGCTTCGGCGAATGCCGCTCCTGCTCGGGCATTTCGTTTACGTTGACCTTCTTCATCTCACCGACCTCAACTATCATTCCGAGGGAAGTCGAGGAATCTCTCGCGAGGTGCTTGCGCCCTCCTGGTAGGGACGTCGCGCTGCGATGTCCGGGGCGCGTCACAAGCTCACAAGTCGAGCGAACGTCCTATGGCTTACCACGCTGCTCGGGGGCCGCCGCGCGGCCTCCCTGCCAACATTCCTGCTGGCTAGAACGCGATCTTCATCCCAAGCGCCTTGACCAGGAACGACAGCTGATCCGTAACGTCCTCGATCTGTTTCGCGGTCGGCTTGCCGGCTCCGTGGCCAGCACGCGTCTCGATGCGGATTAACACTGGCGCCGGTCCGGCCTGCGCTGCCTGCATCGCAGCGGCGTACTTGAAGCTGTGGCCGGGAAACACGCGATCGTCGTGATCCGCCGTCGTGATCATTGTCGGCGGGTATTTCGTCCCCGGCTTCACGTTGTGCAGCGGCGAGTATTTAAATAAGGCGTCGAACTCTTCTTTGTTGTCGGACGAGCCGTAATCCGACGTCCACGCCCACCCGATGGTGAACTTCTGGAAACGCAGCATGTCCATCACGCCGACGCCAGGCAGCGCCGCGCCCCACAGCTCCGGCCGCTGATTCAGCACCGCGCCGACCAGCAATCCGCCGTTGCTGCGCCCGCTGATGGCGAGCTTCGGCGTCGCCGTGATCTTGTGCTCAATGAGCCATTCGCCCGCCGCGATGAAATCGTCGAAGACGTTCTGCTTGCGCAGCTTCGTCCCGGCGAGGTGCCACTCTTCGCCGTACTCGCCGCCGCCACGCAGATTCGCGACCGCGTAGACGCCGCCCATCTGCAGCCACGCCGCTGTCGACGGCGTGAAGCCCGGCGTAAGCGAGTTATCGAACCCTCCGTATCCGTAGAGCAGCGTCGGGTTTGTGCCGTCCTTCTTCATGCCTTTGCGGTAGGTCAGGAACATCGGCACGCGCGTGCCGTCCTTGCTTTGATAGAAGACCTGCTCCGTCTGAAAATCGGCCGAGTTGAAGTCGACTTTCGGGCGGAAAAGCACCTCACTCTTGCCGGTCTTGAAGTCGTAGCGGAACACCGTCTGCGGCTCGGTGTAGCTGACGTAGTTGTAGAACGTCTCCGTCTCTTTCCGTTTGCCCGTGAAGCCGCTCGCGGTGCCGAGGCCCGGCAACGCAATGTCGCCCGCCGGCTTACCCGACAGCTCAAACAAGCGCACCATCGAGTGCGCGTCCTTCAGGTAGTTGCCGATGAAGCGCTCGCCCACTACCTGCGCGCTTTCCAGTTTCTCGTCGCTCTGCGGCACGAGCTCGCGGATCTCGTCCGGCTTCTGCGTATCGATCGCGACGATGCGGCCGCGGGGCGCGTTCAGGTTGGTGCGGAACCAGAACACGCCGCCTTCGTTTCCGAGGAACGAGTACTCCGCGTCCGCCTTGTTCAGCAGCTCGACGACAGGCGCGTCCGGCTTCGACAGGTCCTTATAGAAGATGCGGTTCTTCGGATCGCTGCCCTGCGAGATGTTGATGACGAGATAGCTGCCATCATCACTAACCTCCGCGTTCATCAGCCAGTCCTTGTGGTCCGGCCGCTCGTAAATTAGCACGTCCTCGGACTGCGGCGTGCCGAGCTTGTGGAAGTAGATCTTGTGAAAGTAGTTCGCCGCCTTCAGCTGATCGGCCGATTGCGGCTCGTCGTAGCGGCTGTAGAAAAACCCGCTGCCGTCCCGCTTCCATGAAGCGCCGGAGAACTTGATCCACTTCACGTGATCTTCGAGATCCTGGCCGCTCTCGATGTCGCGCACCTTCCACTCCTGCCAGTCCGATCCAGCCATCGCCAGACCGTAGGCGATGAGCTTGCCGTCGTCCGTCACGTCGGTGCCGGTCACTGCGGTCGTGCCGTCTTTCGAGAGCGTGTTCGGATCGAGGACCGCCTTCCCGTCTCCCGGCAGCGCGGATCCGGTGTAGAGCACGCTCTGGTTCTGCAGGCCGGTGTTCTTGCTGAAGAAGTAGCGGCCACCTTCCCGATAAGGCACGCCGTACTTCTCGTAGTTCCAGAGCTTCGTCAGCCGATCGTTGATCTTCTTCCGCTCCGGGATGCCCCCGAGAAAATCGAACGTCAGCTTGTTCTGCGCCTCGATCCATTTGCGGCTGTCCGGCGAGTCGGCGTTCTCCAGCGGACGATAGGGATCCGGCACCTTCGTCCCGTGATAATCGTCGGCCTGGTCGCTCTTTGGCGGCTCAGGGTACTTGAAGGCGCTCGGCTCCTTCGCGAGCAGCAGAGCAGGGGAGAGAACAGCGACGAGCAGCGCAAGCACGGGTCGTTTCATCCGAAGCAGATACGCCGTGCGACGCGTGTCGGCAATCAGCTCAAGAGAGCGCCGCGCGTAAAGAGAGAGTACGCGATGACGAGCCCGATGCCGACGAGCACAGCGCCAGCGATGACGAATTCATACGTGCGCTCCACCGACGCACGTGTGAGCGACTTCATCGCGAATTTCGGACACGTGAGATAGAACAGGCCTTTCACCGTCCACCCCCAGCCGAGCAGCGTCACGATCATCGGCAGCCCGCTCCAAAAGGGGCAGAAAGGGGTCAGTCAACAAATCTTGACTGATTCGAGATAAGCTCTTAGCTGCGCCGGCACTTCCGGCCGGGCTGCCCGGTAGCGTCGCACCTGCTGGCTCACGTTCGCCGCACTGCGCATCACCAACCGCTCCGCGATCCAGGTTTGACGCGCCACGGTTCTTTCCAACAGCAGACTCGCCAACGCAGTTTTGCGCACGTCCGAACCGGGTAAATCGACCAACGCAGCTGCCTCCAATTCCGCTGCCGCGAGACCTTCCCGTAACAGCCGCTCCGCCTCGATTTGATCGTGCGCCCGAGTAAGAGGTGCGCTCCGGTAGGTGCGGTTCTTGCGCGCGGCAAGCGGCTGTCGGGCCATTTTCAGCATCCTCTCCGCAAACGCCTGCGTCCCCCAGTACCACCCATGTCGCAAGTGGCTCCGACGACAATCCTGCTCCGGTGCGATCACCCCAGCGCTTTGCACTCCCTCCTCATGCGCCCGCTGATCCAGATGTTTCACAAACCGGCGCCGCCCTGCTGCCGTGTCACTACACTGTGCCATCGCCAATCCCTCGCCTGCCGCCAACCACGGCACCCGTTTCGCTGCCGGAATCGCATACCCAGCCGCAACGCTGCTCCAGGGATAATCGCGGACGCTCTCGCCCTCCGCGACCCGCACCAGGCCCGCTCGCACCGGGTTCAGATGGATGTAATCCATCAGCGAACAATAGTAATAGTCTGACTTCCCTTCACTCAGCACTGCTTTGTAGCGATCGCCAAAGAGCCGGCCCCACAGCTGATGTCGGGTGTTGAACCGCCGCGTATACGTATTTTGCAGCCACTTCATTCCTTCGACCAGATTGGGCTCCGGCGTTTCCAGCATCAGATGGTAGTGGTTGCTCATCAGCACCCATGCGTGCACGCGCCACCCCGTCCGCCCGCAAGCCTCACCCAGCGTCGCGCCAAAAAAACGCCGGTCCGCGTCATCACGGAAGATAGCTTCGCGACGGTTCCCGCGCGCCATCACGTGATAGAGCGCACCCGCATACTCCACCCGAACCGCTCGCGCCATCGCCGTTCATTCAGGCCAAGTCACACGCTCTCTGTCAAGATTTGTTGACTGACCCCCTTTTCTCTTTTCCCCGCCAGCGGGAACTTTGTACGACGTCTGCGCGGAGCGCGTCGCGGCAACCTGACTGGTTGGCACTGGCGAGACGACCGGCAAATCGGCTTGCGGAGCCGTCGCTGCACCGAAGTCGGAGCGCTTAGGAGAGCGACTGCTGAACCACCACGTGGCTCCGGCGACCAGCGGTATCGTCAGAACAATGGACACGCGACGGCCGTTCACAACGATCAGTTCACGACTTCAACAGCGCTTTGACTTACTGAAGGTGCGACAGCACCTACGGCAGC
>CADCTA010000090.1 GCA_902805675.1 uncultured Chthoniobacterales bacterium | reverse complement strand
AGCGCGCGGCGTTTCTCGACCGCGAGTGCTACGGCGACGACGCAGTTCGTCGCGAGGTGCAATCGTTGATCGATTCCGACGCGCAAGCGACGAGCTTCATCGAAGATCCGGCAAGCGCGATACCCGCCGATCTGCTCGGCAAAGCGGAACCCGAAGCATCGCTCGCGGGCCGCCACTTCGGTCCTTACGAGATCGTCCGGGAGCTCGGGCGCGGCGGGCTTGGCGCCGTCTATCTCGCCATTCGTTCGGATGGCGAATACCGCAAGGAAGTCGCGGTCAAAGTAATCCGCCGCGGGCTCGATACGGAAGACATCCTCCGTCGCTTCCGCAACGAGCGCCAAATCCTCGCCCAGCTCGATCACCCAAACATCGCCGGCCTCGTGGACGGCGGAACGACAGACGACGGGCTGCCGTTCTTCGTCATGGAGTATGTGAAAGGCGAGCCGCTCACCACGTACTGCGATACGCACCGGCTCGACACGAATCACCGCCTCGAGCTGTTCCGCAAGGTCTGCGGCGCCGTTACCTACGCGCACCAGAACCTCGTCATCCATCGCGACCTCAAGCCGTCGAACATCCTCGTGGCCGCCGACGGTGAACCGAAGCTCCTCGACTTCGGCATCGCCAAGCTGCTCACCGCCGACGACGAACCGATGCTCACGCAAACCGCGCCCGGTTTGCGCGTCATGACTCCGGAGTACGCCAGCCCGGAGCAGATCAAAGGCGAGCGGATCACCACCGCGACCGACGTCTACTCGTTAGGCGTGCTGCTTTATGAGCTATTGACGGGACAGAAGCCATACAAGCTGAAGACGTGCACGGCGGATGAGTTGTCGCGCGCCATCGTCGAGCAGGAGCCCGAGCGGCCGAGCACTGCGCTGGCCGCAGATCGCGATTCCAAGATCGAGAAGTGGAAATCGGTCACTGGCGATCTGGACAACATCGTCCTCATGGCGATGCGGAAGGAGCCGCATCGGCGCTACGCTTCGGTCGGCGCTCTGGCGGACGACATCCGCCGGCACCAGGAAGGGCTCCCAGTCAGCGCTCGTGCGAATACGTTCTCCTACCGCACGGGAAAGTTCGTTAGGCGGCACCGCGCAGCCGTCGCGGCTGCAGCGTTGATTCTGCTCGCGCTCGTCGGCGGACTGATCGCCACGCTCTGGCAGGCGGGTGTCGCCCGGACGGAAAGAGCTAGAGCCGAGAAGCGTTTCAACGACGTGCGGAAGCTCGCGAATTCCAATCTCTTCGAGGTCTATCCTGAAGTGGAGAATCTCCAAGGCTCCCTCAAGGCGCGCGAAGCGATCCTGCGCAATGCGCAGGCCTACCTCGACAGCCTCGCTAATGAGTCAGCGGGCGATGTCGATCTCCAGGCGGAGCTGGCCACCGCCTATGAGAAAGTCGGCGACGTGCAGGGCGCGCTTAACAATTCGAACCTAGGGAACGTGCAGGCCGGCCTAAATAGCTATACGAAGGCACAGCGGCTGCGCGAAGCGGTCCTCGCCGACGACCCGGCGGACGTGAAAGCGAAAGAGCGGCTCGCGAACAATATCTACATCACCGCGCGGACACTCTGGAACAACAGCCAGACAAAAGAAGCCGAGGCAGCGTTTCAGCAAAGCATCGCGCTGCAACGACAGCTCGTCGCGGCCTCGCCTGAGTCCGTGCAAGGCAAGAACCGGCTGGCCACTCTCCTGATCGACTATGCTGCGATTCCCGCGTTCAACTTCCAGGCTGCCAAAGCCGGCGAACTCATCGACGAAGCGCTCCAGATCATTGCGCAGCTTCGGCAGGCTAATCCGGGCGATGTCGAATTGAAGAAAACCCGCGCGCGCGGCTTGCGGCTGTTGAGCAAAGCGAAGACTGGGCTCGGAGATCACGCCGGCGGACTGGCCGCGCTGCACGAGGCGCATGGACTGGCCGAAGAACTCGCCCGAGAAGCGCCGCAAGACTTCCGCCTGCAGCGCGGAGTCTGGTTAACCGAAACGCTCATCTGCGAGCTTCTCATCGACAAAGGCGACGCGGTTGAAACAGCGCCGGCCTGCCTGAAAACCATCGCCTTCCCGGAGGCGGCCCTCGCCCGCGAGCCGGAGAACGGAGTCGTGGCTTACGACCTGGCGACCTCGCACTTCAACACCTCGAGAGGTTTCCGGCTGGCCGGCGATCCGGCGCAAACGATCACGCATGCGCAGCGGGCGATCGAGGTCATGTCGGCCCTGAGCGCGAAGTCCCCTGCCAATAAGGAACACCAACGGAACCTCGCGATCTATCGCACTGAGTTAGCGCGCGCTCGGATCAAGCTCGGCCAGACACAGGAAGCGCTCGTCGCGTTGCACGAGCTGCAGGCGATCCTGCGTCCGATCATTGAAGCTGATCCGGCGGACAGCACTTACAGATACGATCTGGGAATTGCGCATCGGCTGGCCGCCGAGGCCTATCACAAGCAGGGCGAATCCGCGAAGGCCGTCGAGCAGATCGACTCCGCCATGGCGATTGCAGCGAAACTCCGAGACGAGAACGCGCTCCGCGCCTCCGACAAAGCGCTTCCCGCCGAGCTCGCCCAGGAGAAGGCGGCCTACCAGAGCGCTGCGGTGGCTCGTTAGGCGATCGTGCTACTGCACGTTGTAGACTTCGACGAGCGCCACACCGGTCGTGTCGCCCTTGCCGCGCACGATGGAGGTGTAGTTGCCGGCCGGTAAGCTGGCGACGATCGCCGACTCGGCATCGTTGCCCGGCGGCAGGCCGGCGGCTTCAATCTCGGCCCGCTGGGAATCTTTCCAGTTGTCGTTGTCGCGGATGAGATCGCCATTCGCACCGCGCAACTCGAGCGTCGGATCCTGCAAAGAATCGGACACCCCCGACTGGCTAAGCGAAGGCCCGATCGCGCGGACGACGATCCCCGCCGCCGCTTCACCACCGCCGACGATGAACCCTGCGATCATCACGTTGTCGCCCGTCTCGACGGAAGCGCGCGTGCTGATGTTCAGGAGCGTGCGCGTATCGTCGGTGTTGATGTCGTAGACCTCGATCAATCCGAGCCCCGTCGTGTCATTCACACCGGAGAGCACCGCGGTGTAGACGCCCGGCAATGTCCGATCGACCAGGGCGGCTTCGGCGTCGTTCTCCGGCGCGAGGCCGAGCGCCTGCAGCTCGCCTGATTGCACAGGCTCGCTGCGCCAGTTGTCATTCTGCGTTCGCGCAAATCCGGTCTCGGTGAGGACCTGGATTCTCGGATCGGCCAGCACGTTGCTCACGCCACGCGACGCCAGAGACGGCCCGATTCCACGCACGACGATGCTCCGCGAGCGGTCGCCGCCGCCGAGGATGAACCCGGCGATCACCTGCTTCTCGCCCGTCTGCACGCGCGCGCGGGTCGAGATGTTGAGCAGCCGCGACGCGTTTGGCACGGCCTGCGGCGCCGCGCAATTCCCGGTCACCTGATACTCGAAGCCGGTCTGGCTTTGCGGCGCGCGATCGTTCTCGATCAAGGCATCGACATCGGTCAGGACGGCGGCCGAGACGTTGGTGAGCTTTTGGCCAGTGGCAAGGTTCCGCAGCTTGCTCTTCGCAATCACCATCGTGATCGTGCCGTCAGGCGTGATGTTGCTCGCCGGATCGGCGGAGCCTTTGCCGCCCCCTTCGTTCTCGATGGCGTACTGAAAGCCGAGGGGGCCGCGGTATTCGATATACGAGGGGAATTGTTGCCTGTCCTGCGGCAAACGGAATGTGACCCGATAACGCTGGTTCGGCAGTTTCGTGCTGCTGAGATCTGCCACCTTGAGGATGAAGACGATCTTGTCTTCGCCGGACTCGGTGAACGGCTCGGAGATCGTGACGCTCTCGATATCCTGGCTCGGCTGTGTGCCGATCTGGTCGTTGCTCGGGTCGATCAGAATGGGCGTACTCGTGCAGGGCCGGCGCGCGGCGTCCGCGTCGCCGTTGAATTCGAAGGCGCCGATGTCACTCGCATCCCCGCCCGCGGCGTTTGGCGTTCCGGCGAGGTCGAGCTTGCGAGCCGAGCCTCGCTGGTCGGTCGCCAGCGCGGTGAGACCCTGATCGAGCGCGGGGCTGGCGGCGAGAAGCGCCATCGTGGAGGTGGTGCCGCCGTTATCTGCGAGCGCGCCGAGTCGCGGCTGGATCGCAGGTGAACCGCCGCCGCCGACCTGATCGCCCATTGTGCGGTCGACAAACCCGGTGCTGTCCGTTTTGTCGCCGATCAGATTGTAGCCGCCGGAAGCGAAAGGGCCGCGAACATCAGGCCCAACCCGCGACGCGTTGCTCGCGACGATGCTGTTCTCGATCGTCACCGGCGTCGCGGAAGCATTGCCGATTCCTCCGCCACCGCCCATCGGCCCGAGCCCGCCGCTGAGCCGGTTTCCGAAGATCGTGCAGCCCCTGATCACCACCGGCCCCCGACTGTCGAAGCTATTATAAATGCCGGCGCCGTAATTCGACTGGGTCGGATCAGCCGTGACGTTAATGGCGACCAGATTGTTCGCGATCGTGCTGTTCGAGACGGTTAACGCCCCGCTGTTCGCGATGCCGCCGCCGTCCGCGCCGCTCTCGAACGAGTTCGCGACCAGATTGTTTGCGATCGTGCAGCGGTTGATCACCATCGTGCCGCTGTTTCCGAGGCCGGCGCCGACGTTGTCCACGATCGCGCAGTCATTCAGGGTCAGCGTGCCGCTATTCAAGATGCCGCCGGTATTCGTGAACTCACTTCCTCCCGTAAACGTTAGACCCGAGATCGTGACGACAGCTTTGTTGTCGACGTCCAGGACGCGACGATCATTGTTCGCACTGATCGCCAGCACCTTCGCGCCGGGGCCTTGAATAGTGAGATTCGCCGTCGAGATGCGCGGCGTGAATCCGGTGAACACAATCTTGCCGGTGACGGCGAAGTCGATCGTATCGCCAGGCTGCGCCTCCGCCAAAGCCTGACGGAATGAGCCCGGGCCATCGTCAGCAATGCTTGTGACAGTGCGAGTGGCAGCGGCGGCTGGGCTCGCGCCAAGCGCGACCGCGAGCAGCATGATGATCGCATAGCGACGGCTAAGCTTGGATCCGCGAGCAAGTGTGGGCATGAGCAGTTCCTCCGGTAGTGCGTGAACTGCGGCGCGCGTTGCTACGCTCGAGTTCGTCTTCTAGCCATTCGCGTCCGAACGTTATTGCGGCTCTCTCCGCCCGGTTGCGCAAAAGTAACAACCCCGAAACCTTGGCGAATGCGCCAGGAGAGTCGCACGACGAACTCGGATGTGCGGGGGCGGTCGGCGAGCCCCGGCTACGACGCTGGCCTCCCCTATTGCACATTGTAAACTTCGACCAGCCCGACGCCTGTTGTCTCAGCCTTTCCGCGGACGACCGCGGTGTAGTTGCCGGCGCGGAGTGAGCGCAGGATGGCCGACTCACGATCGTCGCTCGGCGGAATGCCCGTCGCCGCGATCTCGGCTTGCTGCGTCTCTTTCCAATTGTCGTTCGCAGCGACCGGCGCGCCGTTGCCATCAAACAGCTCGAGCGTGGGATCCTGCAACGGCGCGGACACGCCCGCCGCGCTGAGTGACGGCCCGATTGCGCGCACCAGCACCCGGGTCTCCGTGCTGCCGACCGGACCGACGATGACACCGCCGATCAAGACCTTCTCTCCCGTCTGCACAAAGGCGCGCGTGCTGAGATTTCCCAATCGCGAGGTGGCGGCTTGATCCAGATCGTAGGCTTCGACGAGCGCCACACCGGATGAATTGTTCACGCCGCGCACGATCGCCGTGTAAGTGCCCGCGCTCAGTGTCCGAATGATCGCAGACTCCGCGTCGTTCGTCGGCGGAATGCCGGTAGCTTCGATCTCCGCTTGCTGGCTTTGCTTCCAATCGTTGTTGCTCGTGACGAGCTCGTTCCCGCGGAACAGATCGAGCGTTGGATTCTGCAACGCGCCCTGCACGCCTCTGCTGCTCAGAGATGGCCCGATCGCACGCAAGAGCACCCGCTTCGGATCGCTCCCGCTGATGATGAATCCGCCGATCAGCACGTTTTCGCCCTGCTCCACTTGTGCGCGCGTGGAGATGTTGAGGAGCGCGCCAGGGCTGTCGGTGCGCAGCTCGAATGCGCCGACATCGCTGCCGTCGCCGCCTTCGGCATTCGGCGTCCCGGCAACATCGAAGCGCCGGGCCGCTCCGCGTTGATCCGTCGGCAGCGACGACAATCCCTGGTCGATCGCCGGACTCCCAGCCAGCACGGCCTTCGTAAAAGTAGGCCCGCCGTTGTGCGCCAACTCTCCCAGCCGCGCATCGATCGCTGGCCTGCCCTCGCCGCCAACCTGATCGCGGTTCAGACCGTCGGTGAACCCTCTGTTCCCCTCTTTGTCGCCGATCAAGTTATAGCCACCGGAAGCGAATGAGCCGAAGCAATCCGGCGCCATGGGCGATCTGTTCCCAGCGATGATCGTGTCGGTCACCATCGGCGCCGCCACGATGGAAAAATTGACGATTCCGCCACCCGCGGGACCTCCCGCGATGCCGGTCACGCTGTTTCCCGCAATGGTGCAGCCGATGATGTTCAAGGTCCGGCCGCCGTGCAAAATGCCGCCGGTCACCGCGGAGCCATCCTGGTTCGTTAACGGCTCGTTGATCGCCTCGTTATCTGCAATCGTGCTGTGAGAGATGGTCAGATCGCCGTCGTTGACGATGGCGGCGGCGCGCGAGACGCCATTGAGTTCATTCGAGCTGCTGTTGCTCGTGATGCGGTTGTTCGAAACCGTGCAGCGATTCATCTCCATGATTCCGAAATTATGAATTCCGCCGCCGGTGTTGTTGATGATGGCGCAGTCATTGAGCGTGAGCGTGCTCTCATTCATGATGCCGCCGCCGCGGATGTTGAAGACTCTGAGGGCGGTCGAATCGCCATCGCGAATCGTCAGCCCGGACATCACGACACTCGCCTCGCTAAAGGAGAACACCCGCGTCGTCCCATTCCCGCTCACGACGAGCCGGTCCGCTCCGGGACCGCGCACGACCAGATTCGTCGCGGCCGTGCCCAGCGGGAAAGTGCTGACGACAATCGTGCCGGTGACGGCGAAGTCGATGGTGTCGTCGCGCCGCGCGTCGTTCAGCGCCTTCCGGAATGAGCCCGGTCCGTCGTCGTTCAGATTGGTGACGACGAACGAGACGGCGAACCCAGGCGTGGTGGTAAAAGCAAGCAGCACGGCGCAAACGGCCAAGGCTTTCAGCCGCTGCGAGCGGCTCCGGGCAATCTTCTGATGCATGGCAATCCTCCTGGTGATCCGCAGGACGACAGTGCAGACATGCACGGTCGCTCCTGCTCTACTGCTTCGCGTCGGCTGAGCGGCGCGGCCTTGATCTTGAGGTAACAAGTCCGTAACCAGTCGAAAAACGGCCGTCCGAGCTATTCGACGCTATAAACCTCGACCAAGCCGATGCCGGTCGCCCGCGTCGACCAAGCCGCGGCTCGCGCCGCGCGGGAAAGTTCTCCTGCGCCTGCAGGCAAACAACACGCTGACCGAATTCGACCGGCAATCGATCCAGCAACTGCAGGACGCAGCCGCCGCGCTTCAGGTGCGTTGATGTTCGCCGGCAGAGCGCGGCGCTATGGTCCGCGCAGCGCGATGCTGGAGCCGACCCACGTTTTGTTCTTGTTGAACTTCACGCCCATCATCGCGCCCTGGCTCATGCGCACGAGGTTGTTCACCAGCACCGGCTCGCCGCCTTCCGGCCAGATGAACATCATCCGAATCTCGGCTTTCGAGCGCGGCCCGTCCGGTGTCGGAACGAAGTCGGCGTAGTTCACTTTCTCCTGCAGGATCCACGTGTGCGGATCGGGTAACGCGCGAAGCTTCTCGGACGTCGGCTCCAGATCGACCCCGAGGCCGGAGAACGAGTAGAGCGGCTTGAGGACAAAATCCTCGAGACGACTGTCGGCGGGAAATTCATGCGCGAAGTAGGCGCGCGAGGTGTGCGCTGTCTTCAGGAACGGCAGCGAGTGTTTGCTGATGCGGAAGTACCAGTTCGGGTGCCCCACCCACGTGACGTCGATCTCGTGCTGGAAGTTGAACCCGAAACTCAGGTCGGGGCGGCGCTGCAGCTCATCGAAGATGACGCGGTTGTAGATGCGCTCGATCCGCACCTCACGGCCGTCGCGTTGATAGAACAGCTCGTCTCCGCGACGGCTGACGTCCGTCAGCGACACGGGGGCAACGCCGAGCAGCGTCTCCGTGCAAGCAAAGTCGATCCGCGTGTTCTGTTTCTCCGGCTCGATCTCCAGCAGCACGACATTCTCCGGATCGGAGTCGCCGACGATCACCTTCCTCAACAGCTCGGTGTACGATTGCTCATCATAGCCGTTGAAGAACGGCACCCAGTCCGTAGGAATCGCCGGGTAAGCGTGGCGCATGCAGCGGAGGAGGAAGATCTGGAAACCGTATAGACTCGGGAAGCCCTGCAGCTCGATCAGGCGCGGCGTGAGGCGGCCGTTCTGCTCGCAAACCGCAAAGTCGACCTGGAGGAAAATGGGATGCGGCGTTTCGTTAGGCACTTCGAGGCCCGGCGGGATCGCGGTGCGCGCGTGTTCCGCGAAATCGGGCGTGCGCACCTGCCGGACGAGCTCTTCGGCGGCTTGCTGCACTTCCGTCGTGAACGCGGGCGAGAGGAAGATCGGCGTTTCCGAGATGCGGAAGTCGACCGGCCACCGCTCGGTTCCGTTCGCGATCCGGAGCAGCTCTTCGAATCGCTGGGGGGTGAAGTCGGCGTTGAAACGCTCACGCATCGCTGGGTGCATGACTCCCGACTATCAGAAGATTCGCGCGTGCTGCCTCTTTTTTGTTGGCGGCGCGCTGGGAGATGGCGGCGCGCCGGGCGAAAGCGCCAGAATACTGGCGCACTCCAAGACGCTACCGCGACTGCCGCGCGCTCCCTCAGTCGCTAGCGTCTTGGAGTGCGGCGGTCTTCCGCCGCTTTCACGGAAAGCGCACGGCCGAAACTGATATGGCGCCAACAGGAAATTCAGGCAGCCGGGCGCGGTTGCAGCGCCTCCGCCACATCCCGGCCGATGCTCCCCACGTGCAGATGGCGCTGCGGGAATGGGATCTCGATACCCGCGCCGCGTAACGCTGTAGTGATCGCGACAGCGATGTCGCTGTGCACCCGCAAAGCCTTGAGCGGCTCGTCTGTCCAAAGCACCAGATCGAAGAGCAGCGCGTCGGCGCCAAAGTCTTTCATGAACGCTTCCGGCGGCGGTTTCGCAGCAACGAGCGGATGCGCAGCGGCGGCGGCCGTGAGTATTTCGAGGACCCGCTGCGGATCGCTGCCGTAGGCGACGCCAACGCGCAGATCGATGCGCGCCTGCCGACTGGGCACCGTGCGATTCGTCACTTTCTCGGAGATGAGCTGCCCGTTCGGCACGATCAACTCGGAGTTATCCGGCAAGCGGATGATGCTGGCGCGGATGCCGATTCGTTGCACCACGCCGGTGATGCCGGCGACTGCGATCACGTCGCCGACGCGCACCGGCCGCTCGAGTAGAAGGATGAGGCCGGAGAAGAAGTTGTTGAAGATGTGCTGTAAACCGAACCCGATCCCGACGCCGAACGCGCCAGCGAAGATGGCGAACTTCGTCATGTCGACGCCGATCGCCGCGAGCGCGGCGAAGAAGCCGGCCACGAGCACGATGTAGTGGAGCACCGTCGTGAGCGCGTAAGACGTGCCAGGCGCGACGCGGAATCGATCGTAGATGTCCTCCTCGAGGATGAAGCGCACGAAACGAGAGAGCAGCACCGCGAACCAGATCGTGAGCACGAAGGCGAGAACGCCGCCTAACGAGAGATGGAGCGAGCGCACCGAGATCTCCGCGTTGACCAAAGCCGAGACGCGGTCGAGCACCGGGCGGCGCAGCGAGAACGCGCCGAGCGAGAGCAACACCCAGGCGACGAATGCGCCGAAGTAGATCAGCCGCGCGATGCGACGGCGCAGCAACGGTCGATGCCGCTGCACCACCCCCAGCAGCGACAACGGCCAGATCTGGAGCGCGAAGAAGGTGAGGCCTTCGAGGATGCCCGCGGCGGCGTAAAGCAGGATGGCGATGTAGGCGGCAGCGAGCGCGCCAGTGCCGAGATAGTTTGCGAGGCCTACGTAGCCGAGCGCGTTCGCGACGAAGACGAGGATGAATAGCGCCACGCCAATGCGAGCGGCGGCGCGGGTGGCTTTGCGCGAGGTGGTGCCGTGCGTGGAGGAGCGCGTCGAGCGGATGAACCAGAGGAGAAACACCGCGCCGCCCACCATCTCGAGCAGCAGGATGACGCGCGATAACACCGGCAGAGCGGCGGCGAGTGTCCGCAGCTGCGCGATGACGTAAAAGACGACGAGCGCGTAAACGATCGGAAAGAGATGCCGATCGATCAGCCGCCGCAGAAGGATCACGATCGGCACGAGCGCGACCGCCGCGAGGGTGACCCAGAACAGACGCGGCGCCTCGGGAAACAGCGGGCGACAGAACAGGAACGCAAGCACGCTCGCCGTCGCGATCGGCAGCTGGAGGATGCGATTCGCGCGGGCTAGCGCCGGATCTTCATCCGTCCAGCGGGCGGCGCGCCGCTTGATGCTCGTAAGGACGAACGCGAACGCGCACAGCATCAACGCGAAGTAAACGAGCTTCGTCCATTCGCGGGCCATGTAGGCGGTGAGCTGTCCGACTTGCGCGCCGAAGGAGGCCTGCGTTTCGGCGATCAGGTCGTGCCGTGCGGCGGCACGGACGTCCGGCGTCCAGATCGGCGGGCTGTCCTGCAGCCAAAGCCGATTCACCGCCGCGCTTTGCGCCGCCTTCACGGAGCGCAATGCGCTGACGGCACGCTGCGTTTGCTCGGCGACGCGGCTTTGCAGGCTCAGGATTGCGGCGCGGCGTTTTTGCAGCGTCGCTTCTGTTTGCCCGATCGCTTTCAGCACCGCATCGATGCGCTGCGTGACTTCCGCGGGCGCGTTCGAGCTGCGCGCGAGCTCGAGGGTGGCACGCCACGTCGCGCGGAGTTCCGGAAGTTGCAGGAGCTCGCGATCGAGGAATGTCGCGCGCGCAGTCAGCTCGCGTGACCAGACCGCGAGCTGATCCACGACGGCCTGCCAGCGCACCTCCAGGTCGCGCATGGTGTCGAGTGATGCGCCCGGCGTGAGCGTTCGTCGCGTCTCGTTTAGCCGGGCATCGATAGCCTTCGTGAGTTCAGGAAGATCACGAGTGATGTTCGCGGCGGTCTGGTTTGCAGCGACCTCGCTATCGATCGCGGCCACACGCTCCGAGTCGCCATCCGCGGCCGCGATGACATCGGCGAGCGGGATCGGAGTCGTCGCGGGGGCCGGCGAAGCGATGGGCGGTGGCGTGGGCGGCGACGGCTCCTCTTGGGCGCTTGCCGGAGCCGCCCCGAGCACGAACCCGCAGCAGCTGACGAGAAGCAGTCGGTGCATTGCGCGAAACCTCACACCAAGAGATACGCGCATCCGGCGTGAAATCAGCCGGGTTTGCGTCCTCGTCAGATCCCGCGCGCTCAGGCAGCACGGGATGAAGATGATGGCGCGTCGTAGACGCCACGGTGTGGCCGAGGCGACGTCGAGCGCGGCGCCACCCGGGCAGCAGGCATCGCGGGTTGCATCCCGAGTGCGACGAGGGGCTGCTGCCTGGCAGCGCGCCGCGCTGGTATCCAGCAGGCCGCGAGCGCCACCGCGCCGAGCAACAGTGCCGTCAACGCGATGACGATGCCGTGATTGTCGACTGCCTGCGGCGCGAGCGAGCGCAGGGCTGGCAACATCGCCACGGCCAGCAGCGCGCCGAGCAAGATCCCACACGCGGCGAGGCGGATGCCTTCGCCGAGCACGAGCCGGAAGATCACGGACTCTGGCGCGCCCAGCGCCAGACGGATGCCGATCTCGTAGCGCCGTTGCGCAACCGAGTACGCCATGACTCCGTAGACACCGATCGCGGTCAACACCACCGCGACGGCGGCAAACGCGGTGAGAAGCGCTGATTTCAGCCGCGGTGTCGCGATCGCAAGGGCGACGCGGTCATCCAATCTGCCGAAGTCCGCGACCGGAACGTCCCCATTGATGTCGGCGGCGATGGCTTTGATCTCCGGGAGCAGCGCTTCTGGCGTCGAGCCAGTGCGGATCACGAGCGTCGCGTCGCGCGAGGCGGACTGCGTGAGGGGGATGTAAACCTGCGTGCGTTGCTCGATCGCCAGCATGTCGGTCCGGACGTCGCCGACGACACCGATGATCTCGCGTTCCGGCGCTCCCGGGAAGATCCAGGGCGTGATCCGCTTGCCGACCGGGTTCTCGCCGGGGAAGTAACGTCCCGCGAGCGTTTCGTTGATGATCACGACCGCGGGGCTGTCGCGGCCGTCGCGCCCATCGAAGTCGCGGCCACGTTTGATCGGGATGCGCATCGTCGCGAAGTAACCCGGCACGGCCATGTGCGGTTCGGCGAGCGGCTGGTCGGCGGGAGACATCGGGCGTCCGGCGATCGCGAAATCTGTCATCGAGCCGGCGCCGCTCAGTGGCAGACGAGAAACGAGACTGGCCGACTCCACATCGTCGAGGCGCGAAACGCGTTGCAGCAGTTCGTCGAAGAACTGAACCGCGCGCGTTCCACCCTCGCGCCCGCCGGGGTCCGGAAACGACAAGCTCGCGGTGACGATGTTGCGCGGATCGAAGCCGAGAGGCGCAGCCCGCAGCTGCATCAGGTTCGCGATGAAGAAGCAGGCGCCGGCGAGGAGCACAAATGCGAGGACGATCTCCACGACGACGAGCGTGTTGCGCGCGCGCCGTCCTCCGGCCGTGTCCGTCGCGCCGGTGCTCGCATCATTGAGTAGCGGCGAGAGCTTCGTCTTCGCGGAGCGCCAGCCCGGCGCAACCCCAAAGAGGCAGCTTGTGGTGAGAGTGACGAGCAGAGCGAAGCCGAGGACGCGCGCGTCCGGCGCAATCTCGTGCAGGCGCGGGAAATCGGCCGGCAGCGCAGCGACGAGGTAGTGCGTCCCGACGAGCGCGAGGAGCCATCCAGCGCAGCCGCCGAATGAGGCGAGAAGCAGACTCTCGGTCAGCAACTGCCGGAAGATGCGCCGCCGCCCGGCGCCGAGAGCCGCGCGCAGGGCGATCTCCCTGCGACGCGTGCTGGCGCGCGCGAGCAGGAGATTGGCGACGTTCGCGCAGGCCACGCAGAGGGCGAAGCCGGCCGCTCCCACGAGCATCAGCAGCACAGGGCGCACCGCGCGCGTCACGGCTTCGAGCCACGGCTTGACGACGTAGGTGGCGTAGTTGCGATTCGTGTCCGGATACTGCTCCGCCAGCCGCGCGGCGATGGCATTCACATCGGCACGCGCCTCCTGCTCGGTGACTCCAGGTTTGAGCCGCGCGAGCACGCGGAGGAAATGCGAACCGCGGTCGGCGACTTGCAGATGTGAAGGAAGTCGAAGCGGCGATGGCTGCGCGCCATCGGCGAGTGGCTTCAGCTCATTCCCAAGGCTGACCCACAACTGTGCGGCCTCGTTCTGGACGGGAAAGCGGAAGCCTGGCGGCATGACTCCGATAATCGAGTAGTCAGCGCCGTTAATCTTCAGCCCCGCACCCGTGACGTTTGGCGCCTTGCCGAATTGCTGCTCCCAGAACTCGTGGCTGATCACTGCGACGCACCGACGCGAGTCCTCGTCCGCGCGCCCGAACGTGCGACCTACCGCCGGCTTCACGCCGAGCACAGGAAACACGTCCGAGGTCACCCACGCGCCCGGCATCTGAGCCGGCTCACCGCCATTCGCGCGGACGATGAAATCCGCGGGGCGATATGCGCCAAGCCGCTCGAACACGCGGGTCTGCTCGCGCAGATCGAGGAAATCGGGGTACGAGACCGACACGGCGCCGTTCGGAATGCTCCAGTGCCGCGGCGCCACCGACATGATTGCCTCCGCGTTCCGAAACGGCAGCGGGCGCAGGAGGACGTTGCTGAGCACGGTGAAGAGCGCGGTGTTCGCGCCGATGCCGAGCGCGAGGGCGAGCACCGCTACGATGGTGAAGGCGCGATCCTTCATCAGCATGCGGGCGCCGAACCGCACATCGTAGACAAAGCTCTCGAGCCCGCCGCCGCCGCTCACGTCGCGCCACTCGTCCTTGATGTGATTGACGTTGCCGAACTGCCGCCGCGCTTCGCGTGCCGCTTCGGCCGGCGACATGCCGCGCGCGATGTTCTCCTGCGCGCGCATCGCGACGTGGAAGCGCAGTTCCTCGTCTATTTCCCCTTCCAGCTCCTCCTTGCGGAAGAAGCCGACGACGCGCGCCCGGATGAGCCGGAGCCAATTCATAGGCTCGCGGCTCGGCTTAGGCGCTGCGCATGACGCGCGTGACTGCTGTAGAAAGGCGCTCCCAATTTGCCTCCTCCGTCTCCAGCTGCATTCGGCCGCTGCCGGTCAGATTATAAAAGCGGGCGCGCTGGCTGTTGTCGGAGATTCCCCACTCGGCTGAGATCCATCCTTGCTGCGCAAGCCGATGGAGGGCCGGATAAAGCGAGCCTTCCTCGACCGTGAGTTCCTCGTCCGCGAGCTGCTGAATGCGCTTTGCCACTCCGTAACCGTGCATCTCGCCATGCATGAGCGACTTCAGGATCAGCATGTCGAGGGTGCCTTGAAGGAGCTTGGCTTTGGACGTTCCCATGGGCGCCCGAACGCTTCGCGGCATAGATGCTCTATGTCAAGCCCGATGCACCAATGCTCACGGCCGCGAGGAGACTGGCGGCGATCCGTAGATGGGATGGCGAGAACGCCGCAAGCGCCTCATGACGCGAGCGGACGGCGTGGGGCGTTGCGTGCCGAGGGAGACGAGCGGCTGCTCTCTGGCCGCGCGGCGCGCCGGCAGCCAGCAAGCGGCAAATGCTACCAGCCCCACCACCGCCACGCTAAGCGGCACGACGGCGGCGTGGTTGCGCAGACCCTGCCATGCGAATGCCTGCAGCGCCGGCAGCATCAGGGTGGTGAGTAGCGTGCCGATCAGGAGACCCCACCCGGCGAGGCGCATCCCTTCACCGGCCACCAGCCGGAAGATCGCCGCTTCCGGCGCCCCTAAGGCCAGGCGAATGCCGATCTCGTGCCGCCGTTGCGCCACGGAGTAGGCCATCACGCCGTACACGCCGATGGCGGTCAACACCACCGCGACCGACGCAAACGCGGCGAGCAGCGCCGAATTCAGGCGCGGCGTGGCTACGCTGCCGGAGACCCGCTCCTCCATTGTCATCGGCGCAGCCACCGCGACGCCGTCATGCAGCTCGCCGATGAGCGACTTGATCGCATTGAACAAATCAGCCGGCGCTTCTCCGCTGCGCACGACCAGCGTCAATTCGCGCACTGGCGTCTGCGCGACCGGGAGGTAGACCTGCATCGGCTGCGGCCCGCCGAGCATGTCTGTGCGGACGTCGCCGACGACGCCAACGATTTCGCGCTCGAGAGGCGCGATGGTGCCGATGAAGACGCCCGGCGTGATGCGCTTCCCGAGCGGGTTCTCACCGGGGAAGATGCGCTGCGCGAGCGTCTCGTTGATGATGACCACGGGACGCGAATCTCGCTGATCGTTCCCGTCGAAGTCGCGTCCCGCGGCGACCGGGACGCGCATGGTGCGGAAATACCCCGGCGCCACCATGTGTGGCTGGGCGAGCGGCCGATCGGGCCCGGCCATCGGGCGATCGGCGATGTTAAAGTCAGTGATCGAGGTCGCGCCGCTCAGCGGCAGACGCGAGACCACACTGGCGGCTTCAACACCGTCGGTGCGCGCGAGCCGGTCGAGCGTTTCGCGGAAAAATGCGGTGGAGCGTTCCGCCATGTCGGGGAGCCCGTCGTCCGGCGTGCTCACGGTGGCGGTCAGCACGTGCTGCGGATCGAACCCGAGAGGCGCAGCCTGGAGACGCGCGAGGTTGTTGATGAAAAAACAGGCGCCGCCCAGGAGAATGCAGGCCGAGACGATCTCGACCACGACGAGCGCGTTACGGGCGCGGCGGCCGTGTGGTGTATCGCTGGCGCCCGTGCTCGCGTCGTTCAGGATCGGCGCGACCGGTGTCTGAGCAGAGCGCAAGCCCGGCAGCAGGCCGAAGAAACAGCTGGTCAGTGCCGTGACCAGCACCGCAAACCCAAGCACCCTCCCATCGGGTGCGATCTCGGCCGCGCGGGGAAAATCGCGTGGAAGTGCCGACACAATGTAGCTGGTGCCGACGAGTGCGATGAGCAGCCCGGCGCACCCGGCGATCGCGGCGAGAAGCAGGCTTTCCGTGAGCAGTTGCCGCAGGATGCGCATGCGCCCGGCTCCGAGCGCGATGCGCAGTGCAATCTCCTTCCGGCGGGTGCTCGCGCGGGCGAGGAGGAGATTGGCGACGTTTGCGCACGCCACGCCCAGCGCGAAGACCGCGGCGCCGATCAACGTCAGCAGCGTTGGACGCACCTGTTGCGTGATGGCCTCCAGCCACGGCGCGACGGTGTAGGAGGCATAGTTGCGATTCGAGTCCGGGTATTGCGCCGCCAGCTGCGCAGCGATCGCATTCACATTTGCGCTCGCGTCTGCCACCGTCATACCCGGCTTGAGCCGGCCGAGCACGTGCAGGAAATGTGTAGCGCGGCTGTAAGGGAAAGGTCGTGTCCCGTCCGGCAATGGCTCGAGCTGCCTCGCGAAAGTCACCCAGAATTCCGCCGGCTCATTCTGCACCGGAAATCGAAAACCGGCCGGCATCACGCCGACGATCGCGTGGTCGGCTCCGTCGATCGCGAGGGTGGCTCTCGTGACATTGGTCGCTTTGCCGAACTGCTCCTCCCACATCCGATGGCTGATGATCACGACGCGGCGGCCGGGCTCGTCATCGTTGCGGGAGAACGCGCGGCCGAGCGCGGGCTTCACGCCGAGCAGTGGAAAGATGTCGGATGTAAGAGAGGCGCCGCGCACGCGCCCCGGCTCGCCGTTCTCCGTCCGCACGAGAAAGCTGCCTGAGCGAAACGCCGCCAGCCGCTCGAACACGCTGTTTTGCTCCCGCATGTCGATGAAATCCGGATACGAGAGCGTCTTAAGCCCGGTGTTGTGCCGCGGGCCGAGAGACATGATTGCCTCCGCCTCACGATAGGGTAACGGGCGCAGCAGCACGTCACTCAGAACAGTGAAGAGCGCGGTGTTTGCACCGATGCCGAGGGCCAGCGCGAGCACCGCGACGACCGTGAAAGCGCGATCTTTCAGCAGCATGCGCGCGGCGAAGCGCACATCCTGCGTGAAAGTCTCGAGGCCGCCGCCGCCGCTCACGTCGCGCCACTCGTCCTTGATGTGGTCCACGTTCCCAAACTGCCGCCGCGCCTGCTGCGCAGCTTCAGCCGGAGACATGCCGCGCGCGATGTTCTCCTGCGTGCGCATCGCGACGTGGAAACGCAGTTCCTCGTCGATCTCCCCTTCCAGCTCCTCCTTGCGGAAGAAGCCGATCAACCGTGCCCGGATGACCCGGAGCCAGTTCATACCGTTAGACGCTGCGCATCACGCGGGTGACGGCGGTAGACAAGCGTTCCCAGTTCGCCTCTTCCGACTCGAGCTGCTTGCGACCGCTGCGCGTCAGATTGTAAAAGCGCGCGCGCTGATTGTTCTCGGAGACGCCCCACTCGGCGGAAATCCAGCCCTGCTGGACCAGCCGGTGCAGCGCAGGATAGAGCGAGCCTTCTTCGACGGTGAGCTCATCATCCGCCAGCTGCTGGATGCGCTTGGCGACTCCGTAGCCGTGCATCTCGCCATGCATGAGCGACTTCAGAATCAACATGTCCAGAGTGCCCTGGAGGAGCTTGGCTTTCGATGTTCCCACCCGGTCGATGCTGGTCGGGCTGCGCTCTAAGTCAAGCCCGCGCGCTCGCTGTGGGACTGGAATTCAAAATCCAGAAATCCAGAAACCAAGTTCCGGGATCTTCTGTTTCTTTAGGGCTTTCTGGCTTTCAAATTCTTTCCTGCTTCCTGATCCAGGGTGTGCCTTTTTGCGGCGCTGGCTCGTGCCGTTAAGCGATGGCGCGTCGCGCAGTACCCGGTGCCGCCAAACGCGCGGCGAAAACTCGTCTTGAGCCGCCCGTGGGGCGACGTTTGCTTCCAGAGTAAGAAGCGAGCTTCCCCAGCAGCCATGACATGAATCTACCCAAGTCTCTTCTTGTCACTGCCATCGCTGGGGTCGGGCTCGCTATTTCGTCGCCGGCAGACGCCGCCATTGGCGACCTGATCGTCGTTGCCCAGAACATCCTGCGGATCACGCCGGCGGGGAGCACGAGCACCATCTCGAGCGGAACTGCGGCGGCCATCGCGATCGATGCGCGCGGCGCTATCTTCGTCTCGAACACAAACAGCGACTCGATTCAGATCGTCGCGGCCAACGGCTCGCGCACGACGTTCGCCACCGGCATCAACGCCATCTCCCTGGCCTTCGGCCGAAATGGGCTGCTCTATGCCGGCACGTTTTCCGATATCGTCGTCTTTGCTCCCGACGGCACCCGCGCCACCTTCGCCGAGCTGATCCGCGCGAACGGGATGGCTTTCGACAGTAGGGGCAATCTCTTCGTGGCCGACACCAACGCGCAGGCGGTTTACAAATTCACCCCACAAGGCGTCCGCACCACCTTCGCCGCCAACATCGCGGGTGCCACGGAGCTGGCTTTCGACGCCGCGGATAACCTCTACGTCAGCACCTTCACGCAGAACGGGATCATCAAGGTCACGCCGAACGGCACCCAGAGCATCTTCACGACGGACGTCTTCCAGCCGCTCGGTCTCGCCTTTGGCCCCGATGGCCTTCTCTACGTGGCGAACTCCGGGAGCGGCACCATCGCGCGTTTCGGGCGTAGCGGCGGCGCCGGCACGATCTTCTCTTCAAATATCGCGAAGCCAGAGGACCTCGTCTTTGAGCGTCCGAGCGGCCTGACGCTCAACATCTCGACCCGCCTGCGCGTGCAAACAGGAGAGAACGCGCTGATCGGCGGGTTCATCATCACGGGCACGGAGAACAAGCGCATCATCATCCGCGCGCTCGGGCCATCGTTGAGCAGCTCCGGCGTCTCCGATGCGTTGCAGGATCCCGTGCTCGAGCTCTACAACTCGGCGGGCGGATTGCTCACCACGATCGACGACTGGAAAGACAACAACCAGCGCCCGATCGTCGAAGCGACGGGCGTTCCGCCGCGCCACGATCGCGAAGCTGCGGGCGTGTTCACACTGCCGCCCGGCGCTTACACCGCTGCGGTGCGCGGCAAGAACAACGGCACCGGCGTTGGGCTCGTCGAAGTGTATGACTTAAACCAGGCCGCGACGTCACAACTCGCGAACATCTCCACCCGTGGCCCGGTCGAGACGGGCGACAACGTCATGATCGGCGGGTTCATCCTCGGCGGTAACGGCGCGCGCGTTCTTCTTCGCGCACTCGGGCCATCGCTGGCGCAGGCCGGAGTGGCCGGAGCGATGAGCGACCCCACCTTGAGCCTGCGCAACGCGAACGGTGTCGAGATTGACGCGAACGACAACTGGCGCGAACGGCAGGCCGAAGTGCAGGCGACGGGCGCAGCACCGAGCGACGACCGGGAGTCGGCTTTCGTCGCTACGCTCGGACCGGGCAACTACACCGCGATCGTGGCGGGCGCCGGCAGCGGCACCGGCGTCGGACTCGTCGAGCTCTACAATCTGAACAAGTAGGTTACTGCGCGATCGACTCAGCGGGGTAAACGACGCCGTTCTTCACCACCGCGTGGATGTCGGAGGCGCGGGCGATATCGCCCAGCGGATTCGCGTTCAGGATCACCATGTCCGCCAACCTACCGGGTTCGATCGCACCGAGCTTCACGCCAGTCGGTCCGCCAAACGCGCGCGCTGCGTTGGATGTCGTGCACTGGAGAATCTGCATCGGGGTCAGGCCCGCTTCGCGCATCAGCTGAAACTCACGGAAGATCGATGGTCCGTGGATGGTGCCGATGTTGCCGGCATCGGTGCCGGTCGCAATTCGAACGCCCGCATCGTGCAGCGTTTTCAGGTTCTTCAGCGCGATCTCGTATGTCTGCCGGACGCGTTCGACCACTGCGTCGGGATTCGCCAGCGCGTCGTTGATCCGCGACGGCACTTTACCTTCCGGCAGCTTCGTCACGTCGAGTGACGCGATCACTTCCGCGCTGCCCCACGTCTTTTCTTCGGGCGTAAGCTCGAGCTTGTTGGCGAAGGTGCGGCTGTAGCGCTCGAACACCACCAGCGTCGGCGTGAGCGTGGTGCCCCGCGCCTGCATCAGCCTAACGAACGCTTCATCCACCGGTTTGTCGGTGACGCTGTGGACGAGAAGATCCGCGCCTTCTTCAACCGCGGCGCGCGCCGCCTCGAGCTCGGTCGCGTGCACGGCCACGCGCAGCTTGCTGCGACGGCTCTCCTCGATCACCGCCTTGACGATGGGGCGGAATTTCTCGACCGGGCTGTCCGGCGAAACAACGTACCAGATCTTGATGTAATCCGGCTTCTGCGGCGCGAGTTTGCGCACCAGCTCGCGGCCTTTGTCGGGCGTTGCAATTTGGATGATGGGCGGATCGCCAAGATCCAGCTGCGGCCGCGCCACGCTCGAGATCAGCTGCGCCGCGACCGCGACGCGCGGCGCTTTCGCAGTTTCGCTGGCGAGCTTCCGCACCTCGAAGTTCCAGAGCGGTCCACCGACATCCACGACTGACGTGATCCCGCTGCGCAGGTGTCGCGCGAAGGTGTCCGGCAGCGTGCGCTTGACCGTGGCGAGTTCCTCCGCGTACGGCCGGACCGCGTTCAGATCGACCACATCCGGCCGGGTGAAGAGCCCGCCCGATTGGAAAAAATGCACGTGCGTGTCGATGTAACCGGGCAGGATGAACTTGCCCGTGCAATCGATGACGCGCGCGTCTGCGGCGGGCTTCGCTTCAGCTGCCGTGCTGACGTCCTCGATGGTGTTGCCTTTGATGGAGACGACTGCCTTGGGGATGATCCTCCCGTCCCGCGGGTTGATCACGGTGCCGCCGGTGAGTGAAATGTTTTCGGCCGGTGCCGAGGCGAGAAGCGCGAATGAAATCGCGAGCGTCGAGAACCAGCGCCACATGGCAGGAGGTTGCGCGACTTCAGCCGCGATGACAACGCGGGAACGCTGCGTCGTGAGGCTCGATTTCTCGACGCAGGACGGCGACGTTCTCGCCATGATGTCCGCTCCTCGCATTTTCGAATCGGTCCTCTACGCGGATGATCTCGCGGCGGCGGTGACGTTTTACCGCGACGTGCTCGGGCTGGAGCTGATCAGCAGCATTGAACTGATGGTGGTGTTTCGCTGTGCCGGCGGTGTGCTGCTGATTTTTGATCCGAAGCTCAGCTCGGCCGAAGGGCGGGACATTCCAGCGCACGGCACGTCCGGTGCAGGTCATCTGGCGTTCGCCGCTAGCGACGCGGAACGCGAAGAGTGGAAGCGCCGGCTGACCGAAGCGGGCGTGCCGGTCGAAGCTGAGATCGATTGGAAGCAAGGCGGCCGCTCGCTCTACTTCCGCGATCCGGCTGGGAACAGCCTCGAGTTCGCGCCGATCACATTGTGGGGCGGTGGATGGTGAGTGCTGCCGGGTCGGGTGGTCCGGCAAACCGAAGAACTAAAAGCGCGGTCATCCTGAGCCGCGCAGACGGCGAAGGACCTCTCGCCCTCGCACGGCGTGCTGAGCCGACCGCGGACGAAGCACAACGCCCTCGCTTCGGTCTGCGCTTTTGCTCAACGCAAACCACGCACTCCGAGCGTGAGGTCCTTCGCCGTCTGCGCGGCTCAGGATGACCCGCGCGTTGGGGTTTGCGATTGCTTAGCGTGCGCTCAGCGCGTTTCGCCAGCCATCACGTCTCGTTCCTTCAGCGCGATCGGGAATGGCTCGAGCGGCATCGGCTCATCGTGAGCGAGGAACTCCTCGCACGTGGCAAAGAATTCAAGATCGGAAGA
>CADCTA010000089.1 GCA_902805675.1 uncultured Chthoniobacterales bacterium | reverse complement strand
GTCTTCCATCTCGTGCTCGCGCGCGGCGTTCGCTTCTTCTGATCCGATCAGTGAAGACCGGGATGCGGGATTCGACGCCTTAACGCACCGCGCGGTGATCCGAGTAGGTGACCGCGGTGTTGATCCGTCCCTGCTTGCCCATCATGGAGCCGGTCATCTCGCTCACCTGTTCCACCGGCACAGGCTTGCCGTTCGGCATCATGCGATAGCGGGTGGTCACTTCCATCCGCTGAATCACCGCCACCAGCTTCACGCGTGTCGGCTTGGTCGTCGTGAACCGCATTTGTTCGACGAATGGGGTCTCGCCGGTTTCGTTGACCGTCGCCTCGCCGATCGCGTTCGCCGAGACGTCGGCATCGTTTACCACCACGCTGCCTTTGGGCACCTTCTCGAACTTCAACACTTTGCGACCCTGCGACTCGGCCGCCATCGTCGCCGGCATGGTGAAGTATTCCGCGATGCGGCCGTAGTTCGCGACCCGGCGATTAGGCAGGTTCTTGCGAAAGCTGCTCTGCTCGTCGGCGCTGGGCGGCTGGCCGTTGATCGAAACCAGCGTCCAACGGTCGTCGGCCGGCTTGGTCGGATCGTAGCGTTCGACCACGACGCGTTTCTCGGTCTTGCTGTCATCGCGCGTCTCATTGCGAGCCGTGCGGGTAAAGGCGTAGTCGTTCGGCGTCACCGTGCGCGCGCCTGCCACGATCCGCTGCTTCAGTGCCTCCGCCGTTTCGTCAGCGGCCGCGAATGGCGACGGAAGAAGAAGACCAAAGATCGCCAGTGCGCAAAGCACGTGACTCCGGCGCATCGGAACTCGCCGGCCAGCTCGATACGGCAGGATGGCGGAGAAGGAGATGGTCGTCCTGCGGATGGTGAGGTTCATTCTCGTATAGATGCAGTGGCTGGCCTGCTGGATTCAACTTTCTCGTCAAGTAGAGCTTCTTCCTTCCCTTACCCGCCACCCGCTTCCTGTTCCGACACTCCGCCGGATTCCGCCGCCTTGATCACCTCCGCCTGCTGCTTTGCCTCGAGCGGTGCGACTTTGCAGTAGATCCCATCGAAGTGAGCGCGCGCTCCGTGGTAATGGCTCGTGTTCGCTCCGATGACCTCGAGACAGCCGTCGCGATCGACGAAGGCGAGGTTCGACTCCTCCGTCTTCTCCGGATCCCGCCCTTTGTCGCTGAACCAACCGATGCTTTGATTCCACGAAGCGATGCCCGAGATTTCGCCGGTGTGGTAGGTCGGCCCGCGCACCACCTCGCAGGTAAAGAGCAGCCGCCCCTGCTGCTGCACGACGCTGAGCGTGCCGCCGTAGCTGTCGATCCAGACACCGGTCAGCGTCTCCTCCGGAGCGACCGTGCGAGCCCGTCCACGCAGCCATTCCGCGCGCGATGCCGTTAACTCGGTCGCGACGCTGTACCAGGTCCCCGAGCGCTTCGGGTCCTTCTCGCCGGCTTGCTCGCTCTCCCCGCCCGCCCGGCTGTCGCGGAATTGCAGCCAGTCGCGCTGGTTCTGCGTCAATTCGGCGGGCGCTCGTCCCTCCGCTATTGCCGTCTTCGCCAGGCTCCACGCCTGGTTTAGAGCGCGGTCGGCTTTTGCGAACGCAGCCTTCGCTTCCGCAAGGGTCGGCCTCTTCTCCTGCGCCTGTGGTTCTTCTTGCGCTTGCGTGAACCCGGCCGCGCAGAGTGTGACGGCCAACGCGAGGAGACAGATCGACCTCGGCGTTCCTGCGCGCACGAGTGTGATTGTTTGCATAGGCCGCAGGGTGGCGCGCATCTGTCGGTTCATGGAGGACAGATGCGCGCGCAGCCGAGCGGCGGCGGTTCCATACGCCGCTACCGCCGATTTTACTCCAGCGCGTAGACCTCGACCACGGCGATCCCGGTCGTGTCATTCACGCCACGCACCACGGCGGTATACGCCGCCGGCGCGAGCGTCTCGACGATGGCCGATTCACGATCGTCGTTCGGCGGGATGGTGGTCCGGCGGATCTCCTCTTCCTGTGAGTCCTTCCAGTTGTTGTTCGCGCGCACCACGGCGCCGTTGCTATCGACTACTTCCAGTGTCGGATCTTCCAGGCTGCCCGCCACGCCGGATGACGGTCCGATCGCTCGGATGATCACCCGTTGGTTTGTTTCACCCTGGATGATCAGACCGCCGATCAGCACGTTATCACCGCCTTGCACGAAGCCGCGCGTCGCGATGTTCGCGAACTTCGAGTCAGCAAAGCGATCGAGGTCGTAAGCTTCGACCACGCCGACGCCGGTGCCGTTATTCACGCCGCGGACGACGGCTGTGTAGGCGCCGGGCTGCAGAGTGATGAGGATGGCGGACTCGAGCGGGTTGGTCGGTGCGATCGTGCTGTCGATGATCTCCTGGCGATTCGGCGCGTCCACCCAGTTGTCGTTTTCCGCGACCAGATCAGCGCCGCTCAAGAGCTGGAGCTGCGGATTCGCGAGAGCGCCGGGCACCGGCGACGAAGGCCCAATCGCGCGCACAATCAACCGCTTCGGCTCACTGCCGGTCACGAAGATGCCGCCGATCAGCACGTTGTCGCCGGTCTCGACCTTCAGCCGGGTCGAGATGTTCGCCAATCCCGCGGGGGTCGGATCTTCGTCTTCGATCGTCACGGTCGCTGTTCTCGTCTCAGCAGTTGCTTGCTGGCCCGATCTGCCCCGCGCCTGCGCGGCCGGCGGATTCACGGTGACGGAGAACGCTTCGCTTGGTTCATCTTTCGGATCGTTCACGACCGGCACCGGGATCTCCGCGGTCGTCTGGCCGGCCGGGATCGTGACCTGACCAGAGGTGGCGGTGTAATCCTGTCCCGCCTTCGCGGTGCCGTCAGCGGTGGCGTAGTTCACCGTCGTCGGCTGAGAGGTATCACCAGTGCGGGTGACGGTAAGTTTGGCCTCACCGGTGTCTTCTTTCACGCTGACATCGCCGACGGTGAGCTCTACGGGCGGAGTAGCGCTGGGCGACGGCGTCGGTGTTGCCGATGGCGTCGCGGTCGGCTCAGGAGTCGGCGTCGGAGTCGGAGTCGGCGTCGGAGTAGGTGTCGGTTCCGTCGCGCTGATGGTGAAGTTCGTGTCGGAGATATCGAAGAAGATGTTGCCGACCGCTTCCACCTTGATGCGTGCGCTCGTCACGGACAGGTTCGGCAGCGTCACAGCTTCGGTGCCGTCGTTGTCCGTGCTGTTCGCCAGCACGTTCGGGAATGTCTGGCCGCCATCCGTGGAGAGCGAAATCCGGACGTTTGCAGCACTCACGGGCGCCGCGGTGGTGTTCGCGACGTCCCACGTGACGGTGAATTGACTGCCGCCAAGCGCCGTCGTCGCGGAGTTCGGAGCGGTGACGATGAACGGCCCGCTGGCCGCATTGATGATCACGTTCGTGTTGGCGAAGTTCGTCCCGCCTCCACCGGCGCGATTATCCCGCACAAAGACCCGGAATTTCATCGTCCGGTTCGTTGTCGGCATCACTTCACCGGTCAAACACGTCTGACCCTCGCCACAGACAGCGCCCATAGGCGAGGTTCCCGTGAAGGTCGCCGGCGGGTTGTTCCCGTTATTCAGGATGTAGGTGAGGGATGGAAATGTCCGTGACGGGCTCGTCGTCGGCTTGTAAGGGCGGAAAATCGGGCGCGTGCCGTCGTCCTCCTCCGGCGGCGAAGCGGCCCCGAGGTCGAACTGTTCCCAGCCGTAGGTCAGTGGGTCATTGTTCGCATCACTGCCGTTCGCTGTCAGCGTGAATGGCGTCCTGCTCGGGATCGTGATCTCCGCCGGTGCCGTCACGGACGGTGGGTTGTTATTCGTTGGCGTCTGCACTGCGCAAGTGGCGGTGCTGGTCGCGAAAGCAATGATCTCCGCGATGCTCCCACTGTGGAAGTAGTCGTCGCTATTCTTCTGGAGATTCGCGGGGCCGCAGATGCCGGCGTAGGATGCCAGCGTCGACCCTGACCCTGGTTCGAACGCACCATCAGGCGTGCGGTTGTTCCCGCCGCATTGGGAGTTCACGCTGTCGTTGAAGGTGTGATTGCCTCCCCATTGATGGATGATTTCGTGAGCTACGTAATCAACGTCGAAGGGATCGCCTACAGGCTGTGGTGAGCCGGTGGCGCCCCGCGCCTTTCCGCCGACCACTCTGCCGTCTTCCGCCCGTCGGCCAGACTCGCATACACCAGCCGCGCCCACGCCGCCCCCGGCAGTGGAAAAGACATGGCCGATGTCGTAGTTCGCGTCGCCGATCACCTCTGGCTTGTCGAGATTCACTTGATTCTCATCTGCGTGGAAGTTCGAAGCATTGTCCACATTCGGAGCGGTATACGGATCGGTTTCACCATCAGTGTAGATGATGCGGTACTGCAGCTCGTCGGAGAGCAGCACATAGCGGATCGCCGCGTCGCGCTCCCAAATGCCGTTCACGCGGTTCATCGTCACCTTTATCGCATTGAGCGCCTTCGCCTTCGCTTCGTCGCCAGTGGCACCGGCTGCATGGAAGGCCGTGTATTCACCGGTGGCCGCGATCGCGGTGCGATAGGGGCGGAGCATGGCGCCATTTGGCGCGTTCACTGGCGTACCGCCGCCGCCGCCGTGGTCGGCGTGAGTAGAGGTCGGCGCCCGTTGCGACTGCAACACGTCCGACGCGGAACACTGCGGCCGCTGCTCGCCCTTTGCTCCTTTGTGGAGATCGCGCCGGAAGTAGCTGATGAAATTCGTCCGATCGCCGAGCGCATACGGGTCGATGTAAACTGACTCGCCCGCGGAAAGAACCTGCGCGTGGAATCCGGCGGAACTGATGTCGAAGCGCAGCGTCGCCGTCGGATCATCCAGACCCTGGCCGCTGTAGCTGCGGAAATCGGATTGCTTGCCGGACGGCTCCGGCATCGAGATCGGCGACTCCTGGATGCGGAAGCGCTGGAAGCTGCCATCCGGCATCGGAATCGTGATCACGATCTGCGTCGCGCGCGCCGCGGCCGTAAACTCCATCGGCGCGCGGGTGAGGAGCTCGCGCAGGACCGCTTCATTCAACCGCAGGACGCGACCCGCCTTCGGCACCACCTGACGCACCGCGGTGGTGGCCAGGGACCTCTCCTCCACATCCTGCCAGAGGCCGGACTGGGCGAAAGCTGTCATCGAAATAATACAGAAACAAAACGCTGCGAGTAACTTGAACACGCGCGGGGTATACAGATTCCCGCCTGGAATGCACGAGAATTTTCGGAATTCTACGAAAATCCCACAGACAAGCGCCGCCCCCACCGGCTCCCGCGGCACGGCTGTGCTTCCCGGGTCGCACGAAGGAATAGTATGAAGCTCGATCAAGTCGGCCGCAGTCGCGCGATGCTGTTCCTTGCCCCGGATGGGCTGGAGGGTCCCTCCTCCGGCGGTAGCTCGCCCGGCGCCCAACTGCCCGCCAATCAAGACACGTCAGGCATGCAGGAGTCCGGTGCTCACACAATGCCGTCGCAAGCCGATATCGCGCAGCTGGCGCAGCAATATTGGGACGAAGAAGGGCGCCCGGAAGGACGCGCGACCGACCACTGGGCGCGCGCCGAGCAGACGCTGCGGCAGCAAGCGGGACTCAGCTGACGAGCTCACGCTGATCGGTGCGCTCAGTCGAGCTGCGGCGGTTCGAACGCCGCGGCCCGTAATCTACTGCAGGGCGTAGACCTCGACCACGGCGATGCCGGTCGTATCGCCGGCGCCGCGCACGATCGCGGTATACGCAGCCGGCCGCAGCGTCGCCACGATGGCCGATTCGCGGTCGTCGTTTGGCGGAATGGTGGTCGCGCGGATCTCGACTTCCTGTGAGTCCTTCCAGTTGTTATTCGCACCCACCACTGCGCCATTGCCGTCGACGAGTTCGAGCGTTGGTCGGCCAGGCTGCCGGCGACACCGGCGGAAGGGCCGATCGCGCGGATGATCACGCGCTGGTTGGAATCACCCAGAATGATCAGACCGCCGATCATCAGTTGTTACCGCCTTGCACGAAGCCGCGGGTGGCGATGTTCGCACACTTCGAGTCAGCAAAGCGATCGAGGTCGTAGGCTTCGACCAGCCCGACACCGGTGCCGTTGTGCACGCCGCGGGACGACCGCCGTGTAAGCGCCTGGCTGCAGTGTGATGAGGATAGCCGACCCGAGCCGATCGTTCGGCGACCGTGCTGTCGATGATCTCCTGCCGGTTCGGCGCATCTTCCCAGT
Source organism: uncultured Chthoniobacterales bacterium (assembly GCA_902805675.1). Classification (GTDB taxonomy): domain Bacteria; phylum Verrucomicrobiota; class Verrucomicrobiia; order Chthoniobacterales; family UBA10450; genus JACCTI01. The sequence goes on along the minus strand of CADCTA010000089.1, from coordinate 16,015 downwards.
TGTCGTTTTCAGCGACGAGGTCGTTGCTCTTGAAGAGCTGGAGCTGCGGGGTCTCGAGAGAGCCCGACACGCCGGCCGACGGTCCGATCGCTCGCACAATCTCGGCGTCGAAGATCCTGCGGGGATTAGCCGGCTTTCACCCGCCGGCGCGCGTGGTACCACTTCATCAGCGGCGCCGCGCTAATGCCGTGCACGACCACGGAGGCTGCGATCACGCACAGCGTCAGAGACACGAGACGCGCGGCAATCTCTGGCGGCAGCCCGTGCCCGACCGCGTACATCAGGTAGTAGATCGAGCCGATGCCGCGAATTCCGAACCAGCAGATCAAGCCGCGCTGCACCTTGCCGATATGTCGCCCCGGAGCGCCCAAGAGCACCGCCATCGGCCGAACGACAAGGAACAGCACCGGCACGAACCATAGGTCCCGCCACGCCACGAACTGCGGGGTCAGCATCGCTCCCACCAGCAGCACCAGACCCACCTCGAGCACGCGCTCCATCTGTTCGTTAAACCCGAGCAGCGCCTCCGCCATGTGGGCCGGCGCCTTCTGCGGGTCGGCGGCGACTTCATGCTTCTTCCCGGTCGTCACCGTTTCGATCATCTCCTCCACCGGCGTGTCGGCGGTGTGACGCCGCTCCAGCGAGCGGAGCGCCAGCCCCGCCGCGAAGACGGCGAGAAAGCCATACGTGTGCGTCAGCAAAGCCGCGCCATAGACAAACGCGATCAGACCGAGGGCGAGGAACTCATCCGCCCCGATGCTCTCCTTATGCTCGCGCCGCAGGTAAACCACCAGCTTGCCCACCGCGAAACCGCCCGCCGCGCCGATCGCCAGCCCGCCGGCGATCGCCCACACCACATCGACCGCCAGCCAGCGCCAACCCCATTCGCCGATCTCGTGCAACCCCATCAGCCCCAGCCCCAGCATCACAAACGGAAACGCCGTCCCATCGTTCAACCCCGCCTCGCCCGTGATACTGAACCGGAGCCGGTCCGTATCCGCCGCGCTTTCGAGCTGCACATCCGACGCGAGCACTGGATCAGTCGGCGCCAGCACCGCGCCGAGGAGCACCGCCGCACCCCACGGCAGTCCCAGCCCGTACACGCCCACCAGCGCCACCAGCCCGACCGTGATCGTCATCGAGACAAACGCCAGCCGCGCAGGGATCCACCAGAGCTTGTCGCGCAATGGCACGCGCAGCTTCAGCCCGGTCGTAAACAGCGACACGATCACCGCGATCTCCGCCGCGTGCTCCAGGAGCGTCGCGCGCCGCAGCGGATCGATCTCGAACAGCCCAAGCCCCACCGGCCCGAGCGCCGCGCCCAGGCCGAGGTAAACCATTGTCGGCGTCAACGGCAGCCGCTTCAGCATCGTCCCGGACACCGCCACGCCCACGAGCAGCAAGCCGATAATCAGGTACCAGACTTCCGTATTCATGCGCGCAGTCCTAGATACGCGTGACGCGTCCGGATGGAAGCTGCCGGAGTGGCGGTCCAGGTGAAAGGGAGACTCCGCTCGAGATTCCGCTTCGAGTCGGCGTTACGCTCACCTCGGATCCGAAAGTGCCCACAGGGTTCCGGCCGGCGCAGCTCGACGGCACGTTGGAAGCTGAGGTCGACGCCAACGGAAAGTTCAAGGTGCTAAAGTGCGAGCTGCAGTAACGCATCAGTTGCCGCCGCCGCCGTCGCGCTCGCCGTTCCAGCTGCTTGAGGCGATGCAAAATTGCGGGTCGGCCGGGCTCCTGCTGCGTGGGTCGGGTGCTGTTTTCGCGATTGCGACATGCGCGCTACGCGGCTAGGAATTTCGGAACCAGGGAGACCCGCTCGATGGCAACGAAAACCGCTTCCACCATCCGTTTCAGAGCGAAACTCTTTCGGCCGGCGGAGAGTGCGGACGGAGACTCCTGGACCTTTCTCGTCCTGCCAAAGGCGGCCAGTGCAAAGCTCCCCTCGCGCAGCATGACTGCCGTCGAAGGGACGATCAATGGCGTCGAGTTTGAAGCCATGCTCGAGCCGGACGGTCAAAAGAGCCACTGGCTGAAAGTCGACGGAAAGCTGCGTGAAGCTGCGGGCGCGGAGCCGGGCGACACCGTCGCGCTGGAGATCGGGCCGGCGGCAGAGGAACCGGAGCCGGATGTACCGCCAGACCTGCGTGCAGCGCTCGCCACGGCAGAGCCGAAGGCGCGCGCGATCTGGGAGGACATCACGCCGATCGCGCGGAGAGACTGGATCCACTGGATCCTCTCCGCCAAGCAGGCAGAGACGCGCGCGCGCCGCGTCGCGAACGCCTGCTCGATGCTGGCCTCCGGCAAGCGACGCGTCTGCTGCTTCGATCGCTCAGGGTTCTACGCCAAAAGCATGAGCGCTCCGAAAGCGGCGGTTTGAACGCTCCTCCACGCTCCGCGACCCTGGCCTAACGAGTCCATCCGGGTCGGCCGCTACACCCGCAACTGCGGTCGGCCGAGCACATCTCCACCGCCTCGCTCAATAGCGCGTCGCGGGCTCCGGACCGGCGAGGAGCTTCTGCATGCGTGGCTCGGCGCGGAGCGAGGCCCATTGCCATCGGGTGCGTAGCTCAGTCAGGGTGATGCTGGCTTCGTAGAACGGCATCACCGGGCCGGGCGTGGTGAGGAGACGCTCGAGCAGTTCGATCGATTGGTCCGCCTCGTCGGTGCGCGCATAGATCAGTGCGAGCAGGGCGGCGATGAAGGTGCCGTCGTAGCCGTCTTTGGTGATTGGCAGCAACTCGACTGCGCGCCGGCCTTCGCGGATCGCTTCCTCCTTGCGGCCAAGGTAGGCGTAGAGCAATCCGAGATGACCGTGGCGGAAGGCGTCGTTAGGCGCGGCCGCAACTTCGGCCTCCATGATCGGTCGGGCCGCTTCGAAGTGCGGTTGCGCGGCGGCGGCATCGCCGCGCGCCAGCGCGATGCAGCCATGGAGATAGCTCTTCGGGAATTGCGTCGCGAAGACGGTGCGTGCGCTGTCGACCTTGCTGTTCGCGACCGCACGCTCGGCGGCCGCGAAGTCGCCCGCGAGCAAGGCGGAATCCCATGCTGCCAGGGTAACGGAACCGTCGGGATCGAGGCCCGCGGGAACGGCGGCCAGCGCGTTGCGGATCGAGGCCAGATCGCCCTTGGCCCAGAAATCGACGTAGCTCCGATTGACGCGCAGCGTGGGCAGATCGAGCGCCACGGCCATGGCGCGTTCGCCCGCGCGGCCGGCCTCCGCCCAATCCCGCACGGCGTAGCGCGAGGCGAAGAGCTCGCCTGCGATCTGGCCATTTCGCGGATCGCGGCTGAGCGCCTGCTCGAGCGCTTTCACGGCGTCGCCCCAGCGCCCCTGCCGCCGCCGGATGTAACCGCGGAACGCCTCGACCTCGGCATCGTTAGGCAGAAGGCGCGCGGTGATATCGAGCTCACGCAGAGCGCCGTCGTAATCCTTTTGGGTCCAGTAATGCCAGAGAGCGCGCGCGAGATGGCCTTCGCCAAGATCCGGGCGCAGGCGCAAAGCTTCGTCAGCCTCGGCCTTGGCGCGGGCGGCCACGTCCGCGGTCGGTTTGAAGTAGAGATGGCTGTAGGAGAGCGCGGCGGAGAGGCGCGCGTGAGCGAGCGCGAAATCCGGATCGAGCGCGAGCGCTTCACCGTAAAGCCGGATCGCGGTGGCGTTGTCTTCCGTGAGCGGGATAGGGCGCGTCTGGTAATCGCGCGCGCGCAGGTAGAGCACGTAGGCGTCAGGATCGTCGGTCGGCTTTGTCTCGATCGTTGCCTTCTCTTCCGGGCTGAGCGTTGCGCCCACCGCGCCCGCGATCGTGGTCGCGAGCTCGGACTGGAGGGTGAGCGAATCGGCCAGCGTGCGATCGTAGCGCTCGGCCCAGACCTGCTGGCCGTCGCGCGTGCCGATCAGGCTCACATTCACGAGCACGCGATCGTCCGTCCGGCGGACGCGGCCTTCCAGCACGTGCGCCACGCCGAGCTGCCGCCCGATCACGCGGAGATCGCGCTTCGCGGGATCGCGGTAGCCCATCACGGAGGTGCGGCTAATGACCTTCAACTCCTCGATGCGCGCCAGGCTCGTGAGCAGATCGTCCTGGATCCCATCGGCGAAGAAGGCGTCTTCCGCGTCGCCACCCATGTTCTCGAACGGCAAGACGGCGACCGATTTATCGTCCGCGCCGCTCCCAATGCCACGACCGCGCAGCCCGTGCACGAATGAGTGCAAACCGCCGGTCCCAAAGACGAGCAACGCGACGGCGACCGCCGCGCCCACGAGTGTGATCATGACGAGCTTGCGCCCTTTTCCCCGGACCACTCGCTCGTGCGGCTCGACATCTTCGGAGCGCTTGATGCCTTCCGGCGTGATCTCGAACGCCCACGCCAGCGCAACGGCAATGATGAACCCAAGGGCGATGAGGCTGATGAGGACTTTCAGCACCCAGGCCGGCGCGTTGAAGGCCGGAAAGACGATGGTGGCCACCTGAATGACGAGCCAGCCCGTGACGAGGTACGCAGCGCCTACTTTGTAGACGTTGCGGCGCTTCAGCTCGTCGAAGAAATTGGGCGCGCTCACAGGCTCGATGGAACTTCGCTGCTGCGCGTGCAGCGGCTGCAATCTATAGCGGAAACGGCGGCCGATTTAAAGTGCGAGGGGCGTTTCGCGCCAGCGCCAGAATCACTGCGTGAGTCTCGAATCGTCAGCCATTACCGAAGGACGTATGAAAATTTCCATATTTGCAGCTTCACACTGAGCGCGCTCAGCATCGCAACATCTGCTATCGCAGCTGACGCGCTTTCCCGCGAAGACAAAGAGTTCCTCAAAAACGCAGCGGAACTCGGCGTCACCGAGGTCGAGCTCGGCAAGCTGGCCGTGGCCAAAGCGACGAGCGCTGAGCTAAAGGCGCTCGGCGCGCGGCTGGTCGCGGATCACACCGCGTCGAACGATGAGCTCATCGCGCTCGCGGTCAGCAAAGGTGTCGAGATGAAGCTCGAGCCGACCTCTGTGGGGAAGAAGATGCTGGCCGACTTCAAAGCCAAGGTCGGCGCAGAGTTCGACAAGGAATTGATGGAGCACGTCCGCAAAGACCACGAGAAGGGGCTGCGCACCTTTGCGGATGCGGCGGCCGATTCGAAGGACGCCGACATCAAGGCCTTCGCGATGAAGAACGTCGCGGTGATGAAAGAGCATCACCAGCTCTCCACCGGCGCCGCTGTTCACGCGCACTAACCGCGAGACTGCCTGACGGGCGCGGGCGCTCGTGGCGCATTCAGCAGCGAGGAAGCGGTTGTCGCGTGCGCTGTCTCAGCGCAGCAACGGGCGCCGCGCGAACCGCGCGTGTAGGTTCCGCTGGGGACAGCGGACGCTACAACGCTACGTCTTGCGCGTGGTACTTGCGCCAGTAACGGAGCGCGGCCGTCACAGCCATGAAGCTAGGATCGGCGGTCTCGTAATCCCGCACGATCTCGCGCGTCGCGCCTCCGGCAAGGAGGTCAGCGGCTTCGTATTCGGCAAATGGCTGGATCAGCTGCGGCTCATCTTCGCCCGCGCGCATGCGATCGCGGAACCACGCAGACCAGCGCCGGACGCGCTCCTCGAGCTGGTCGAGATGCGCGGGGATGTCGCGATCGACGACACCGAAATGCGGGAGATAGAGCCTGGCCGGATGGAGCGCGCGGATCTTGTCGATCGATTCGAGCCACGACTCGACGTGCAGCTCCGGCGGGACGAACGGCGGAATCGGGGGACCGCTCCCAATTCGCACGCCGGCCACATCGCCACCGAAGACGTTTTCGTCCCAATGGTAGACGTGATGGTGGCTCGCGTGTCCCGGCGTTTCGATGGCACGCACATCCGTCGCGCCGACGCGCACCACCTCGCCGTCCTGCAAGACGCGCACGCGTTCCTCCGGAACAGGTGCAACGCGGCCCCACAGCTTCGGCATGTCATCACCGAAAATGCGCGTCGCCGACTCGACCAGCTTCGCCGGGTCGATGAGGTGCCGCGCGCCGCGTGAGTGCACGTAGATGGTGGCGCCCGCCTCAGCGAACCGCCACGCACTGCCCGCGTGATCAAAATGGATATGACTGAGGAAGACGTGACGCACGTCTTCCGGCGCGGCGCCGATCTTGCGAAGCTCGCCGACGATATTCTGAAAGGTCGACTCAGGGCCGGTATCGAAGAGCGCGATTCCGTCGGCCGTCTCGACCGCCGTGGCCGCGATGATCCCGGGCCGGCCGAGCTGACGCGTATCGAGGATGTGGACCATCGTGGCGCAGCCTAACGACTGCTCCGGCGCCGTCACCGCCGGCCTGGCACCCACCGCCCGAGCGTGCTTCCCGGCGCGATCGGCGCCCACACATGCGGGACGCCGTTGATGATCTTCGTCCCCTCGCCAGCCGGCCGAGGGACCAGACCTGATGGTGGCCTTGCGCTAACTGGTGCGGCTTGTCTCGGCGCGCTCGACGCAGCGGGCGCGGCGACCCGGGTCGGCGCTGCGACACGTGCCGGTGCTGCGCTGCGCATCGGCGCCGCAACGGCTGGCCTGCTCGCTCGCGGGGGCGCCGAGACCTGCGCCGGCGCGGCCACAGCTGGCCTCGCGACCAGCGCCGGCGCCGCTGCGCGAGTTGATGCTGCTGGCATTGGTGCAGGCGGCGGCGTGAGCGTTCCCGCACGAGAGCGCGTGACCATCCGAGCTGGCACTGCCACGCGTGCCGGTGCTGCGGTTCGGCCCACCGCGGTGGCTTGGCTGCGCGACAGAAATGCGGTTGGGGTAGCTGCTGGCGTCGGCGTCAGCGGCACCGCCGCCGGCTGCGTCGTGGTCGGAGTTGTACCCGCCGGCGCGGCGATCCTGAGACGGCGCGCCGTGACCTGGCCGGTTACGCTTCTGGCTGTGCGCACCTGCGCGTCCATCATCAGGACGGCGTCCTTGTCCGCCATCGCGGCGGTCACCGGTTTGGCGCCGGAAAGTATGAGGAAGTAATGGGCCGGAGGGGCTGTCTTCAGTACTCGTAGTTCGAAGGTGTACACGCCCGGTTCCACCGGCACCGTGGTGAACCTGCCGCTCGCATCGGTGATGGCGGTGAAGATCGTGGTGCGGCCCTGCTTTACGTTCACCTGCACGTTTGGAGCGCCGCTCGAGGCAAGGACGGTGGACGCACCGACAAAAAGCGCGGCGCAGACAAGGTAGCGGGACAGGTATGTCACAGGCGCTGAGCGTATAAGGGGCGGGATACAGATCGCCAAGCACAAACCGGAGCCGTCTCCTGGGCGCCGCATCGCGCGTTCAGGCGCCGTCCTTCGCTTCGAGCTGCCGACCGGGAAAAGCTCTTGCGCCACTCGCGGCCGTCCGCGGCCTAACGAGCCGTCTTCGGCCCTTCGCGTGGGATGCCGCGCTGTGTCACGAGATACACTGCAAAGCTCCCGAGCCAGTGTCCGCCTTCGTAATGCTCACCCGTAACCGCTGCGAGACCGGCGCGACGATGCGCTTCGGCTGACGCGGCCAGCGCCGCAGCGCGCGAGTCGTTAGCCGGCAGGCCGGCGATGATCCCTTGCAGCATCCACGCGCGGCTCAGATTCAGTCCGTCGAGGTGCGCCAGCTTCGGATCGCTCGGGTCGGGGGAAACGGCGACTTCAAGCCAGCTGCCCTTGGCTGTAGTCGGCAGCTGCGGCATGAACTCCTTGAGCCACTTGGCGAACTCAGCCGGCGCGAGCACGCGACGCATCACGTCAGCCTCGCCCAGAGCCGGGGAGACGAAGTCTTCGCCGCCAGGCTCGTAGGCGAGCGGCGCGTCCTTGTCGTTCCCGTAGAACTTGCGGGCTTTCTCCACCAGCAACTTCTCGAATTCCGCGTTCTTCGCGGAGCGCGCATAGTCGATCATCAAGCCCAGTGCGAAGGCTGTCTGCGCATGCTCGCCGACGCGGATCGGGTGGGAGAGTTTGCCGAGCCATTTGCTGATCCGCTCGACCGTCGCCTCTTCGAGCGGACGCAAATTCGCCATCATCTCGCGTGCTTGCGGGTCATCCCACTCGCGCAACTCGGTCGCGAGCTGGAGCAGCCACGCCAACCCATACGGACGCTCGAAGCTCGCCCGACCTTCGCCGCGCAGATACTTCGCTTCCTCCGCAATGTTCTCGGTCGTTAGGCTCTTCCGCAACGCCTCACGCGCAGGCTCGGCGAATGGCGCTTCCGGGAAGTTCCGCGCCAGCCGAGCCAGCAGCCAGTGACCGTGCACTGATGAATGCCAGTCGTAGCAACCGAAGAACGCCGGCGTGAGCGTGCGCGGCGGCGCTACGTCCGCGTCGCTGTTCATCGTGTGGCTGATCTTGTTCGGGTATTCCTTGTGCACGCATTCGAGCGCGAGCTGGGCGAAACGCTCCGCTGCCGCCGCGTCGAACTGGGGCCCGTCCTCCTGCTCTTGCGCGAACGCGGTGAACGGAATGAGCAAGAGTGCGATAACGAGGGACTTCATAAGCTCGACTATATCGCAGCCGCGTTTCGAATCACGCCTGCGCGCGCGGTGTTTGGCGTACACCAGAGATGCGCGACAATTGCAGGGACAAACATGGATCCCTCTCGACACATTAAACTCCGTTGGCTGCACGGCACCCTGGGTGACGTCACCATGACGCGCGTGCAGCTTTGGCAGGCGCAGCCGCAGACCTGGCAGCCGGCGATCAATGCATTCCGTTGCGAAACCGCGGTACGGATCTGCGTCGATCTGGCCGGGGTGGAGAAGTCGTCGATCGATCTGCAGGTGGAACCGAAGCGCGTCGTCATGCGCGGCACGAGGGAGGCGCCGGAGCCGACGGACCACGCGGTGCAGATGCTCGCGCTGGAGATCGATTACGGCCCGTTCGAACGCGAGGTGCCGTTGCCAGTTGAAGTGGACGTGGAACAAGCCAGCGCCGAGCAGGAGAACGGGCTGCTCTGGATTTACCTCCCGCTGAAATGATGACCGACGGACAGCTCGCGGTATTGCAGTCGGACGGCGGCATGTCTGCGCCGCGGAGTGACACGGGCACGGGCGGCGACGGCAGTCGCACGACGCCGCGAATTCCGGAAGAGCTTTCGATTCTGCCAATCCGCGACTTTGTCGTTTTCCCGGGGACGGTGATGCCGCTGACCGTAAGCCGCGCGGCTTCGATCAAGCTTCTCGATGACACATTGCCGCTCACGAAAGTGATCGGTCTCGCCGCGCAACGCGACGCCGAGCTCGAAGAGCCGAAGCCGCAGGATCTGTATCACGTCGGCACGGCGGTGAGCGTGCTTAAGCTTCTGCGGCAGGCGGACGACCGCGTCGTGATGGTGATCCAGGGGCTGCGGCGTTTCTCGATCCGCAAGATCGTCGCGACGGAGCCGTATCTTCGCGCCGAAGTGGACCTGCCGGAGCCGATCGTCCCGGAAACGACGAGCGAATGGCAGGCAGAATTCCAGAATCTGCGCGACTCCGCGGCGCGGCTCGTCGAGCTCACGCCCGACCTGCCGGAGCAGGCCGCGGGCATCGTGCGCAGCGTCGATGAACCCGGACAGCTGGCCGACTTCCTCGCGCCGAATCTCGAGATCACCGTCGCGCAGAAGCAGGCGATCCTGGAGGAGCTCGACGTCCGCAAACGCGTCCGCGCGGTGCAGACGAGCATCTCCGCGCAACTCGAGATCGCGCAGATCCAGCAGCGGTTGCAGGAGGACGTGCAATCGCAGTTTACCGAGGCGCAACGCAAGGCCTATCTGCGTGGTCAGCTCAAGGCGATCCAGCGCGAGCTCGGCGAAGACGACAGCGGCGCGGACGAGCAGATCGCGACGCTCCGCACGCGACTCGAGGAAGCGAAGCCACCCGCCGAAGTCATGGCCGCTGCAGAGCGCGAGCTGAAGCGGCTCGACCTCATTCCCCCCGCAAGTCCCGAGTATTCCGTCATCGTCACCTACGTGGAGACGATCGCGGAGCTGCCGTGGTCGAAGTTCAGCGAGGACAACCTCGACCTGAACAAGGCGCAGGAGATTCTCGATCGCGATCATTACGATCTCGAAAAGGTGAAGCGGCGGCTGATCGAGTATCTCGCGGTGCGCAAACTCAACCCGAACGGCCAGGGCCCGATCCTGTGTCTGCTCGGCCCGCCGGGTGTCGGAAAGACCAGCCTCGGGCAATCGATCGCCGATGCGCTCGGGCGGAAATTCGTGCGCATGAGCCTCGGCGGCATCCGCGACGAGGCGGAGATCCGCGGCCATCGCCGCACCTACATCGGCTCCATGCCGGGACGCATGATCCAGGAGCTGCGCCGCGCTGGCACCCGCAATCCGGTCATGATGCTCGACGAGATCGACAAGATCGGCGCCGACTTCCGCGGCGATCCCGCGAGCGCGTTGCTCGAGGTGCTCGATCCGCGGCAGAACAACGCCTTCGTCGATCGCTTCCTCGATGTGCCGTTCGATCTCTCACAAGTCATCTTCATCGCGACCGCGAACTACATCGGCGGCATTCCCGGCCCGCTGCTCGACCGCATGGAGATGATCTCGCTCGCCGGCTACACGGAGCGCGAGAAGCTCGAGATCGCGAAGCGTTACATCGTCGCGCGGCAACTGCGCGAGAACGGCCTGCGGACGGAGCAGGTCGATTGGAACGAAGACGCGCTGCGTCTCGTCGTGACCGACTACACGCATGAAGCCGGCGTGCGCGAGCTCGAGCGCCAGGTCGGCGCGATTGCGCGCGGCATTGCGGCGAAAGTGGCGCGCGGCGAGGTGACGCACTATTGGGTAACCACAGACGTCGTTCGCGACCTGCTCGGGCCGGAACGTTACGTGCACGAGCAGCGCCTAACGACCAGTGCGCCCGGCGTGGTCACCGGTCTCGCTTACACGCCGATGGGAGGCGAGATCCTGCACATCGAAGCGACCAAATATCCCGGCAAGGGAGCGGTCACGCTCACCGGTCAAATCGGCGACGTGATGAAGGAATCCGTGCAAGCCGCGATGAGCCTCGTGCGCAGTCGCGACGGGCAGATTGGCGCGAAGCCGGAAGACTTCCGCGACAGCGACATCCATGTGCACGTGCCGGCAGGCGCGGTGCCGAAGGATGGACCCTCAGCCGGTGTCGCGATGTTCACTGCGCTGGCGTCGTTGTTCAGCAACACGCCGGTGCGTTCCGATGTCGCGATGACGGGTGAAGTGACGTTGCGTGGGCTCGTTCTCCCGATTGGCGGCTTGAAGGAGAAGAGCCTCGCCGCCATGCGTGCCGGCATCACGACGGTGCTGATCCCGAAGTTGAACGAGAAGGACCTCGTCGACGTTCCCGCGGAAGCGAAAGAGAAGATCAACTTCATCCCGGTCTCGACGGTGGATGAAGTGCTCGCCAACGCGCTCGAGAAACGCGCGCCTGAGAAGGCGGCGGTTGATCCAGTCGATCCGCTCTAGCTAGTAGCGACTGCGCCGCCTGCTACGCGGTCATCCTGAGTCGCGTAGACGACGAAGGACCTCGCGCTGGGTGATTGGCGGTCGTATGCAGTTGGCATACGCCAGCGGCCTTGCGTGAGGTCCTTCGCCGTATCCTCGGCTCAGGATGACCGCGTAATGTGTCGTCGGTTCGTCGTGCGATAACGCGCCAGCGATGCGCACCCACAAACAGAAAACCGGCCCACGCCCTGCCCGCCGGGGCGCCGCCCCATAAACGAACCCCTAGCCGCGCGACTTCCCTTTGTCGTAAGCTCGTCATTCAGCGATGAAGCTCCGCCGTCCGTCCGCTCGCCTCGCCGACGTCTGCTGGCTGCCGCGTTTCATCGACAAAGCGCGCGCTCATCTCGACGGCACATTGCCGCCAGAGTACGCGCGGCGCTTCGGCGACTCGAGAGGCATCGACGGCGTCTTCCTGCGTCACTTCAGCGTGGAGAAGACGCGTTCCTTCAGGCCGTCCGCGCAGCAAACGACAGCGACATCGCAGTCGCGAAATGGTTCTGCGCCCAGCCCGGCGTCACCGACGCCAGCGTTAACGAGTGGAACCGCACGCGCCCGAGATCGGCCGACCGGGGCAGTTCGGCTACGAGCTGCTCCAGTTCGCCACGCAGAAGATCTACAAAGACGCGCCGTATACCGGAGTCGAGTCGGTCTTCGAAGTCATCGAAGCCGATGAGCGCGGCACCACGTACTTGATGAATTCGAGGTCGCGCGGTCGTATTCACCGCATTGACCAATGAGGCTGCCGTCACGACGAATCGTCCGTCCAGTCCGCGTTCTGTGGGGCCGATTAGGCGCTGCCCGCTTCTACGTCGCGACGATTGCGGCAGCGCTCGTTGTCCTTGCAGGAATTGGAGTCGCCAACCTCGTCGGGCCGTCGCGACCGCATCGTCCCGTGTCCGACCAACCATCCCCGCCTACACCAGCCTCTCCTACCCCGGCGCCGCCTGCGCCGAAGGTCGCTCCCGTTCAGGAACTCGCGCGCGAACCGCTTGTCGTAATCACCGACCTCAAGTCTCACCGGCGCCGCCTGCGCGATCGGACCCGGCTGGTCGCGGCGCGGATCGGCGTCGCTCCGCAGGGCAGTGCGAAAGTCGCTGAGGTCGAGATTCGCGTCGCTTTCTATGACGTGACGCGCGAAGGCGAGATGCGGCCCACCGCTGCGGATGTCGCCTACGAGTGGCTCACGCCGGTGCGCGATTGGTCGGACCCGCGGCCGAAATACCTGGTCGCGACGTATGTGCGCGCGCGACAACCCCGCAACTCAGGCGAGAGGCTGCGCTACGGCGGATTCATCGTGCAGGTCTACGCGAACGGCCAGCTGCAGGACGAACGATCCGAGCCAAAGCAGATCCTCGCGAGGTTGCGACGCAGCGGTGGGCCACGCGTAAGCGCAGACGCCGCAGATCGCGTCGCCCAAGACACGCCGGCGGACCTCGCCACCGAGGATGATGAAGACGCGGACGTAGAGTCGGACACAACGCCGAGCGAGCCGCCACCGCCCGACGCCGTTTCCGCGTCGCTAAGCCAAACGCCGACACCTGGTCGGGCGGCGCCGGCCAGTAGTTCAAACGCACCCGTCGGCCAACCGGTGCCCAACAAACCAGGCTTCATCTTCAGCCTGGACGAGAAGTTCATCATCGATGTGCGAGGGATGCCGTCCGGCACCGAGATCAGCGATCCCTACACGAAGAAACCGCTCCGCATTCCCTAACGGCCGTCTCGCCGAGCATGGCTTCCATACCGCGAGATCGTTGGCCACAATGCGCCCTTCATGCCTGGCGGTTGCCAGAGCGCCAACTCGACGGCTTTAAGCCGTCAAGTTCGGTCGCCGCACTTCGTGCCGGTGCGGTGACTAGGCATCACGCGTTTAAGACAAACTCGCGGATGAAGCTCCATCGTCCGCGCGTCTAGCCGAAGTCCGCTGGCTGCGCGTTTCATCGAAACCGCACCGCGCCGAGATCGGCCGCTCGGGGCAGTTCGGACACGCGCTGCTCCAGTTCGCTACGCAGAGGATCTACAAAGAGGCGTCGTGTGGCGGAGCGGAGTGGGTCTTTCGAAGCCAGGGAAGGCCGACCCCTGTAGGGCGTGTTTACGCTGTTCGCCGTTCCGCGGTGCGGGCCGAATGCGGCCGCAGGCACAGTCACCACGTGGCGCATTCCCGATTCAACTTCTACAAAGATTATGAAACCAACCCAACACCCACCGTTCTCCGCCGCTACCTCTTGCATCGTCGCCGTCGCGGCGGCGCTCTCGCTCACCTCGTGTGACGTGAAGCAAACCCAGGAAGCTAAGGCGCCCACAGTTGAAGTCAGCCCAGGCCAGCTTCCGAAGTACGACGTCGACGCCGCCAAGGTGACGGTCGACTCACAGAAGAAGGAAGTCACCGTGCCGAAGGTCACGACCGAGCAGAAAACCATCAGTGTGCCGGACGTCAATATCACGATGCCCGGCCAGTCACCGGCGCCGGCTGGTTCGCCCGCCACAGCGCCTGCCGAGTCACCTGCAACCGCGCCGACGCCCTAGGCGCCTGCCTACCGCCTGATAAGCATTCTGCCGCAGCGGTTCGATCCCGCTGCGAGCAGGATCTTCTCATGCCGGCGGCTTCTTACGGCGCCGGCTAGCGCATTTGATGGATAGCGCGCGTCCATCTCCACGGCACGTTGCCGCAGCCGACGAGAGCCGCCCGACGTAGAGCGCACGCGCACATCCCCTTCGCATCTGCCTCTCGCGGCTGAGCGAATCAGATGAGTGACGCGTGCGGGCAAGCTGAAGCAGACCGTCTGGATCCTCGGCGACCAGCTTTCGCCGGAGCACGCCGCGCTCGCGCAGACGAACCCGCGCGAGTCGCGCGTGCTGATGGTCGAATCGAAGGCGCGCGGCTCCGCGCTGCGCTATCACCAGCTCAAGCTCGTCCTCATCTACAGCGCGATGCGGCACTTCGCCGCGGAGCTACGGGCGCAAGGCTGGCAGGTCGATTACCAGCAGATTGAGGGCGCCGGCACATTCGAAGACGGCCTCCGCCGCCACGTCGAGGAGCACCAGCCCGGACGCATCATCCTCGCGGAGCCGAATTCCTTCCCCGAAACCGACGCCGTCCAGAAGCTCGGCCGCAAGCTCGGCGTCCTCGTCGAGGTCGTACCGAAAAGCAGTTCCTCCTCGCGCGCGACGACTTCCACCGCTGGGCGTCCGGCCAGAAGCGCCTCCTGATGGAGAACCACTACCGCCGCATGCGGAAGCGCTTCGGCTGGCTCATGGACGAAGACGGCGAGCCGACCGGCGGCGTCTGGAACCTCGACCGCGAGAATCGCGCCACGCACAGCAGCTGGCGTCGCGCCGGCGCTCCGCGTCCCGCCACCCCGCTGCGCGAAGAGCCCGACGCCATCACGCGTGACGTCATCGAGATGGTCGAGCGCGAATTCCCGGATCATCCCGGCCGCGCCGCGAATTTCTGGCTGCCCGTCGATCGCGCGGGCGCGCTGCGCTGGCGCCGCTCATTCATCGACGAGCGCCTCCCCACCTTCGGCCTCTACGAAGACATGATGGCCGAAGGCGAGCCGCATCTCTTCCACTCCGTCCTCTCGCCCTTGCTCAATCTCGGCCTGCTCACCCCGCGCGAGTGCGTCGAAGCCGCCATCGACGCCTACCGCCGCGGCGCCGCGCCCCTGAACTCCGTCGAAGGCTACGTCCGCCAGGTGATCGGCTGGCGCGAGTTCATCAATGGCGTCTACTGGTTCCGCGGCCCGGAATACAAAGAGCTGAACTCGTTAGGCGCGACCCGTCCCTTGCCCGCCTGGTTCCGCACCGCCGAGACGCCGATGAATTGCCTCCATCACGTCCTCCGGCAGAACCTCGAGCTCGGCTGGAATCACCACATCCAGCGGCTCATGGTGCTCGGCAATTTCCTCCTCATCGCCGGCATCAGCCCGCAGGCGGCGCTGCGCTGGTATCACGAGATGTATGTCGACGGCTACGACTGGGTCATGGCCGCGAACGTCCTCGGCATGTCGCTCTACGCCGACGGCGGCTACATGGCGACCAAGCCGTATGCCGCCACCAGCAGCTACATCCGGCGCATGAGCGATTACTGCCGCGGCTGCCGCTTCGATCCCGCGCAGAAGACCGGCCCCGCGGCCTGCCCCTACAATTACCTCTACTGGCGCTTCATCGACGAACACGCCGAGCGCTTCGCCCGCAACCCGCGCATGCGCACGGTCGTGAACGCCTGGCTCGCCCGCTCCGAGGCGAACAAAGAGCCCGTCCGCGAGTCGGCCCGCGCATTCCTCGGCGAGCATGTCCCCGTCTAGCGCAGAAATCGCGGCCGCGTTGCTCCGGCTGGCCGAGGAGCGCGGCGAGAAAACCTTCTGCCCCTCGGAGATAGCGCGCGGGTTATCTCCGAACTGGCGCGCCTTGATGCCAGCCATCCGCGAGGAGGCGGAGCGTCTTGTGCAAGCCGGACAACTGAGGTGCTGCCAAAGTGAAGAGGCAGCATCACCGGTGCTCGCCCGCGGTCCTATTAGGCTTTTCCGAGCGCAGCGCTGATTCAGCATTGCTGGCGCGATGCGTCCCACGAAGACGCTAAC
>CADCTA010000088.1 GCA_902805675.1 uncultured Chthoniobacterales bacterium | reverse complement strand
AACTGCGCATCGGCGAATCCGATTCGCGGCTTGAGGAGATCACGCGTGAGGGCGTCGACCGTGTCGCTGGCGCGGAATGGGACCAGAAGGTGCGCGGCACCGCGATCACCTACGAGGATCTGGCGCTGAAGTTCCTCTACTGGGCCGACGCGAAGGTGCTCGGCGAGGATTACATCCACACCCGCCGCGTGTGGAAGATCGAGATGACCGCGCCCTCGCGGCAGTCGCGTTACTCAAAAGTGTTCGTCTGGGTGACGCAGGAAGGCGGCGCGCTGCTGCGGCTGCACGGCTTCGATTGGAACGGAAAGCTGGCCAAGCGTTTCGACGTCGTCTCGGCGCAGCAGATCGAAGGCCGCTGGTTCCTGAAGCAGATGCGCATCGAGGAGCTGCAACCCGACAGCGGGAAGGTGCTCGCGCGCACCTATCTCGACATCAAGAAATAGCAGCGCGCTACTGGCGCTCTGGAGCCGCTTGTACCACAATCTTTACTCTATGAACCGGATTTCCCTCTGCTTTGCCGCTGGCCTCTCCCTGTTCGCGATCAACGTCTCCGCCCAAAATCAAAATCCGGTCGTTGTCAGCCCGATCGAGAACTTCACGGTCTACGCGAACGCACCGGCGCGCTCGATCGATCTCACAACAGTGATGCAGGATGCCGATCTCTCGCCGGTCGTTCGGCTGACGACAGTGCTCGGGCCGATGGACTTCGCGTTGTTCGACCGACAGAAGCCGATCACCACGAACAACTTCCTGCGCTACGTCGACGAAGGGCGGTATTTCACGACCGATCCGACAACGCAGCAACGCGCCTCGAGCTTCATTCACCGCTCCGTGCCTGGTTTTGTCATCCAGGGCGGTGGCTTCATCGCGACGGTCAATCCGAATCCCAGCCCCACGCCCGGCCGGCTACAGCCGACGCAGGTCGCGACGTTTCCAGCCATCCAGAACGAGCCTGGCATTTCGAACAAGCGTGCCACAATCGCGATGGCAAAGGTTGGCAACAATCCGAATAGTGCCACCAGCCAGTGGTTCATCAACCTGGCGGACAACAGCGCAAATCTGGACGCGCAAAACGGCGGATTCACGGTGTTTGGCCGGGTAATCGGCAGCGGCATGGACGTGGCGGATCACATTGCGAACCTGCCGATCGTCAACTTCGGGTCGCCATTCGACGCGACACCGACACGCGACTATGCGGCTCCGAATGCCCCGAGGCCGGAGAACACCATCACAATTCCGGAGATCCAACGCGCCGGTTCCGTTCCGACACCGCTGACGTTTTCCGCAACGAGCAGCAACAGCGGCGTCGTCGAAGTGAAAGTGAGCGAGACGAATCTGCTCGTGACCGGCAAAGCCAGCGGCACTGCGCAAGTCACCGTGACCGGCACGGATGTGGATGGCGCCACCGTCTCAACCACCTTCGAGGTGCAGGTGATTGATGGCCCCGGCCGTCTCGTTAACATCTCGACACGTTTGCAAGTACGCACCGACGACGAAGTGTTGATCGGCGGATTTATCATGCGCGGCGACGCGCCTAAGCGCGTGATGGTGCGGGCGATCGGGCCATCGTTGAGCACGCGCGGGATCGCGGGCGTCCTCGCAGATCCGCAACTCGAGCTGATTGACAGCTCGGGTAACCCGGTCGCAGCGAACGACAATTGGGCCGACGCGAACAAGCAGGCGATTATCGACACCGGCATCGCGCCGACCTCTTCGCGTGAAGCTGCGATTCTCGCGACGCTGCCATCGAACAACACGGGTGTCAGCTACACCGCCGTGGTGCGAGGCGTGGGGAACACAACCGGTATCGGCCTCGTGGAAGTTTACGACCTCGACAGCGGGCCGGGTTCCACGCTCCTGAACATAGCGACCCGCGGCCGCGTCGGCAGCGATGACGAGCGCGCAATGATTGGCGGCTTCTTCCTTGGCGGCACCGAGTCTAAGCGGATTTGCATTCGCGCGCTCGGACCGTCGCTCGCAAACGCGGGCGTGACCGGCACGCTTGCTGATCCGCGGCTGCAGCTCGTGGATGGGAACGGCAATTCCTTGCAGTCGAACAACGACTGGCAGTCGGACGGGCAGAGCAACGAAATCCAGGAGAGCGGCCTCGCGCCGGGGAACTCAAGGGAAGCTGCGCTCATTCGCACGCTGAATGCCGGCCCATACACGGCAATCGTGCGCGGAGCGGGTGATACGACGGGCGTTGCGTCAGTAGAAATCTACCAGCTGCAGTGATCCCGCAGCGCTACTAGGTAGGGACCGGCGCGCTGCGCCGTCCGTGCCGTGTGGCCGCATCGTTGCGCTAGGCGGAACTCTTGCATGCTGCCACGCGGTTCGGACACCGCAGGGCGTTGTCGCTACCACGCAGCGCGTGCCCGGCGGCGTCGCGCAGCGGGCGCAGATCAAACGGCGTCCTGCGCGCCGCGGACGATCTCCGCGAAGCTGCGCGGGTCAAGACTGGCGCCGCCGACGAGCGCGCCGTCGATGTCCGGCTGCGACATGAGCGTGCGGGCGTTGTCCGGCTTCACGCTGCCGCCGTATTGAATGCGGATCTTGTTCGCTGTCACGTCGTCTGAGATTTCGGCCAGCGTCTGCCGCACAAAGGCATGCGCTTCCTGCGCCTGCTCGGCGCTCGCTGTCTTGCCGGTGCCGATCGCCCAGACTGGTTCGTAAGCGACAACGGTGTCGTTCAGTTCTTTTGCCCCGAGACCCGCGAGGCTGCCGCGGAGTTGTGTGCCGAGAACCTTCTCGACCTCGCCGCGCTCGCGTTGCTCGAGCGTCTCGCCGATACAGACGATCGGCCGCAGCGATGCCTCATGCGCGGCGCGAACCTTGCGATTCACAATCTCGTCGGTCTCGCCGAGCAGCTGACGCCGCTCGCTGTGACCGAGCACCACGTAGCGCACGAAAAGGTCGCGCAGCATGGCAGCGCTGATCTCACCGGTGAAGGCGCCGCTTTTCTCCCAATACATGTTCTGCGCGCCGAGCTTGATGTTCTCCGAAGCGCCGCCGAGCACCTCGGTCACTTTCGAGATGGCGGTGAACGGCGGCACGATGACGACCTCGACGTCGGATTTCTCGGCGAGTTCTCGCAGCAGCGTCTCAGCGAAGCTGCCCGCTTCCGCCTGAGTCATGTTCATCTTCCAATTCGCGGCGACGATTTTCTTCCGAAAGCTCATGTGCAGTTAGTTCCTTTAATTCCCTCTACGTGTCGCTCAGCGCTGCGACGCCTGGTAGTTCCTTGCCCTCGATCAACTCAAGCGATGCACCGCCGCCGGTGGAGATGAACGTCATCTTGTCTGCCAGGCCGGCTTGCTTCACCGCGGTGACGGAGTCGCCCCCGCCAATGATTGTGGTGGCGTTCGCCTTCGCGAGCGCCTGGGCGATCGCAAACGTGCCGGTCGCGAAATCAGGAATCTCAAATACGCCGAGAGGCCCGTTCCAGAGAATCGTCTTCGCGCCCGCGATCTCCTTTTCGTAAAGCGCAATCGTGGCCGGGCCGGCATCGAGCGCCAGCCAGCCGTCCGTGATCCCCGCGCCTTCAGCCGTGTTCCGCTTCCGCGCGCCGGCTTTGAATTCCTCCGCTTCCACAGCGTCGATCGGGACGAGGAACTTCACGCCCACCTTCCTTGCTAGCTCCAGCAACTCACGCGCGAGATCGAGCTTGTCCTCCTCGACCTTGCTCGCGCCGACCGGAATCCCCTGCGCTTTCCAGAACGTGTTCGCCATCGCGCCACCGATCAGGATGGTGTCGGCTCTTTGCATCAACGCTTTGATGACGCTGATCTTATCGGAAACCTTCGAGCCGCCCATGATGACGACGAACGGCTTGGCCGGCGTCTCCAGCTCGCCGCTTAGATACTTCAGCTCCTTCTCCATCAGGAAACCCATCGCTGACTGGCTGACGAATCGCGTCACGCCGGCGGTGCTGGCATGGGCGCGATGCGCGGCGCCAAACGCGTCGTTCACGTAAACGTCTCCGAGCCTGGCGAGCGCCTGCGCAAAGTGGGCGTCGTTCGCCTCTTCTTCGGCCTGGAAGCGCACGTTCTCCAGCAACGCGACGTCGCCTTCGTTCATGTGCGCGATGATCTTCTCCGCGTCTTCGCCGATCGTCCGATGGCTGAAGATCACCGGGTGATTGATTATCGTGTGCAGATGATCCGCCACCGGCCGGAGTGAATACTTGTCGACGACCTTGCCTTTCGGCCGACCGAAGTGCGCCATCAGGATCGTCTTCGCGCCATGTTCGCGCAGGTAGTTGATCGTCGGCAGCGACTCGCGGATGCGCGTGTCGTCGGTGATTTCGATTCGGCCCTCGCGCTCCTCGGTCGGAACGTTGAAGTCGACGCGGACGAGGACGCGTTTTCCGTGAACTTGGAGGTCTCGCAGCGAAAGTTTGTTCATCTTACTCGTGCTCCTGCTCGTGATCGTGCTCGTAATCGACTCCGTATCCAGCCTCTTCTTCGCGCATCACGTCCGCGCGTTCTGAGAATCGCTTCAGTAAACCGACGAGCATCTGAACAATTCGGGCGAGCTGTGCTTTTGCCGCGCCGACCGCCTCACTCGTGCTGAGGCGACGCGCGACTAAAACGTCCAAGCAAGCCGCGCATTCCAAAGCCGAGCCGCGCGCCATCTCAAGAAATCGCGCGCGGTCGCGCTGCGAGAACTTGCCGTTACCCTCTGCAATGTTGAGCGGGATGCTCGTGGACGCGCGATCCAGTTGATCCTTCGCCGCGGTTTTGGCGCCGATGCCGTCTAGGAATTCACCGGTCCATCCGCAGAAGGCGATCGCCTCGCGATACACGTCCAACTTCTCGTGGTCGAACAAGGTCTTCATGAGACGATTACGAGCACGATCACGAGTATGAGCAGGAGCCGCTACTTGCCGAGCATCTCGAGCATCTGCACGCAGCGATTGCTGTAGCCCCACTCGTTGTCGTACCAGCCGACCACCTTCACAAACTTGTCGCCGAGCGCGAGAGACAGCTTCGAGTCGAAGATGCAGGAATGCGGGTTGCCCACGATGTCCTGCAACACGAGCGGATCCTCGGAGTACTCGAGCACGCCTTTGTATTTCGGATCGGCGGCGGCGGCCTTGAACGCCTGGTTCACTTGCTCGGTTGTTGCGCTGCCTTTCAGCAAGGCGGCGAAATCTGTCACCGAACCGTCCGGTGTCGGAACGCGGAACGCGCCGCCGTTTAGTTTCCCTTTGAGCTCAGGAACGACTTCGCCGATCGCCTTGGCGGCGCCAGTGCTCGACGGCACGATGTTCACCGCCGCGGCGCGCGCACGGCGCAGATCTTCATGCGGGAGATCGAGGATGCGCTGGTCGTTTGTGTACGAGTGAATGGTGCTCATGAAGCCCCACTCGATCCCGAAGTTGTCGTTTAACACCTTCGCGAGCGGCGCGAGGCAGTTGGTCGTGCAGCTGGCGTTCGAGACGATGGTGTGCTTCGCCGGATCGTAGATGTCGTCGTTGATGCCGAGGCAGATCGTCGCATCGGGGTTCTTCGCGGGGGCGCTGATGAGCACGCGCTTCGCGCCGCCTTTCTCGATGTGCAGATTCGCCTTGTCGCGCTCAGTGAAGAAGCCGGTCGACTCGAGGACCACGTCCACGCCCAGATCGCCCCAGGTCAGCTTGGCCGGATCGCGCTCTTTCATGATCCGGATGCTGTGGCCGCGCACGATGATGTTCTGTTCATCGAAGCCGACTTCGCCGTCGAACTTGCCGTGCACCGAGTCCCATTTCAGCAGGTGGGCGAGCGTGGCGGTATCGGTCAGGTCGTTGATACCTTTGACGCGCTCGACCTCCTGCTGCGACATGGCTCGAAGAACGTTGCGTCCGATGCGGCCGAAGCCATTGATGCCGTAGTTTGCCATAAGGAATTTGCGATTTTGGGGTTTCGAATGTCGATTGCGGCGCGCGCATTTCGCGCGCGGGGAATCGGGTGAGACGGGGAGACTAGAATGGGGCTAATAGTCAGGCAATTGAGAACTGTGGCAGTGCTGCTCGCGCTGCTTTCGATGATGTGCGCGGAATCCATCGCCGCGCCGCGCCGCGATTCCGCTCGCATGAAAACCATCCTCGTCCTCGGCGACAGCTTGTCGGATGGATTCATGCTGCCGCGGAGTCAGGCGTATCCGGCGTTGCTGGCCGAGCGGCTGCGCAAGGAGGGGATGGACTTTGAAGTCATCAACGCGAGCCAAAGTGGCGGCACGTCATCGGGCGGCGTGGCGCGAATCACGACGCATCTGAAGCGAAAGATCGATATCCTCGTCGTTCAGCTGGGCATCAATGACGCATTCCGCGCCGTGCCGGTGACGCAGATCCGCTCGAACCTGCAGGCGATCATCACTCGGACGAGGGAGCGGTACCCGGATTGCGAGGTCGTCATCGCCGGCATGCAGCTGCCGATCGAGACGCAGGATGGCTACGTGCGTGAGTTCGGCCAGATGTACCAGGGGCTGGCGGACAAGAACAACGCCGCGCTCGTGCCGTATCTGCTCGCCGGTGTCGGCGGCGACCCTGCGTTGAACCTGCCCGATCGCATTCACCCGAACGCTGCTGGCCAGAAGATCCTCGCCGACAATGTCTGGCGGGCGCTTGAGCCGGTGGCGCGGCGGGTCGCGAATGACACGCGCGCGGCCGCGACGTCCCGCGTTCCCTAGTTACACCGCTATGGACCCAGCCGATCCGCACAACCTGCACGACACCGCCGACCACGAGATTCTCGAGCGCATCCAGATCGCGACAGCCGGAAACGATTGCGACGAGTGTGTGCGGAAGCTGCGCGAGCCGCTCATGCGCATCGAAGGCGTGAAAGACGTGACAGCGAATCGAGACGCGGGATACGTCACCATTACGTTCGACGTCCGGCGCGCGCATGCCGCTGACTTGCACGAGGCGATCGTGCAAACCGGCTATCAGGCGGCGCCGCTTGCCGGCTGACGGCGACGTTTAACTTCACGGGTAGCGTGGCATCTCCCGCGGTCATCCTGAGCCGCGAAGACGGCGAAGGACCTCACGCAGGCAGTGTTGGTTCTGCACTGCTGTGGCGCTCGACGTACGGCCGCACGCGTCGCAATGGGTGCTCGGGCGAACAGTTGCAGGCATCATCAGTCGCTTCGGCGTGAGGTCCTTCGGCGTCTTCGCTGCCTCAGGATGACCCCGCACGCGGAGCGGCGACAATCGTGACTCAACGTGATCGATTTTACGGAAGTGCCGGCTGCTGCTGCGTGAGGCAGTGGAAGGCGCCTAGCCCCCAGATTAGCTCCCGACAATCGATTGCCGCGACACGCCGCTCCGGGAATGCAGACTGGATCGTGGCGATTGCCGCCTGGTCGTTCGGATCGTTGTAGGTAGGGACGAGCACGACCTCGTTCCCGATGTAGAAGTTCGCGTAGCTGGCCGGCAGGACCAGATCTCCGCGCTCGATCTTTGCCGATGTGGGCAGCAGCACGATCTCGAGCGGCTCGCCGCCAATCCTGATCTCCCGCAGGCGCGCGAGATTCTCCTGAAGCGGCTCGTAGTTCGCGCTGCTCTTATCCTGCTCGGCGATCGCGAGCACAGTCCGCTCGCTGACAAAGCGGGCGAGGTTATCGATGTGTCCATCGGTGTCGTCGCCCTCTGTGCCGCGCGAGAGCCAGAAGATCTCGCGTACGCCGAGGAAGTCGCGCATCCGCTGCTCGATCTGCTCGCGTGTCATCCCAGGATTACGATTCGGATTCAGCAAACAAGACTCCGTGGTGAGCAGGGCGCCGGAGCCATTCACGTCGATCGACCCGCCTTCGAGGATCATGCCGCCGTCATAAACTGGCAGGCCGAACGTCGCGGCGATGCGCGTCGGAACGACATCGTCGAGATCGAACGGCGGATACTTGCCGCCCCATGCGTTGTGACCCCAGTCGATGACGGCGAGCTGCGGATCCTCGGCGCGCGTGAGGAAGATCGGGCCGTGGTCGCGGCACCACGGTTCGTTCGTCGGGATCGTGTAGTAGGTCAGCTGCTCCTGCGGCAAGTCATCGAGCACTGCGCGCGCCTCCGCTTCGTGGGCGCCGTTCGAGACGTTAATGCAAACGGGCTCCGACGAGAGCAGCGCGGCAACCATTTCGCGAAAGGTGGGCATCACGCGGTCATAGGCATTGGGGAAGCTGATGCCTTCGCGCCGCGGCCACGAGAGCCAGGTGGCAGCGTGCGGTTCCCATTCCGCCGGCATGCGATAGCCGAGGGCTGCTGGTGTGGTGGTAGTTGTGGGCATGCGAAAGGAGGAGATTAACCGCGGAGGCGCAGAGAGCGCAGAGGAAATGAACCGGCCTACAAACTCTGCGTCCTCTGCGCCTCGGCGGTTGATCTTCTTCAGATCGCCAGGCGCCGTTGTTGTTGCGCAGCCAGCAGCGGCGGGAACTCGAGCGTTGTCGGCGATGTCGAGTTGTCGATGAAGTGCTGCGCGGCGGCTTGCAGCGCGGTCCATCGATCCCACTCGAGACGCGGCGCGTGCACGATGTGCCGCAGGAGGCTGCGCCACTCCATCAGCGCGCGCTCGATGTCGCCGGAGCGGAGCGATTCGGTCGTTAGCTTGTAGCGTGACGCAGCGTTCGTTACGACCTCGCGGATCACTTCTGAGGCGCCGGATCCGTAGTGCACCGGAACCCCCATTTCGAGATAGCCGGGATGATCTGCGCGATCGTAGATGCGCTGGCAGAGAATGCCG
Source organism: uncultured Chthoniobacterales bacterium (assembly GCA_902805675.1). Classification (GTDB taxonomy): domain Bacteria; phylum Verrucomicrobiota; class Verrucomicrobiia; order Chthoniobacterales; family UBA10450; genus JACCTI01. The sequence goes on along the minus strand of CADCTA010000088.1, from coordinate 14,325 downwards.
AGCCGCCCGCCCATGACTGCGTCTTCGCCGGCAAAACGCGGGCCGCCGCGGATGTTTGCGAGATCGAAAACGAGGTCCTCGATCTTGTACTTCTCATCTTCGAGCGCCACAGCGATCGCGAGCCCTTCGCCGCCCTGGAACATCGCGAACACCACCCCGCGACGTGTCGGCGTGCCGTCCTCCTCCACGAGTCCCAATTGCCGCCACGCGTACGCGGGGGATGGCGTAATCGGAACCGTTGAGTCGTGCTCGAGCTGATCGCAGCCGCGGCAGACGATGGGGATCTCTTTGCGTTCGGGCGGAGCGTCAAGCGCGCGGCCTTGTGCGTCAACGAAGCCGGTGACTTCGATGGCCGAGAAATCAATGCGTGCCGAGATGGTGTTTGCACGGGTGACGATCTCATCGACGCGTCCCCCGCCTGTGAACTCCGGGATGAGCGGCAGGATATCGGTGTCGAACGCTGCGCGCGGAAGATTTAGCAGATGCTGGTAGGGCGAGACTCCTGTCGAGCCTGACGGATGGCGGCGATTTCCGCCAGGCTCGACGGAGTCTCGCCCTACCGGCACCGTCGTCCGCGAGACCAGTGCTTTGCGCAGCCATTTCACGGGCGTGATTTGATCCTCCGCGCCGATCGTCGCGACTGGAACCTCGCGTCCGTAAACGCCGCGCTCCTGCAGTTTGCAAAGGTTGCCGAAGCCGCGGCCGTCGAGCGTCCGCGGGAGACTGAGCGCCGGGACCCAGCGATCATTTTCACGCACGAGCAATTCGCCTAACGAGCACGTGATCGGCTCGACGGGCTTTGGCTCCCATTCGCCCGCTGAGTTCAACATCTCGGTCACCGGCCGTCGCACGAAACGCGCTCGCTCCGCATCGACCCAGAGTCCGCAGGGTCTCGGTCCGGTCATCAGGGAATGCTCCGCGCCAAGCGGCACTTTCTGCGTGCTAAACAGCGAGTGGCTCAACTCGACCGCGGTGGCGAACGGCTGTTCGCTTCGCTCCGCACCTCCGCGCATCACGCTGATGAGGCTGGGCCAATCGACCTGCGTCGCGCGCTTCAGCTGGCGCGGCCGCGCATCGCCCAGCCGCGGAACGTCCGGCGCGACGAGGACAAAGCCGGTGTCATCCAAGCCGCGGCGCCCGGCCCGTCCAAACATCTGGAGCAATTCATCTGCCTGCACGTGTCGCTCGAAGTTACCGACCTTGTAGCTGGTGCCGGTGATGAGGACGGAGCGCATGGAGAAATTGATGCCGGCGGCCAGGCCCATCGTCGCGACCACGACGTTGAGTTGGCCGGCTTTCGCGAGTGGCTCCACCACGCCGGCGCGGGCGGCGTAGCTCAGCCCGCTGTGGTGATAGGCGACGCGATTGCGGAGCAACTTCGCAAGACGTTTGCCGACGATCGCCTCCTGAGCTTGCGAGAGCGGCAAAGGGTCGCGGATCGCGATGGCCGACGCGATCGCCTGCGCCATTTCTTCGCTGGCTTTGCGTCGCGGCGCGAACATGAGCACAGGCGCGAGATCGCCGCGTAAAGCCCGGCCAATCATCCGTGGCCAATAGCCTTTCGACTGCACGAAGGCAGAGTCGGAGAGATTGCGCAGGTCGACTTCCTCCAGCGGGACCGGGCGTTCCTTGTGCGAGATGAGGACGGCGTCGCGGCCGATGCGCTGGAACCAGGCAACGATGTCCTGCGGATTGCCGACGCTTCCGCTGAGCAGAAGCAACTGCGTCTGCGGCGGCGCGAGCGCGAGCGTGAGCTCGTAGTGAACGCCGCGCACCGGATCTGCGATCATCTGGTATTCGTCGACAACGAGCAGCTTTGGACCTTCGCGCCGGAGGAAGCGCGTGCGCTGAGTCTCAAGCGTGGCGACGATCACCTTCGCGTTCAGGTTCAACGCCAGATCTCCCGTGGCGATGCCTACGTCCCAGCCTTTCGCGCGCCACTCGGCGAGCTTGTCGTTAGCAAGCGCACGTGTCGGGACGGTGAAGATCGCCTGGCCTTTGAGGCTCGGGTAGAGCAGCTCGAAGATGTAAGTCTTGCCGGAGCCAGTCGGCGCCTGCACCACGACATCCTGGCCGGCTTGCAGGGCGCGGACGGCTTGTTGCTGCCAGAGATCGGGGACGACCAGGTTGACCGCGAGCCCCTTCAACATCGGACAGCATCTCACGCATAACGCAGCCGCTTCAACTCATACTCATAATCATAATCCTGCTCCTAATCTGCCGGCCGACGAACTGGGACAGACGATTAGGAGTAAGATTAGGATTAGGAGTAAGAGGAAAGATGATCTTTCTGGCGTTTGTTCGCGCAGCCCGTAGAATCGCGCGCACGTGAGCGAACCGCCGGTCTCGTTAAGCAATTCCAAGGTCGCGACCGGCGTCAGCGGCCTCGACGAAATTCTCGGCGGCGGGCTGCCTCCTCGCCGGCTCTATCTCATCCAAGGCGCGCCAGGCTGCGGCAAGACCACGCTCGCGCTGCAGTTTCTCCTGACCGGAGCGCGGCAGGGCGAGAAAGTGCTCTACATCAGCCTCTCGGAAACACGCGAAGAGGTCGAGGAAGTGGCGCGTTCGCACGGCTGGCCGCTGGAAATGATCGAAATCGTCGAGCTTTCCGCGATCGACCAGCAGCTCGCCGCGCAAGCGCAGAACACGCTCTTTCACACCTCGGAAGTGGAGCTGACGGAAACGACGAAGCTCCTCCTCGACGCGGTGGATCGCGTCAAACCCACGCGCGTGGCGTTCGATTCACTCTCGGAGCTGCGGTTGCTCTCACAGACGCCGCTGCGCTACCGCCGCCAGATCCTCGCCTTCAAGCAGTACTTCGCCGGGCGGAATTGCACCACGCTGCTCCTCGATGACAGCTCCACGGACGGAGCCGACGCGCACGTGCTCAGCCTGGCCCATGGCGTGATCGGGCTCGAGCAGATGGCGCCTGAGTATGGCGGCGAGCGCCGCCGGCTCAATGTGCGGAAGGTCCGCGGCACGACTTATCGCGGTGGGAATCACGACTTCGTGATCGAGAAAGGCGGCGTCACGGTCTACCCGCGGCTGGTCGCAGCGGAGCATCACCGGCAGTACTCGAACGAGAATATCTCGAGCGGGGTGAAAGGTATCGACAAGATGCTCGGCGGAGGTTTGTCGCGCGGGACGAGCACGCTCTTCTCGGGACCGCCGGGCACGGGCAAATCCACCGTTGCTTTGAAGTTCGCTCTCGCCGCGGCAGCGCGGGGCGAGAAGGTGGCGATGTACACGTTCGACGAAACGTTAGGCGTGCTCGCGGCCCGGGCTGCTGGATTGAACTTCGAGCTCGAGGCGATGATCGAGAATGGCAACGTGACGGCATTGCAGATCGATCCAGCGGAGCTCTCGCCGGGCGAGCTCGCCTCCAAGGTCCAGGTCGCGGTCGAGCGGGACGGCGTTCGCGTCGTGTTTCTCGATAGCCTGAACGGCTACCTGCAATCGATGGGTGAGGATCGCTTTCTCAACCTGCAGCTCCACGAGCTGGTCACCTATTTGAACCAGCAGGGTGTCGTCACGATCCTGATCGTGACGCCGCAAGGTCTCCTCGGAAACATGCAGTCGCCGGTGGACGTGACCTACCTTGCGGACACCGTCGTCACGTTCCGCTTCTACGAAGCGCGCGGCGAAGTGCATCGCGCGGTGGCCGCGATCAAGAAGCGCACCGGGAATCACGAGCGCACCATTCGCGAGCTGACCATCTCGGCGGACGGCATCGATGTCGGCCCGCCGCTGGCGGATTTTCGCGGCGTCCTGACCGGCACGCCCAGCTTGCCGGAATTGCCGAAGCGGCGCGCGCGTCGCAAGAATGAAGAGCGAGGGTGAGGTCCCAGCCGGCGCTGTTCTGATCGTCGCGCCGACCGGGCGCGATGCTGCGCTCGCCGCAGGAACTCTGCAGCAGGCCGGCCTGCCCGCTGCGGTCTGCGCGGATATCGGCGAGGTCGCCGCGCGGCTGTGCGATGAGACGGGCGCGGTGCTGATCGCAGAGGAAGCGCTCAACCCGACGCAGACGCCGCAGTTGCTCGAGCGGCTGCGTCAACAACCAGCCTGGAGCGATCTGCCGCTGCTGGTCCTGACGAGCGGACCGGCCGCGGAAGATGCGAGTGTCAGGATTCTCAATCTGTTCGGCTCGGCCGCGAACGTAACGCTGCTGGAGCGGCCGCTCGGCGGATTAACCCTGATCAGCTCGGCGCGAACTGCGCTGCGCGCGCGGCAGCGACAGCACCAGCTGCGAGACCTGGTCGAGCAGCGCGAAAAGCTGCTCGCGAGCATCAGCGATGCGTTCTCGGCGCTGGACCACGAGTGGCGCTACACCTACGCGAACGAGAAGGTCGCCGAGCTCGCGGGAGTTTCCCGGCAGCAACTCCTCGGACGCAAAATTTGGGACGTGTTCCCGGACGCAGTCGGCAGTGAATTCTACAAGCGCTGTCATCGCGCGATGGAGATGCGGCAGCCCGATCACTTCGAGGTGTACTACGAGCCCTGGCGCCGCTGGCTCGAGACGCGCATCTATCCCACGGCTGAAGGCATCGCGGTCTTGCGCAGCGATGTGACCGAGCGCCACGAGACGGCGGCGAGGTTAAAGGAAAGCGAGGATCGGCTGCGCCTCGCGATTGAGGCGGCGAATATCGGCACGTTCGATTACTACCCGCTGACCGGTGAGCTGCGGTTCTCGGCTCGCGCCAAGGCCATCTTCGGTGCCTCACCTGATCGCGAGTTCACCTACGACACCTATCGCGACGGTCTCCATCCTCTCGATCGCGAGCTCCCGGCGCAGATCGTCGGCCGTCTCCGATCGGGGGAAACCGACCGCTACGAACTGGAGTATCGGACGATCGGCATCGAGGACGGGCAGGAACGCTGGGTGGCCGAGCGGGGCCGCGCGGTCCGCGATGCGGCAGGCGAGATCGTCCGCATTGTCGGGACGGTGCTCGACATTACGGAACGACGGAACGCGGAGGAGGGTTTGCGCGCGAGCGAGACGCAGCTGCGTTTCGTGACGGATCACGCGGCCGCGATGTTGATCGCCCATTGCGATACGGACGGTCGCTACATCTTCGTGAACGAGCCGTACGCGCGGCGCTTCGGACTGACGCGCGCGGAGATCGTCGGCCGGACTGTGCGCGATGTGATCGGGGAAACGGCGTATGCGACGATCGGACCACACGTGGAGGCGGCGTTGGCCGGCCAGCGCGTGGAATTTGAAGTGGAAGTGCCGTACTCCACAGGCCATCGCTGGATGGCGTGCCGGTACGTGCCGGATCGTGCGCCAGACGGTTCCGTCCGCTCGTTCGTCGCGGTCGTGCAGGATACGACCGAGCGGAAGCACGCGGAGCTGTTGTTACAGCACGCGAAGCAAGCCGCAGAGGACGCGAACCGCGCCAAGGATCAATTTCTTGCGATGTTGTCGCACGAGCTGCGCACCCCGCTCACGCCGGTCCTGATGACGATCGCCTCGCTGCGCCGGCAGCCGAATCTGCCGGAAGAGTTGCAGGCGGATCTCGAAGTCTTGCAGCGGAACGTGGAGCTCGAGGCGCTGCTGATCGACGACCTGCTCGACCTGACGCGCATCGCGCACGGCAAGCTCGAGCTGCACCATGACGCTGCGGACATCCACGCGTCGCTCGAGCACGCGCTGAACATTTCGTCCGCTGAATTGCAGGGCAAGGACATCACCGTGACGCGCCGCTTCGAAGCGTTCGAACATCACACCTGGGGCGATGGGGCGCGGCTGCAGCAGGTCTTCTGGAACCTGGTGAAGAACGCCGCCAAGTTCACGTCGCACGGTGGACGGATCGACCTGCGGACGCGTAACGACGCGGCCCACCGCATCATCGTCGAGATCAGCGACAACGGCATCGGCATCGCGCCTGAGCTGATGCCGCGCATCTTCGATGCGTTTGAGCAGGGTGGCCGGATGATGACGAGCCAGTTCGGCGGGCTCGGGCTTGGCCTCGCGATTGCGAAGCGTGTGATCGACATGCACGGCGGCAGTGTGGTCGCGACGAGCGGCGGCCGCGGGCAGGGCGCGACGTTCACCATCACATTACAGGCGATGGAGACATCGCTCCTGGAGGACCCGGTGGTGTATCTGCCGGGCGATCCTACCGATGATCGCACGGCCGAGCTGTTGCTCGTGGAAGACCATGCCGACACCGCCCGCGTGCTCACGCGCATCCTGCAAAGCGCCGGCTATAAGGTGGCGCATGCGGATACGATCGGCGCGGCGCGTGACCTCGCGAGCTCACGCCGGTTTGACCTGGTGGTGAGCGATCTGGGATTGCCGGATGGCACAGGGCTGGAACTGATGCGCGACCTGCAGGCGACGCATGGGTTGCGCGGCATCGCGCTGAGTGGATTCGGGACGGATGAGGATCGCGCGGCCAGCGTCGCAGCGGGATTTGCAGAGCATCTGACCAAGCCGGTTGATTGGCCGCTGCTGCGCGACGCGATCGAACGGCTGCTGATCACGAAAAGTCGCGAGGAAGCCCAGGCGGCGGCGCACTGACATGGATCGCGGAAAGCGCGTGCTGACGTGTCATTCCGAGCGCAGTGCGGAATCGCGTGGCCAGGCGCACTGTAACACCGCGGGATTCCTCGACTTCGCTCGGAATGACCTTAGGGTTGGGCCGCGATGAAAAAGTTTTTCGGCTTCGGATCTTCGACGCCTCCACCGCCGCCTCCACCTTCGAAGCCGCCGAGCCCGCCAGTGGCAAAACCGGCCCCGGCTGCAAAAGTCGACGCGCCGGCTGCGCCTGCCAAACCTGAGCCGCCCAAAACGCAGCCGGCACCCGCCGCAACGGCTCCCGCGCCTTCGATCGTGGGTCGGTGGAAGGACCCGAACAGCGGCGACATCACGGAGTTCCACGCCGACGGCGCAGTGACGGAAAACGTTTCGGGCAGCGAGCCGATCCGTGGTCGCTATTCACTTACGGACGGCAAGTTGAAGCTCAACCTGGACGGCGTGCCGGACGAACTCTCATTCCCCGTGACGGTGAAGGCCGACACGCTCGACATGATCGACCCTGACGGTCACATGACGCGCTACCAGAGGCAGAAATGAGGAGTGCGCGATCATCCGCTCGGCGACGGCTCGCGTTCTTTGCCGGCGCCTTCGTGCTGCTCTCGATGCTCGCCGTGCCTGTGGCGCGCGCGCAGGAGAGCGGCGTCGCGGCCAAGCCGGAAGCCGTCATCCGCGAGTTCTACAAGTGGTATGTGCAGACCGTGTCAGCGAATCGCAGCCCGATGATGGACGAACCTGCCAAGCTGAAGCGCTACGCGACCGCCGGCATGCTCCGCCGCATCGACAAGCTCGCGAAAGACCAAGAGTTGGGTGCGGACCCATTTCTGCAGGCGCAGGATAGCGACGAAGCGTGGGCGAAGAACATCAAAGTCTCAGATCCGAAGATCGCGGGCAACGTGGCGACGGCGAAAGTGGAGTTGAAGGGCCGGGAAATGACTCACAAACTCGCCGTCACGCTTCGCCAGGAGAGCGGCGCTTGGAAGATCGACAAGGTCGACCCGAAATGAGCCTGCCAGCCGCGCCTGCCCGGATGACGTTGGCGCTCGTCGCGCTGTTATTACTGGCCGTCGGCGACGCGCGCGCTGCCGAAGACCTTCCATATCTCGGCAGCTGGTCGAATGGTCGCGGCGAGACGCTCGTGATCACCGAGAAGACGATCCGCTTCGCTGATAATCGAGCGCTGCCGTATCGCGACATCACCCGCGCGACTGACGGCTCGATGTTCGAACTACAAATCAACGCCAAGTCAGCGGCGAACGGCTTCGGTGGCAACACGCTTGGCGTGGAGTGCGACGGCGACTCGATGAAGATCCGCGCTTATGCTTCGCACGCGGCCTACATGCAGGAAGAGGATCCGAAGTCGATTGTGACCTGGTACAAAGACGACGACGACGCGGAAGCGGAGGAGAACTAAAACAGCCGGTCATCTCGACCGAAGTGGAGAGATCCCGTCGCCTTCTCGTCCGGTTCGGCCGCGGAATTTCTCGACTGGCGCTCGAAATGACGGGTGTCTGACACGCCTTTGTGCTTGCGAAGAGCGCCACGTCCCCGTTTGTTCCGCGCAATGAAAACCTACTTTAAAAGCGCGCTCAGCATCGCTGTGGCCGTGGCAGTGATGGCAGTCGCTTCGCTCAGCGCTGCGGATGGTAATTTCTCCTTCAAGGTGAAGAACACCACGGACAACACGATCAAGAAGCTGCTCGCGTCGACCGACGACAAGAACTACGGCAACTTCGATATCGGGAAGGGCATCAAGGCGGGCGAGACGGTGACGCTGGCGTGGGACAAGAAGACCGACAACAGCGACTGCGAATGGTTCTTCAAGGCGGTGTTTGACGACGGTGAGGAGTCCGAGGCAGTGGCGTTCGACTTCTGCGAAGACGACCTCGAGCTCGAGTTTTAAACGATCGCGGCGCAGTTGCGCTGCTCGCTAATTTTCGCGGCCGCGAGGTGCCTGGATGGCACTTCGCGGCCGTCTTCGTTTTGCCCGGAGGCTTTCGCGTGGTGACGCGAACGGCGCGCCTCGCTCAGGAACTTCACGAATTGTCTCGTCCTCAGCCGCCGATGCTTTCACGTTGCGCGGAACTCACCCTTTCTCGAGCCACCCCGTATGAATGACACGACAAACAAACCCCGTTCGAAAGCCCCCATCATCGCGGCGCTCGGTGTGCTCCTGCTGCTCGCTGTGACCTTCGCGGGCGTGCTGAAGGTTTATGATAAAGAGAACGAAAACCGCGCCGCTTCCATCGAGCTGGACACTGCTCAGGCTGGGCCGGACCGGATCGATGCCTACGCCAAGATCATCACCGCGGATCCCGTGAAGGGCGACGTCATCGTGCGGATCGAATTGACGCCGCAGGGGAAGTTCGTCTCCGAAGATGGCGTGACGCTATCGCGCGACATCGAGCTTTTCGTCAACACGACAACCGGCAAGCAGGTACACGAGTTCCGCAAGAACAAGCGCATGGGCCCGGTCGAAGCGGTGCTCGACATGTACGAAGGCGAGCCGATGGATTACCCGTTCGACGAGCACGTCTCGCAGCTCGCGGTCTACTTCGATAACTCCGTGCCAGAGCCTGCGCCCAGCGCCGCGGCGCCGGTCGAAGCAGAGGAGCCGGAGGTCGACGAAGCCGCTGCACCCGCGGACGCAGCAGACGAGCCGGCGGAAATCCCGATTGCCCTTGAGCTCTTCGGCTCGGTCAATGGACTGCAGATCGAAGCGGAGAAATCGAAAGAGAACGTGAAGGACTACGCGGTCATCGACCTCACGATCCGGCGCGCAACGACCGCGAAGTTTTTCTCCATCTTCATCATGTCGGCGATGTGGCTGCTGACGCTCGCGGTCTTGTTCCTCGTCTTCCACGTGCTGACCGGGCGGCGCAGAATCGAGGTGGGCATGTTCTCCTTCCTCGGTGCGCTGCTCTTCGCATTCCCGGCCTTGCGCAACAGCCAGCCAGGCACGCCGCCGATCGGCACCTACAGCGACTTCATCGCGTTCTTTTGGGCGGAAGTGCTGATCGCGCTCTGCCTGCTCACGATTCTGTCGATCTGGCTCGTCCGCGGCCCTGGCGGCGACAAAGCGTAGAGCTGGCCGGCGACGCGGCGCAATGCGGGCTGCATTGACGCAGCCGTGCGGCATAACCGACACTCTCCGGATGGAGTGCCCATTCAACGGGGAGCGAAAGCCGGAGTACTACGGCGACTATCTCGCGATCGATGAGCTCCTAAAGCTGCAGCGGCCGCTCAGCCTGGAGCGGTCGAACCTGCTCGCGCATGATGAGATGCTCTTCATCATCATCCACCAGGCCTACGAGCTCTGGTTTAAACAGATCCTGCACGAGCTGCAGGCGTGCCGGCAAGTGCTGAGCAAACCGGCGGCCGACGACGATGGCCCCGACATGAACGTGGTCGTGCATCGGCTGAAGCGCATCGTCGAGATCTGGAAACTGCTGAATCACCAGGTGGACGTGCTCGAGACGATGACGCCGCTCGATTTTCTCGAGTTCCGCGAGCACCTGCACGGCGCCTCCGGGTTCCAGAGCAAGCAATTCCGCCAGATCGAAGCGACGCTCGGGCTGCGGATGGAGAATCGCTTTCGGCCGGACTACTACAAGCACACCGAGCTGGGCGGGTTTAACGACGCAGACTTCGGCGAGATCAGCGAGTGGGAGAAGCAGCCGAGCCTCCTCACGATGGTGGAGCGGTGGCTGGCGCGGGCGCCGTTCTTCGATGAGCCATTCTGGAGCGAGTGGCAGGAGGCGGAGGCCGAGGCTGCCGCGCACGGGCAATCGCCCTTCTGGACGCGCTACCGCGGGATCTTTGAGAGCAGCCTCTCCGATCGGGACGACAAGCCGGAGACGTTGCGGAAGTTCGACGAGATCTTCTTCACGACGGGGTGGGGGGACTTTTCGCCGGACGCCCTGCGGACCGCGCTGTTCATCATGCTTTACCGGGACGAGCCGCTCTTCCGTCTGCCCTTTGCGTTGCTGAACGGATTGATCGAGATCGACGAGCAGCTCGCGACGTTCCGCTACCGTCACCTGCAAATGGTGCGGCGGATGATCGGCACGCGCGCGGGGACGGGCGGCAGCAGTGGCGAGCAATACCTGCAAGGCGCGGTGAACAAGAATTACGTGTTCAAGGAGCTCGCCGGCGTGATCACGTTTCTCATCGAACGGCGGAAGCTGCCATCGCTGCCGAAGCGGCTGCACAAGGCGCTGCGGTTTAGCTTCGCCGAGGGTTGAAGAGATACGAATCAGGAAGGCAGGAAAGCAGGAAGGTGTAGATCGTATGCTCGACCGAGCGGGAGTCTTCTTCCTGCTTTCCTCCTTTCCTGATTCAATCAGCTCATGGCTGACGTAACGATCGACATCATCAAGAACGGGCCGTTCATCGTGAACGGAACGGTGGAGTTGAAGGACACCGAGGGGAACGCATACCCGGCAAAGCAACGCCTGGCGCTCTGCCGCTGCGGCGCTTCGACGAAGAAGCCGTTCTGCGATGGCACGCACTCGAAGATCGGTTTCGAGGCCGCGGAGCGTGCGGTGCCGGATTCCGCCGAATAGCGCGGCGGTCAGCGGACCTTTCCGCGCGCCGCGACTCGCCACCTGTCGATCGCGCGATCACCGGAAACGACCACGAGCTCGTCCGCGAGATTGACGACCGGACAGGCGTGATTCGGCACCACGCGGAGCTTTGTGCCGATGGCGATGTTGCCGCGAATGGCGTCGACGAATCCGTGCTCCTCTGACAACCGCGCAACGTTCAACCCCGCGCTTCCGCCGACCGGCTCATCGATCGGAAACGCGACACCGTATCCTCCTGCCCCTGCCGTTCCGTGGGCGCCGAGATCGGACGTCAGCACCTTCGAGCCTGCATCTGTGATCAGGTACTCAGCGTTCCGGCTCACCACCGTCACGAGCACAGTCAACCCGATCTGATCGAAGGTTGCGAGGCCGAGCCGCACCGGCGTCCGGTCCATGAAGACGTAGTTGCCGGGCCGGATCTCGGTGATTCCGGCGTACGCCTCGCTCGCGAGCACGGTAGGGGTCGCACCGACTGAGACTTCTGCCACCTCGATACCGCAGCCTTCCAGCATGGCGCGCACGCGTTGCAGAATGCGGCACTCCTCCGCTGCGATCGCGGCAACTTCCTCCGCGTCCCCTGCGCCGTAGGCGTGGCCGGCGTGCGAGAGCAACCCGGTAAACTGCAGTGGTGCAGCGCTTCGGATCCACTGCGCGAGATCGATAAGCTCAGGATCGCTCTCGTTGAGGCCGCAACGGTGCAGGCCCACATCGATCTCGACAAACACGCCCACGCGCATGCGCATTTCCGCTGCGACTCGCGCCAACAACTGCGACGCCTCGCGACTGTCCACGACGACGCGGAGATCAGTCGTGCGCTCCTGTGCCGCGAGGAGCAGCCGGCGCAGTTTGCGTTCGTCCACGATCGGGTAAGCCACCGTCATCGACGGCACACCAGCCTCGAGAAAGACGAACGCTTCATCTACCTTCGAGGCCGTCAGCCCGACGGCTCCGCCCTCCAGCTGCAGGCGCGCGATCTCCAGGCATTTGTGTGTCTTGACGTGTGGCCGCAAAGCGACCCCACGGCGATCGGCGAGCGCCTGCGCCCAGGCGATATTCCGCCCCAAGCGTTCGCGGTCGATGAGCACTGCCGGGGTCTCCAGCATCCTCAGCGGAACGGCATCCACAGGCGGATTGTCGCAGAAAGGCGCTATAAATCCCGTAAATCGTGGCCGTTTCCGCCTCGGTGCAGGGGCCGTTCCTCTCCCGAGACGCGAATTGTTACTGTATTCCCGTTCGGCCGTTTCAATGAATCCGCTCAGTCTCGTCGCGCTTGCAGCTTTTTGCGCAGTTGTCGCCAGCGGCGCGGAAAACCCTCCGGCGGTGAAGGCCGCGCTGCATAAGCCCGCGCGAAGCACCGACCCGGCCGATGGTTGGAGCCAGGACTCTGCGGGGAAAGACGTGGTCATCCATAGCCGTCCGCGAGCCGGAAGCGGTGTGAAAGAATTCAGGGCGGTGGGAACGATCGACGCGACGCCCGCGGCGGTCTTTGCGGTGCTGGATGACAGCGAGGCGTATCCCAGCTTCATGCCTTACACCTCGGAGTGCCGGGTGCTGAAGCGCGAGAAGGACACTGTGCTCGCGTATCAGCGACTGGAGCTTCCGGTCGTGAGCGACCGCGATTACACGCTGCGCTCGAAACACCAGCGCTGGATCGGTCCCGATGGCCCAATCTACTGGATCCGGTGGGAGCCGGCTAACGACCAGGGCCCGGCGGAGAAGCCAGGCGTCCTGCGCGTGAATGTCTGCGAAGGTGGCTGGCTGCTCGAGCCGACGGAGGCCGGCGGCACCCGCGCCATTTACACCATCTACACCGATAGCGGCGGCACGATTCCCCCGATGCTGGCAAACAACGGCAGCCGTGTCGCGATTCGGAAGGTTTACGACGCCATCCGCAAGCAGGTGAAGGAGCCGAAGTATTCCGCCGGTGCCGCTGCTGCCACGACGGAAGCGCGCAATCGCGCCACGCAGTAGCTGCGAACGCGCCGGGCCCGCTGTCATCCCGAGCGGAGTCGAGGGATCCCGTTGCAGGACCGATCGTTCGCGCCACGCTGTCGATGGCGCCACGGGATCTCTCGGCTACGCTCGAGATGACGGCCGTAAAACATGCGACATGAATTCCTGAAGCTGCTCGGCGCCGAAGAGCCGATTCTGGTGCTCGCGCCGATGCAGGACGTCACCGACCTGCCGTTCATGCGGCTGATCAGCGGCTACGGAAACGCGGACGTTTACTTCACGGAATACTTCCGGGTCCTGCCGCAGTCGCGCCTTGATCCGCATATCCTCTCGTCGATTACGCGGAACCCGACCGGCCGGCCGGTCGTGGCGCAGATGATCGGCAACGACATCGGCGCGCTCGTCCGCACCGCGCGCGAGCTTCAGCGCCATCCGGTGGCGGCGATCGATTTGAACCTCGGCTGTCCGGTTCCGATCGTTTACCGCAAATGTGCGGGCGGCGGCCTGCTGCGCGACCCTGACCGGGTCGATCAGATTCTCGGTGCCCTGCGCGAAGCGGTTGAGATTCCGTTTACGGTCAAGACGCGCATCGGGTTTGATGACTCGGACGTGTTCGCTGAGCTGCTGCCGATCTTCGCCCGGCACTCGCTGGACCTGCTCACCGTTCACGCGCGCACGGTGAAGGAGATGTATCGCAGTGCGCCGCGTTATGAGTTCATCGCGCGCGCGGTCGAGGCGTTGCCGTTCCCGGTGATTGCCAACGGCAACATCTACTCAGCGGATAAGGCAGAGGAGGTCATGGCGATCACACGCGCGCGCGGGCTGATGATTGGCCGCGGTGTGATCCGGAATCCATGGCTCTTCCGCCAGATCCGTGAGCAACGCCGCGGCGACTTGGTCTTCCGTCCAACCGGCCGTGATGTGCTCGAGTACGTGCGCGCGCTTTGGGATGCGGTGAGCATCCGCGGGCCGGTCCGGGAGGCGTCGCAGGTCAATAACATGAAGAAATACATGAACTTCATCGGCCTCGGAGTGGAGCCGACCGGCGCGTTCCTGCACCGGATCCGGCGCGCGATGACGGAGCGTGAATTCTTTGCCACGTGCGAGGAGTTCCTCGACCACGATGAGCCGATGTCGCTCGAGCCATTCCCGATCGCGCTGAAGGAACGAGACGTGATGGCTGGCGAAACGCGCTGAGCGCACGCTAAGCAATCGCAAACCCCAACGCGCGGCTCAGGATGACCGCGC
>CADCTA010000087.1 GCA_902805675.1 uncultured Chthoniobacterales bacterium | reverse complement strand
CGCGCGCGTGAAATTTGCTGTGTATCGAGGTCGTTTGCATTCGGCTGGTCGATAGAGAATTAGCGGGATGAGAGGGAGGATGCCGCGTCCCAAAGCGCACTACAGCGTGCTCTATACAACCATCAAACCGACGAACGACTCAAGCTCGAAGTCATGACCTGCCGTTCACCTCGGCGCGCATCTTCCGGCTTTGCGTGAACGGTCACTGAGCCATGAGGTGCCGGTTCCAAGTAAGACGACCGTGCTGCGCCAGTTGCGGGCGTGGTGGGTGACTCATCAAACATTCGTGTGACGGTGCGGCTGCAGGACGGTGGAGCAGCCGCGGGGTGCTGGGCCGTCCGGCTGGCCGAATGCGGATCTGTCGCTGGGGATGATTAAAGTATATGAACCGGCCCGGAACGTTCGCTTCCGTTCACGGGCGGCGACGCTGGCCGGACGGTAGCGCGGTGAATGGCCATGGCTTTCCCTCGCGCCCACCGTGCGCGTTCCTGGAGCTTTCGACGCATGCACCCGGAGCGCGTGACCCGTCCGAATCAGACCTTGTGAGCAGGGAAGGGGACGGCGCCGCCCGGTTACGGCCCGCCGAAAAGGTGAAGAGGAAGATCGGGATGGCACACCGCAGGCGAATGATGAAGCTTCTGGCGATAGCAGTCGCGTGTTTGCTCCCGGCAGCTGCGGTTTCGGCCTGCACGGTTTGTGACAGTGAGACGGGAGTGCAAGTCCGAGCGGGCATCCTGGACGAGAACTTCTGGAGCACTCTGCTGGCAATTGTCTCGCCTTTCCCTGTGCTGCTCGCTGCCATTGCAATGGTGCATCGACAGCTCTCCCCAAGACCACCGAAGCGACGGAAGAAACGTGATGAACAACATCAATCCTGATCACCGTCCGCTCGTGATTGCCGGCGTCTTCCTCGGCGTTGGGCTCGGCGGGTTCTTCGATGGCATCCTGCTTCATCAGCTGCTGCAGACCCACAACATGGTCTCGGCGGTGCGGCCGAAGGACAGCATCGCGAACATGGAGATCAACATGTTCTGGGACGGCCTCTTCCACGCGCTGACCTGGATGATGACGCTCATCGGAGTGGTGCAGCTATGGAAAGCGGGCACGCGGCGCGAGAATGGATGGTCGGGCAAAGCGCTCGCCGGCGCGATGTTTCTCGGCTGGGGGTTGTTCAACTTCATCGAAGGTCTGATCGATCATCACCTCCTCGGCATTCACCACGTGGTGGAGCGGCTGGGAGTGTCCGTCTTCGATTACGCGTTCCTCGCTTCGGGCGTGCTGTTCATCGTCGGCGGCTGGATGACGATCCGCAGCGCGCGTGCTCAAGCGGTCGCGGCGGCGCGTTGAGCCTTTTGCAGGCGCCGCAGGTGAGGGAACGTGCGGGCTCGACCTTCGTGGTGACTTTGCTGCCGGACGGCGATGCGGGAGTTTTGCCCGTCAGTCGTGAGCCAGTTGTGATTTCCGTGTTCCTCTCGGCGCGGTGTGGGCGCGGACGATTGCCGGGTTCGCAAACGCACCCGCGGCGGCGGCCCTCCAGAAAAGCGCGGCTCTGCCACTTCTACCGGAACGGTCGCCGCGCGACGCCAGCGCGGTCTCGCGTTGGGGCGCGCGAACAGGTGATCAGAACGCTCGCATCCCGTCCCGAGGTCTGCGACGGTGGCGCATCGCCGCCCTCGAACATTGCACCGCTGAGCACATCGCTGACGTCCTGAGTCGCTGCGAGGGCGAGATCATCGCCGAGTGGCGCCTGCAGGCGCATAAGCTCCTGCACAAGCTCGATCTCGATAAGCTCACGATCACCAATCACCTGCCTGACATCATCGCCGAGATCACGCGCGATCTGCGGCTGCGTCGCGAAGGCGTGCTCTCGGAAGAGCACACCCGCGGCAGCCCGCCGGTGCACGGCGTGCAACGTTTCCATGATGGCCTCGATCTCGGTGAAGTCGTGGCGGAGTACAATCTTCTCCGCGTGGCGTTCATCACCGTGGCGGAGCGCCACAATCTCTACCTGGTCGGCGAAACCGCTCGCATCATCAACCTGCGGATCGACCAGGCGGTGCGCCTCGCTGTGATGGCCTTTGCCGCGCAGCAGGCGCTGATTCGCAAGGAGCAGGAGGACGAGCATCTCGCCTTCGTCGCGCACGATCTGCGCACGCCGCTGAATGCCGTCTGCCTGCTCGTGGACCAGCTGAAGTACGGGCTCAGCGAGAAAGCGGTCCGGGACACCGGCAACCTCTTCGAGATCCTCCAGCGCAATCTTCAGCGCCTGGAACAGCTCATCAAAAAGGTGCTCGTGAACCACGCGCAACCCATGCCGCTCGGCAGCTCCTTCCAACCGGAGCTGCGCACCTTCGAGCTCTGGCCGCTCGTGCAGCGATTGATCCTCGATCTCAGGTCCGTCGCGTCGAAGCACGACGTCGAGGTCGCGAACGAAATCCCGCACGCACTGACGGTCCACGCCGACGCCGGACTCATCTCACAGGTATTCCAGAACCTGCTCGGCAACGCCTTCAAATACGCGGCGCAAGGACGTGTGGTGGTGACCGCGGAGGAAGTTGGGGGCTGCGTCACCTGCATCGTGCACGACAATGGCGCCGGCATTCCGCTGGAGATGCTGGCGAAGGTGTTTGAGAAATCAGCCACCGACCCCGATAAGGATGGCACCGGTCTCGGACTGGCGATCGTGAAACAGATCGTCGACGCACACGGCGGCAGCGTCCTCGCGGAGAGCACACTCGGAGCGGGCGCGAAGTTTACCTTCACGCTTCCCGGCAGCCCTGACGCGTCCGACGGCACGAACTAAACAGGGCACCGGAATTCTTCGTCGGTCGTTCAAGTTCACCTGAGACCGAGGGTCAAACAGCCTCAGCTCACCGGCCGCCGGCGCGGAAGGCGGTCCAGCTTTCCATGGATCGCGCACACCACGTGGAAGCTTCGGTTCGAGGAGCGAAAGCTCGCCGATCTCCCGTCCGAAGCGGTGAGGGGACCTCTTTCCCACGGTGTCGCGCCGGCGCGGTGTTGCTTGGTTGCGGATCAGAAGACAACGCCAAGGCCAATCGTAAAGCTCTCAACTTGCTCCTTGGTGAAATCGAGGCCGCCGTTCTGGTAGTCGGCGTTCAGCGAGATCCGGTGGCCAAGCGCGTTTTTGTAGAGCTCAAGGCTGGCGGTCGCCTTGAAGAATGACTCGTGCTCTTCAACGCCCCGGAGTGCTTCCAGATGGGAATAGAGCACCGTGATGGACAGGTCTTTATGGAAGAGGAAATACGGCGCGGTGACGGCCAGCTCGAGCGCGGGACCCAACCGCAGGAACCTGCCTTCCGTCGTCTCCCACGTTTCCTCGGAGCGCTGAACGTCGCCTCCTTCCGCACGGAGCCAGAACCGAAGCTTATATTCCAGCGCCGACATGTCGGTGCCGTCTTCCAATAACGGCGCCTTACGGATGAGTATCTGGCGGTAGCCGATCGGGAAACCTGCCAATCGCCAGCGCGGCTCGAGCTCCAGCTCGAAACCGGCCGCTTCTGCGTCATGTCCGGTATCGGTGGCATAGACGATGGCGGATCTTAGCTGCAAGCCGGCGGCCGTGTTCGTGGGGAAGCGCCACTGGGCGTATGCGCCGAGGCGGTAAAGAAGCGAATCGCTTTCCGCCTCCGGATCGCCGTTCGTGTCGACCTTGTTGATGCTAACGCTCGGCGCTACGACCACATTCTCGGGAGTCCAACCCCCCGCGATATCGTTTTCGTACTCCCACGGCAGAATCACGGCGCCGATTGCGGTCCACGTGTCGGTGTTGTTGCCGAAGTCATGGTTAAATGAAAACGTCGCCCCGACAACATCGGTGATCTTCTCGCGTGCCGTTCCCGTCTGGCTGGGGTCTTCAAGCAGGAGAACGTCGCGCCAGCTTTCCCGCACTTTCGGGCTGCGAAAACCGGCGCGTCGCCGCGCGATCCGTTCAGCGGCTTGCCAGATCGGGTCGCTTTCCTCGCGCGCGCCCTCGATCATGCGCGGCTTGCTCCCGTGCTCGGCGACATCGCGCACCTGTTCCGCGGTGTACCAATCCTGTTCTCCGAATTTCTTCCGCAGCTCTGCCGGATAGTCTTCCGTCGCTTTCTTTTGCTTCTGCACCATCCGCAGATGCGCATCGGCTGCCTGTGCCGTGAACGAGTCGCGCATCGGGCGGCCCTTCTGCTGAAAGCGTGTGTCGTAATCCAGGGGCACCTTTTTGCCCGGACGCTCCAGCGCGGCGATTTCATACTCGGTGAAGTGCTTCTGTCCCGGGTAGGCTTCCTGCAGCCGGCGCAGAAGATTTCCTTCTTTCGGCTTGAGCTTCTCCTGCACTCGCGCGTATGCGCGGATCTCCTCCTCGGTGAACGTGACCGGGTTTTCCGCCGCCTCCAGCCGCGGGGCGAACGGACTAACAAGAACAATCGCGACCGACCAGCGAACCAGCCGTTTGATGCTCGCTCTCATGTCACGCCCCAACGCGGTTACGCGTTTCGCCTTTCAGCCTTTGCACCGTCCAGGTTCCCTTCACCTCTCGCGGCGCAAATTTGTTATTGCTCGCAGCCAGAACGCTTCCGTTCAGGCATGCTGCCACGTCGTCTGGCTGCTCGACGGGGACGGCGTTCAGAGTCGTTCCACCATGCCATTGCGCGCCGGCATCAGTGTTTCTCCTGATGCACTCATCGACCGCGTCGGCGGCGGCGTCGCGGGTGGATGCGGGACTGCCGGCGTCCGCGCGATCCGCTAGAGACTGTGCCGAGGCTGTGGCCGATTTGCTCCCGCTCTTTTTGCGAGCGGGCCTCGCTTTCTTCTTCGCTGCGCTCGGGCGACTACTCGCCTTCTTGCTGCTTACCTTTCGCGTTGTCATTCGTCGTTCCGATGGGGGGTGTGTGTTTGTGTGTACGTCGGGACCATGTCGCCGCAGCGGACACGCTGTTGCCCGGGTGGGTCACTGGTTACTACCGCGTTCGCTGCGGGAAGTTTTGCCAGAGCAGGATCCCGCGAGCGCGAGTGCCATCGCTAGGGTGGGCGAGTGGTTGCCGAGGGCCGGTTCTTCGCGGGATTGACGCCCTAGCTCGGGGAAGCCGGCCGCAAGTAGCCACTCCATCCGGTAGAGGATGGTGACGAGCCGGACTGCCTTCCGTCACGCCTTTCGGCGCGCGGAGGGCGGTAACCGGTCGTTAGGCGGTAACGGCGCGACTGCAACTGCAGCCACTCGCGCACGATCTGACATGGCTGCTTGCCCCGCGTGAGCGGCCGAAGGAGGCAGCGAGGTTCGCGATGCGCTACGAGCTGGCTGCGAGCTCGTTCTCTCCTGCGGCGGCCACCGGTCGCGAATCCCGCGGCAGGCACACGGAAATCACCGTCTCCTCGGGGCTCGATCGCAGGTCCACTGTGCCTCCATGGGCGCGGGTGATCTCGCGCACGATGTACAAGCCTAGCCCCAGGCCGCCGCGATCGGAGCGGCGATGCGCGGATGCCCCCCGTTGCAGCGGGTCGAAGAGGTAATCCGCTGTCGTGCGATCGATGACCGGTCCGCGGTTCGCCACCGCGATGCGGACGGTATCATCGCCGCCCTCGACCATCACGCGCACCGGCTCACCCGTCGCTCCATAGGCGAGGGCATTCGAGACGAGATTGCGCAGGACCTGTTGCAGTCGCTCACCGTCCCATTGTCCGGTCACATTCCCTGCGAGCGTGAGCTCGAGGTGGCTCTCCGGGTGCACCGCGCGGTGCTGGTTGATTTCGTCGGCGAAGAGCTTCGTGAGGTCGATCTCCCTGAGCGTGATATTGAGCCCCAGCCCAAGCTTCGTCCGGTTAAAATCGACCAGGTCATCCAACAGTGCCTTGATCGAAGCGCCGCTACGGATCAGCACCATCGCCGCCTCCGAAATGTCCTCGCCAGCGCTCAAGGTGGCGAGGCTCGACGCCGTCATGACGATGGCATTGAGCGGGTTCCGCATATCATGGCCGAGCATGCCGAGCAGAAGGTTTCGCGATTGATCGACCTGCGCACTGAAGAACTTGATCGACTCCGCGAGGGCTTCGTCGATCCCTTCATTAAACCGGATGACGTCCTCAAACTCCTCCGGCCCCGTGTGTGCCTTCTCCTGCCAAAGGCGCAGCACACTCGCCCGCAGGGCCCGGTATTCCGCCGCGAGTTGATTAATATCCAGCCCGCTCTGGGCGCGTAGCACCGCGTGCGTCTGCGCTGCCGTTTCAGGCGCATTATGCACGATGGGCGCGCGGCCCATGGATTTCTCCGCCTGCTCGTGCCGGGTCTGCGGCGTGGCCAAATCCGTCACCACCGCCTGCAGGATCTTCTGGGCGTGATCGCGCAAGGCGAGCGGCGTCATTTTCGCCCCGGGCGGATAGAGCGTCTTCGCAAACGCCTCCCAATCCACGAGAATCCGTTCCATGTTTTCCTGAATAAAGGGGCCGAGCCTCACGCGTGCAGGGTGGTGCCTCGGCCTAATTGGTTCAAGCAGAGAACCGGCTGCGATCGGATTCTGTGCGCGACGGCTGGCACGCAGGCTGATCGTCGAGGCCACGCCTGCTGCCATTTCTCCGCGCTTCACCATGAGGTGCTGCTGCGCAAAGCGCGCAGGCGGATGGCGTCGGTCATAGATCTCGGCCTTCATGTTCCGCAGGCGGGGATGGTTCCACGCGCCCGGGCTTGAATCGGTGAGCGTGGCCTGCAATGTGAGCACTCGAAATGTCCTCACCGGATACGATCGCGCTCGCGGCCCGAGCTGCCGAGGAAGGCCTCCACGCGGTGCTGGTGGGCGGCAACAGTCAATCTGCACGCCTACTCGCGGACGACGTTCGACGTGGATCTGCTCGTGCCGGAGGGTCAGGCGGAGCGTTGGCTGGCGTTCTTCAGTCGCCATGGCTTCGCGGTGTTTCACCGCACCCCAAACTTTATCCGGGCACGTCTCGCCGACGACCCGGCCGGCGCGTTGCCGGTGGACCTGATGCTCGCCGATCTGGAGACGTTCTCGAGAGTTCAGGAGGCCAGCGCGCCGGCGGAGATTGGGAACCGACTCACCCTCCGGGTTCCTTCCGTGCTGCATCTCATCGCGATGAAGCTGCATGCGGTGCGGAGCCCGCATCGGCTGGCGCATGGCGTCGACCTGCAGGATGTGACACACTTGATCCGAACGGCGAAGATCGATGTCGCCGATCCCGCGTTTGAAGAGGTGATGGAGCGGTATGGCAGCGACGAACTACGAGAACGAAGCTTCCGGGAGCTCAGCTGAGCGGGTGCACGCAGGATTGACCCTCCCCGTTTTCGATTCGCTCCCCGCCACTGCCGGACTGAGCAATCTGGAGGCGTTTCAGCTGAGCCTGAAGCACGCGCTCGCTCTGCTCCCGCAAATGCTGACGATCCGCTACGGTACGACAAGGGCCGATGGTCCGGAACGCTTCCACTTGCGCTGAGGGAGACCGCAATCGCAGGGCGCCCGGAAGCTGAGCTTCCTGATGGCAGTGCAACTGCGGGAACACTTTCGTTCCCAAGTGCAACTTGGGAACGAGGGGTCGGACGCCGGTGGCGCGGGTCGCGCGTTCGCGTCACCGACATCGATCGGCATTTCGGTCGAGCATGGACGACGCCGGGCTGCGGCGGCGGAGGCGCGTTCGTTGCGCGTGTAGACTATTCGGGCGCTCGCGGACCTGGCAGGCGCCTCGGACATCGCAGCGCGATGTCCCTACCCGGCGAGCGGACCGCTTCGGCGGGCCGCGTCGCGGAGCCGAATTGGGCGGGCGTCGCCGCTTCTAATGGCGATGGTCTGGGGCGAGATCGTTGTTCCGCGCCATGAAGCCGAGGTAGAGCGCCACGGCGGCAATCCCGATATGCAGGCCGATGTCGGCGACGTTGTGCTCCATCACGCCGAAGATCCACGTGTTGCCGTAGAAGAAGCCAATCACGGCGACGAGGGCATAGACGATGCCGAAGAGCTGGAAGTATTTGCGCGCGGCGCCTGCACCTATCATGCCGCAGATGAGCGCGGCGACGCCGGAGGCGATGTGAATGACGTTATGGACCGGGCCAACCATGAAGATGCCGAAGAGCATGCTGCCATCGCCGTGCTGAGGCGCGAGCGCGGGGACAAAGCCGCCGATGCCGGAGACGAGGAAGAAGATACCGGAGATGATTGCAGCTGTTTTGAGCATAATCGGGGAGGGTTCGAAGTTGGTGACTCGTTAGGGATTACGCCGGTCGTGCGTTGATCGGATGTGATCACTACAGCTGCGCGGAGAAGGGTTTAGTTCCGCCGAAACGCGAAGGGGGTCAGTCTGTGATTCCCAACCTCCGGCACACGTGCTGCCTGTGCCGCGCGAACAGCGCGAATGACAGACGGACCGCTTCTGCCCCGGTTTGATCGCGCAACGCCAGCGGCGTCATTTTCGCTCCGGGCAGCTAGAGCGTCGTCGCAAACGCCTCCCGGTCCACGAGAACCCGTTCCATATTTCCTGGATAAAGGGGCCGAGCCTCACGCGTGCAGGGTGGCGCCTCGGCTTCATTGGTTCGAACAGAGAAGCGCCAACTTTCACCCCGGGCCGGAGGGCTCTGATGCGGAGCGGCAGACGCCGCTCCATCACTGGCTCATTTTCCACAGCAACGGCCTTCTTCCCTCTTCCTGACGATTAGGAGGTAACTTGCAGGCGCTGCGCATTCTTTATGTCGAGGATCATTCCGACACTCGGATGGTGCTGGCGCGGCTGCTTGTGCGGTATGGTTACAATGTTTTCACCGCAGCGAATGTTCGCGACGCGCTCGATCTGCTGGACGGTTTCGTTTTCGACGTGCTCCTGAGCGACATCGGCCTGCCAGATGGCGACGGCTTTGAGCTGGTGATCGAAGCACGCCACCGCCAGCCGCTCAGGTGCGCGGTGGCTTTAACAGCTTACGCGAGCGACGCAGACAAGGAGCATGGCTTCCAGGCAGGCTTCGATCGGTATCTGACCAAGCCGCTGGATGTTGCACTCCTCCGGGACGTGCTCAGCCGGCTGAGCTGAGACATTGTCAGGGAGGGGCACCGGGGAGTGCCGACCTCGGCCGCTCACCCGGCGACGACCGCGGGCGCAAGCTAACAGTCGCTCGCACCGAGTTACCAACAGCAGTATTCCTTCTTTGATGCGTCGGAGCTGGGAACAGCGATCCACTTCCGGAACCTGAGCGAGGTGGTGGAAGATCGGAAGCTCGAAGCTGTCCTGGAGGCGATCATCCAGCAGGTGAAGACGCTCAACCCGGCGGTCGTGGTGGTGGATTCTTTCCGCACTGTGATCCGGAGAGCGCAAGCGACCGCGGACGAGCTGGACATGCAGCTATTCGTGCAACGGCTGGCGCAATTCCTGACTTCCTGGGAAACGACGTCGTTCCTGGTGGGCGAGTACTCGCCGGAGGAGATGCGGGACAATCCGCTTTTCACGATCGCGGATGGTCTGCTCTGGTTATCGCAGCGGACGGAAAGGAACTCTGTCGTGCGAAAGCTCCAGATCCTGAAGCTGCGTGGACAGGGCTCTGTCCCTGGACTGCATACTTTTCACATCCGCGACTCAGGGCTCCAGGCCTTCTCGCGCACACTGGGGGGCTCGACAGCAAGAATGTGAATCCCCAAAGAGGCCGCCGGAGGCTGTCGACCGGAGTTCCCGATCTCGATGGGATGTTGAATGGCGGCATCCTGGAAGGAGATAGCGTGCTGATCGCAGGACCGTCCGGAACCGGAAAATCGTACTCGCGTCGCACTGCATCGCGGCTGGTCTGGCCAACGATGAACCGGCTGTGATGACGCTCTTTGAAGAGCGTCCGATTGGCTATGCCGACCGGGCAGACAACCTGGGCATGAACTTAGGCGCCGCAGAGAAGGCCGGGAAGCTGGAGACATTGTATCTGCGGCCGCTCGATCTATCGGTTGATCAGATCACGCAGGAGATTCTCAACGCGGTGGAGAGCGTGGGCGCGAAACGGCTGGTGATCGATTCATTGATCGGCTTCGAGATGGCGCTGGCGCCGGGTTTCCGCGAGGACTTCCGGGAGTCGCTTTATCGAATGATTGTCTCCCTGACCGGAGCGGGCGTGACGATTCTCACGACCGTGGAGGTAGAGGACAATTTCACCGCGCTTCAGTTCAGTCATTACACGGTCTCCTTCCTGACGGACGATATTATCCGGTTGCGCTACGGTCAGCTGCGCGAGTGGCTGCAGCAGATGGACTAGAGGCAGCCGGCATTCGCCTTTGCCCCAAGAACTGAGCTTCTGGTTGCCGGCGCGCGCTCGCTTGTTGCCGCCAGGCCAGCGTTTCTGTCGGACGCGCGGTTGGGAAGGAGCGTTCGCGGGACCGCTCGGGTGACCTCCGCGCAACCGGCTCGCCGCGCCGGTAGAGCTTGAGTGAGACCACTCCGCACTCGAAGCCGCGCTCTGCTTGCACGAGGTCTGCAGAATTCGCCGCGCAGTCGGCGACTAGCCCAACGCAGCGCCCCAATACCGTCGGCTTAAGGCAGTTCCCGAATTGCCATCGGACCACTGGTGCGCGGCCTTGTGTCACCCCAGTCAGTATCCAGCACCTTGACGTTAGCTGCGCCCCAAAGATTCATCACTCCTCCACCGAAGGAGGAAGGCGCGATGTAGGCGAATCTGCACCCAGATACACGAAGCCCGTTCGTTCCGCGCCCAGCGAGGATGCCGACCTCGTTCGCAAGGTACTTACCGGCAAAACCACAGTTAGTGATATCCACCCCGACGCTGTGATCGACGACGATATGGGTGCCGTCCACGCCCCAGGCACCATTGTGCGCGAAATCGACCATGTCGATTTTAGCACTCGCGAGACCAACCAGTTGCAGCCCGTCGCTGACGAAATCGATATGTCCCTGACTGACCTGAAACACCGGTAGATGCAGTTGTGAGGTCAACCGCATTGCGGCGCGGAAGCCCGCATAACCACCGCAGCCCACGAACTCGAATTGCTCAAGGTAAAAGCCGTGAATATTGCCCATCGTGTGGACGGCCGTGAGGAAGTACTCAACGTAGAGCTCGCTAATGAAAAGCTGCGTCGCAAAAATCCTTGGCGTCGACTCCCAGGTGATCCCGTACTCAGATTGCTGGAAGTTCCCATGGATTTGGACATCTTCGACCTTCGAAGCGGAGGCTTGGTACAGGTGGATACCGTTCGTCCAGTACCACAAAGCATTCGTACTCGGACGGTGACGCTCTCCTTGCGCGTTGGTGCCGGCGATCTCGATCCTCTCGATCGTAGCCATGCGAAACTTCTCAGTGTTAGGGGGTGGCGTGGGACTGAATGCGCAGTATACGGCCGTGCCCGTCCGTCCACCTCCTCCGCCGACACCCGAAGCCAGGAGCGATAGATCGGTCAGCTCAAAGGTTTCAACTCCGGCGCTCGCAAAGTAGATTCCCGAGTCAGCGCCGCGGAAACGAATCCGGGAGACGTCGCGTCCTTCGCCATAGATTTTGATACTCTTATCCGGCACGTTCATGCGGCCGTTGTAGTCGTAAACGCCCGCAGGAAAGAAGACGGCCTTTTCCGCAGCTAGAGCCGCGTTAATGGCAGCGGTATCATCGATCCCATCATCGGGGACCGCGCCGTACGTTGTCACATCGACTGATGGTTTCATTATTGATGCCGCGCCCTTCTGGGGCTGCGCGGGCCTGCGAGAAAGGGGATGTTGTGCCGGATTGTGCGCGAAGTTGTAGCGACCCGCTGCCCGCCGTCGCAAGAGAAATCTCCACTATCGACTGTCACCTGCCTCGCGCACGATCACGGTTGCCGCGCCTCGAGAGAGGCCATGGGAAACTGAGGCGATTCCAGAACTGGGTCGCATCACTCAAGTCAGCAATATAGATTGAGTGCGCGACGGCTCGGTCGCAGGCTGGTCGTCCAGGCCACGTCTGTCGCGATTGCAGCTCTAAGCCCTTGCATAACGTGACGACCGGTGGCCGAACCGGGAGGATATATGGTCTTTTGCATCGCGCTCATCATTACCGCTCTGATTACAAGCCAGGCATCGGCACAGCCGGCGGTAGCTGCGACGCCCGCACCGGCCGAAAAAGTCAGCGTAGAGGACGCGTTCGCTGAGCTCACGCGAATGGTCGGCACCTGGCGGCGTGCGGACAAACCCGAGAGCCCACTTCGCATCCGCTTCTACCTGACGGCGGGCGGCACGGTGCTGGTGGAAAGCTGGGAGGCGGCCGGCAAGCCTCATTCTCTCACGCTCTACCACCGCGACGGCGAGGCGTTGCTCGCCACCCACTATTGCCCGCAGGGCAATCAGCCGCGGCTCGCGCTGGCTGGGCGCGAAGCGAGTGGACTGCACTTCGTCTTCCGCGATGCCACCGACCTCGAGCCCGCTACGGAAAAGCACCAACACGACCTGTGGTTCGATCTCTCGAATCTCGATCGCCCCGTTCGCGGCGAGACCTATTCGAGCAAGGATGGCCCCGCAGCGCCGGAGCGGCTTCATCTTGTCCGCGACGGCGAGACATAGCAGCCGGCCAGACTGCGCCCTTCGCGCCGCCACCTGTCACGATCTGGTGACTGCCGATAATTCTTTCCATCGTCGCGCAAAGCGGACGGAAGGCGCTCCGGTTCAAAGGGCGCCCGCTCGGCTTACGCGCTCTTCAGTGCCGCCGCGGCTGCCGCGAGCGCAAATGGAAAGCACAGCACGAGAGAGGCTGAGCATTCGCTGCGATGCCGGCGCGTCGAGAGCTTCACAGGCTATCGGACTTCGGCGTTCCGCGGTTCGAGCAGTGCCCCGTTGAAGCCGGAGCCGGCGCGGTCGTCATCCGCTTCGAAGATACCTTCGACTGCAACGTGCGTCCCCGGCTGAGCTGCTTTGTCCAGCCAGGAGGAAGAACGCCGTATTGCGACGGCGTGATGCCGATTCGATTGCCGGATATCCTGCTCGTGCCAGTAAAGCGCATCGCCCTCAGCGGTGCGATGCAACACGCCGATCAGCCTGACGAGCTTCCCATCGACTGCGTATGGGTCGATGACGACGTCACGGACGCTGACGTCGATCGGCTTCGGATCGTGCTGCGAACACATAGCCGTCGCCAAGGCGGCGAGGAGCCCAAATGAGACGCTCGCGAGGTGCGTGAACCTGAAGCTTTTCGGCAAAGGCGACCGCCCCGCGCCTGAAGCCAGCGCCGGTCGCGGGCATGGTTCGCCGATCGCGTTGCGGGGTAGCGATTGAACGTGCACGAGTGTGTCGGTTCGATGTTCGGAGGCGCCGTGCTCCGAGTAGCGGATGGCGTCGCCTCGCATTAGCGCATCCCGGCTCCCGCGTGGCGCGCTGCGGTCGCCGCGACGCAGGAAGAAGATGTGGTCGTCACGGTGCCGCTCCGGGTGCTGACGGCGTCGCAGCCGGCGAGCGAGGTGGCGGCGAGAAGCGAAATGCGGCCGTTCGAACATACGGTCTCCATGGCGCGATAATGTCGGGCCGGCCATAGAATGTCAATGGCCTTATTCAGCCAGTCACACGGGTGACGCAAGCGCGATCCAGACCCGCTTATCGCACGCATCGGTCCCGCTTCGGTGGTGGGACTAAACCGCGTGGCAGGCTTCGCGCCGCTCGTTCGGCCAATCAACGATCCAGCGTCCGCGGGTGCCGATCGCGATGGTGAGCAGAACGCGATCGAAGGCAAATACGGCATCGAGCCTAACGACCCGATGTCCCTCTTCACACTGGCCGCCTGGTCAACATCTCCACGGCGGCGCGCGGGGAGGCAGGTGGCGGCGGAGAATGCATCGGCGGCGCGGACGAGATGCAGCGCGGTCACGCTGCCGAAGCCAGGCAACCCGGTGCGTTTGGGTGTCATGCGTCGCGGGTTACGGGCGCTGCGGTTTCGCTTCTGCGCCCCGGAGGACACGGCTCGGGGGATACCCAAGGTGTCGCCCGAACGCACGCCGGAAGACTGCCGGACTTTTGAAGCCAACCGCATTCGCGACGCTTTCCACGTTCTCGCACTGCGCTGCGAGACGTCGATGCGCTTCTTTGATACGCAGCTGCTCGACGAATGCCGCCGGCGTGCTCTTGAACGTCTCTTTGAACAGCCGGTAGAAGTGTCGTGGCGAGAGGCATGCGCGACCCGCCAGCACCTCGATGGTGAGATCGCGGTGCAACCGGCTCGAGATCCAGGAAGGCAACTCCGCCAGTCGCTCTGCGGGTCCGGCTTGATGTTGCGGCAGCGGCATCTGCTGGGCGGCGCCGGCAGGGCGCAGATCGATGCTCAGCTCGCGCGCCACAGCGAGAGCCGTCTTCGCTCCGAAATCTTCCTCGATCAGAGCGAGGCTCATCTCCATGCCCGCAACGCCGCCGCCACACGTGTAGAACCGGTCTGATTTTACAAACGAAACTCCGTTGCTGACGGCCAACGCCGGAAAGGTACGCGCGACATCGTGTGCGAACCGCCAATGCGTCGTGACGCTCTGTCCATCTAGCAGTCCGGTGCTCGCGAGCGGATAAATACCGGCTGAGATGGCAGCGATGCGGCGTGTGCTCTTCGCGCGATCGATCAGCCATGCCGTCATCTTGCGGCTGGCCTCTGAGTGACGAAGCGCATCGCCTCCCGGAATGATGATGGTGTCGAGCGGCGGCGCTGTGCGGATCGTGTAGCGCGCCTTGATCACCGCGCCCGCGCTCGAGACAAAGGTCTTCGCTCCGGCGCCGATGATCACCGGCTCGTAGCAGCGATGCGCTTCGCGGTTGGGCTCGGCGATGCGCGCGGCGGCGAACGCTTCGAACGCTCCCCAGAGGTCGAAGCTGCTCATCCCATCGAAGCCGATGAAGCCGACGAGCTTCGGTGTGGTGTCCTCGGCGGATTGTCGCGAAAAGTAGGTCATCGCAACGACCGCCCGCCGTCTCGCGGTGCGCAGATATGGATGTTCGGCACACCCGTAATGCAAGAAGCGCGCGCAAAACGGCTCACGCGGTGGACATTTTTCGCGCAAATTCTGCCAACGCTTGCCGCCGCCCAGAGCATCTGCCGAAAGACCTTAGCGGCTGTGATGCTGCGGTATGTAAGCCTCGGGGCGAAAGCGGCGGAATACCGCCGCACTCCAAAACGCAAGCGGCGGCGAGAGTGTCTGATCGTCGCGAGAGCGTCTTGGAGCGCGCCAGTGTTCTGGCGCTTTCGCGGCGCGGCGGACATCCATCCGGAAGGTTCTTTCGGCAGTCGCTCTCGACGTTCGGTAGCGACATGCACTACAATCCTCCCGTGGCGACAACGCAGCAGCTAACGCCCGCATCCGCCGCAGGCAGCGAGGGGGCGCACGGCGTTTTCACGAGCGATTCCAAACCTCCCCGCGCGCATGCTGCGGCACTCGCTGAAGTGATGCCGCAGGTTTACGAGGAGCTGCGCCGTCTCGCCGCCGCCTACCTTCGCGGAGAACGCGCCGAGCACACTTTGCAGCCGACCGCGCTCGTCCACGAAGCATACCTGAATCTTCTCGGCCAAAGCCGCGTGCAGTGGAATGATCCTGGCCACTTCGTGGGAATCTTCGCCCGAGTGATGCGCCAGACGTTGCGAAACCACGCGGTTGCACGCAGCTGTGTGAAACGCGGCGGCGCGGACCGGATGCGTGCGATGATGGAATATTACGAGCACCAGCAGGTCGACGTGTCGGCGATCGACGAGGCGCTCGAAGCGCTGGAGGCACAGGACGAACGGCAGGCGCGGATCGTCGAGTTGCGGTTCTTCGCCGGCCTCTCTTTGGAAGAGATCGCACGGGTGCTTGGAAGCTCGGTGGCGACGGTAAAGCGCGAATGGACGATCGCGAAGATCTGGCTGAGGCGAGAGCTCGCCGGCGCCGCGTAGTTGCACATCGATGAGCGTTAAAACAACAGTCCCGCGCGAGAGATTGGCGCAACCGACGTGGGATCGGCTCAAAGACATCCTGGATGAGGTGCTGGCGCAGCAATCTTCCGCCGCGCGAGCAGCGACGGTGAAGCGACGCTGCGGGAGTGACGCAGTGTTGTTGCGCGAAGTTGAATCGCTCCTCGCGGAAGCTGACTCGCTCGGCAAGGAGCCGACCGACTGGCTGGAAGATTGCGCGGACCAGGCGACGCGGACGTTCTGGGACGAGGAGCTTTCGCGCGAGGGAGAGCGCATTGGGGCCTATGTCGTGGTGCGGCAGCTCGGCCGCGGCGGCATGGGTGCGGTTTACCTCGCGGAGCGGGCCGACGGGCAATTCGAAAAGCGGGTCGCTATCAAAGTGCTGAAACGCGGCACGGACACCGACGATGTGCTGCAACGCTTCGCGATCGAGCGACGCATCGTCGCGCGGCTCGACCATCCAAATATTGCGCGCCTGCTCGATGCGGGAACGACAGCGGATGGGCTGCCGTATTTCGTCATGGAGTTCGTTGATGGTATTCCTGTCACCGACTTCGCAAGCAGACAGAACCTGCCCATCGCGGCGCGGCTGACGCTATTCGTCAAGATTTGCCGCGCGGTCGAGGTCGCACATCGCGCGGCCGTGATCCATCGCGACCTGAAGCCGCGGAACATTCTCGTCACAGAAGAAGGAGAGCCGAAGCTGCTCGACTTCGGCATCGCGAAAGTGCTCGAGCCGATGGGGGGCGCGTTTGACGTGACCATGACCGGCCGGCAGCATCTGACGCCAAGCTCCGCCTCCCCGGAACAAGTGCGCGGCGAAGCGGTCACGCCGGCCAGTGACGTGTATGCGCTCGGTGCGCTCCTGTTCGAGATGCTGACCGGGCGCACGGCGTCTCGCTTCACCACCGCGCGCCCGACGCGGGACGATGTCGCTCGCGTCATCTGCGACGAGGAGACGCCCGCGCCGAGCAGCGTTGCGACTGATCCGGATACGCAACGCGCGTTGCGCGGGGACCTCGATGCCATCGTGCAGCGTTCGATGTGCAAAGATCCTGCGCAGCGTTATCAAGCCGCCGCGGAGCTCGCGTCGGACATCGAAGCGCACCTCAGCAACGGCGTGATCGCTCACGCGCCGCGCACGCGCATGTCGGCATCCCGACGCTCGCGCGCACTTGCGCTGGCTGCCGGTGTGCTTCTTGTGGCCGCTGGTATTACTGCGGTTTTGATGACGCGTTCGACGAAGACGCGATCCGCCGCAGCGGTTGCCAGGAGCAGCGACGAAGTCTCTCCGAAGAGCGTCGCTGTCCTGCCTTTCGAAAACCTGAGCGACGCAGCCGAGAACGCGTTCTTCGCCACCGGCGTGCAGGACGCGATCCTGACCGATCTCGCCAAGGTGGCTGATCTAAAGGTGCTCAGCCGCGCGAGCGTGGAGCAGTATTCCAACGCGAAGACGCGCGACATTCGCGAGATCAGCCGCGCATTGAACGTGGCGCATGTGATCGAAGGCGGCGTCCAGCGCGCCGGAAATCGCGTGCGCGTCACGGCCCGCCTGGTTGATGCGCGCACCGGAGAGCAGAAGTGGGCTCAGATTTACGATCGCGAGCTCGCGGATGTGTTCTCGATCCAGAGCCAGATCGCGCAGACGATCGTGGCGCAGCTCCAGGCGAAGCTGCTGCCGCGTGAAAAGGCCGCCATCGAGGTGCCGCCCACGCGCGACCCGGTGGCGTACGATCTGTATCTCCGGGCGAGGGAAATGGTGGATAGCTATACCAATGCCCCCGACCCGAAAACTTCGCTCGAGCAGGCGATCGGGTTGCTCGCGGAGGCGACGCAGCGCGATCCGCAGTTCGCCGTCGCCTGGTCCTACGCGTCGCGCGCGCGCAGCGTCATCTACGCACTCGAGGTGGATCCGGGCGCCGGCCACGAGCGACAGGCCGAGGCTGCACTAGAGCGGGCGTTCGCTTTGAATCCGGAATTGCCGGAAGCGCATTTTGCGAAAGCGGAAAACTTCTACCGTTACGGCGGCAGGTATGAGCAGGCGGAAAGAGAGATCGCGCTCGCTCTCCCCGGGATGCCGAACAGCGCTCCCTTGCACACGCTCGCCGGCAATGTTTGGCGCAGACAGGGGCGCTGGCATGAGGCTGAGCAGATTCTGATCAAGGCCGTCGAGCTCGATCCGAAGAACGCGAATGCGATCTCGTTTCTCGCCGACACACAGATCCTGATGCGGCGTTATACCGAAGCGATCGCGACGTATGAACGCGTGCGTGCCCTGGGTTACGACCCGGTGTTGTTCGCTGTGCGTGTCGGAATCATCGAGTTCCTGGCGACGGGCCGATCGGAGCCGCTTCGAGCGGCGCTCGCGCGGGGGCCCGACGATCTCGACATCCAGGGCGGCGACACGCACTGGCGGATCCTGTTTGCGCTGATGGATCGTGATTACGACCGCGCGGCCGCGGCGCTCGCAAGATCGCCGCGCTCGACGTTCCAGGATGTGGACCTGTCGTTTTACTATCCGCGCTCGTGGTACGAGGGAGTGATCGCGCGCGCGGCAGGCAGGAGTGACGAAGCCCGCGCTGCGTTCGGGCGGGTGTTCGCTGATCTCGGCGTCGGCGTAGAAAACCGGCGATTTGGACCCCGCTCACTGGCGGTGATCGCTCAGGCTCGCGCGGCGGTGGGCGAGACGGAGCGCGCGATCCAGGTGGCAGAGCGCGCGGCGCAAGTCATCGGGAGGCACTGGAACGCTTATGACGCGCCGCTCGTCGAGCAGGGGCTGGCGCAGGTCTACACGTGGACGGGTCAACACGATCGCGCGCTCGAGATCATCGAGCGGCTGGTGAAACTACCCGGGTATTTGAGCTACGGACACCTGTTGCACGATCCCGCGTGGGAACCGCTGCGCGGGTATCCGCGGTTCCAGGCGATCGTCACATCGCTGGCGCCGCGCTAGCAGCGGGCTAGCGGAGGTAGACGCTAGCAGCGCCGTAGAGGAATCCCGTGGCGCGAGCTTTCGGCGGTGCCACGGGATTGCTCGGCTTCGCTCGGAATGACGCCGGGGAATGCGCGAGCGGGCCATCGGCTCCCGAGGGCCTCGGCAGGAATCGTTCGCTTTTCGGCATAACGCCGTTTGAACGGAATCGACTAACACTGGTTCCGGATTCGCAAAACCTATCCACGCAACATCTATGACCCTTCATCAATTCTTCCGTACCTGCGCTGTCCTGCTCGCCTCTACGGCGCTCGTCGCTGCACAGGATCCGCCAGCCGGTGCTTCGCCGGCTCCAGAGAATCTTGATGAGCCGCACGGCGCAATGCTGGAGCGACTCTCATCCGGTGCGATCCGCAGTCTGGATGACAACGGAAATCTCGTCGACTGGTCAGGCGGTAAAGCAGAGATAAAAGCTGCGGTCGCGCTGGATCCACGAGTCGGCGGGAATATCCGGCTCGGCGATGATCCGGCGGCACTTCCGGAGGGCCTGCGCGCCCAGGCCGAGCCGCATATCGCGCGCTCGCCGGTCGATCCGGATTTTCTCGTCGCGACGTTCCAGGAGGGACGCTTCACCGACGGCAGCGCGGTGAACTGTGGCTACTCCGTCAGTCGCGACGGCGGGCTCACCTGGACGCGTGCGTTGATCCCCGGGCTCACCCCATCGAGCGGCGGCCCCTATCCACGGGTGACCGACCCCGTGGCAGCAATGGGTTTGAACGGCTTCGCCTATCTCAACA
The DNA here is from genome assembly GCA_902805675.1 of uncultured Chthoniobacterales bacterium. Taxonomy (GTDB): domain Bacteria; phylum Verrucomicrobiota; class Verrucomicrobiia; order Chthoniobacterales; family UBA10450; genus JACCTI01. The sequence continues at coordinate 3,680 of CADCTA010000087.1, read as the reverse complement.
CCCTCGCAGCCGGCTCCTCGACCCGCCTCGGTGACATCCTCGTGAATCGCTCGACTGATGGCGGGGCGACGTTTGAGCAGCCGGTGGTGGCCTATCGCGCCCCGAGCGTGAACGTTTTCCCGGATAAGAACTGGATCGCGGTCAACACGTTCGCCAACACGCCCACGGCAGGACGGATCATCGTGACATTCACGGCATTCCCTGGCGCCGGCCAAACTGGCACAACGCCGATCATGCGCGTCTACAGTGACGATCATGGTTTGACATGGAGCCCGGCTGCGTTGGTCCACGCCTCCACGACGATCGCACAAAGCTCGCAGCCTGTGTTCCTGCCAGACGGGAAGCTGGCTATCGTCTATTGGAACTTTAACGCCCCGGGCTCTACGACTGATGATTTCATGGAACTCGTCGTCTCGAACGACGGCGGAAATACCTTCGGCGCGCCCCGGCCGGTTCAGGCCGTGCCTGTTACCTGGAATCATCCGCAGATTCGCGACGGCTTTAATACTCCCTCGGCCACCGCGGATCGCGTAAACGGAACTCTCTACGTCGCCTACCAGGCACGTCTCCAGGATGGGGCACCGCGTATCCTTTTCACGCGGTCCGGTGACGCCGGCGCAACGTGGAGCAGTCCGATTGCAGTCAGCGACAACAATAAACACGCGGGGGTTTTTAATCCGGCCATCGCCAGCTCACCCGATGGGCAGACGCTCACGATCGTGTACTATAGCAATCGCGATAACCTCAACACCATGACCCTCGTGGATGTTTACCTCGCGCAGTCCTTCGACGGTGGTGCAACTTGGCAGCCGAACATCCGGCTGACCAGTGTGTCGACGGATGCGACCCTCTCGCCTCTGACATCGAGCGGCCACATGCTCGGCGACTACCATGGCGTCGCGGAGTCGACCAACCCGAACGTTCCGGCGGTCGCAGTGTGGATCGACAACCGCACCGGCAATCCGGATCCGTTCGTCGCCCGCGTCGGCATTGCGCCGCAGGTGAATTTCACCAGCTGGCAGGCGGCGCGGCTGTCGTTCAGCCAGGCGAGCAATCCAGCATCCGGCGGTGAATCGGGGAATGCGGACGGCGACAACGAGTCGAATCGCACTGAATACGATGCCGGCACCGACCCTAACGAGTTCTTCCACACCGGGCGGCAGCTTAACATCGCAACACGGGCGCGTGTCCAGACGGGTGAGAACATCCTGATCGGCGGGTTCATTGTCACCGGGAGCGAGCCGAAGCGCGTCATTATCCGTGCGCTCGGGCCGTCGCTGACCGCGGCGGGCGTTCCCGGAGCGCTGCAGGATCCGACGCTGCAGTTGCTGACCGATAACAACGCCCTTGTCGCTGAGAACGACGACTGGCAGCAGACGCAGCAAGCGGAGGTCAATAACACCGGCATCCCGCCATCCGACAGCCGCGAGGCGGCCATCGTGCGGACATTATCGCCGGGTAACTACACCGCCGCCGTCCGCGGCAGCGCGAACACGACCGGCGTGGCACTGGTGGAGGTCTACGATCTCACGCCGGGTGCAAACTCGCGCCTCGCGAACATCAGCACCCGCAGCTTTGTCGAGGCCGGCGAGAACGTGATGATCGGCGGGTTGATCATCGGCGCTGGCTCGGGACCAGATGGAGCCGGCAGCACGCGGGTGGTGCTGCGCGGCATCGGCCCATCGCTCGCGCAGCAGGGAGTTACGGGCGCATTGCAGGATCCGGAGCTGCTGTTATTCGATGCGAACGGCTCCGTCATTGAGACGAACGACAACTGGCGCCAGGCCGAACAGGCGGACGTGCGGACGTTAAACCTCGCACCGACTGACGAACGCGAAGCTGCCCTCGTCGCGAGTCTGCCGCGCGGCAGCTACACGGCGATCCTCCGCGGGCGCGACAACACGACAGGCGTGGCGCTGATCGAAGCGTACAACGTGCAATAGCGCGGCTCGCTCGCAGGCTTTTTGCCGGTGTGCTGCTCGCGGAGCACTGATCTACTCGCGGGGTGACGTCGCACGAGTTCCGCGAGCTGGCTCTTCGTCAACCGGGAGCCGTCGAGTCCGCGCACATGAGCCATCCCGATTTCCGGGTCGGCGGAAAGATCTTCGCCAGCCTCGGCTACCCCGATGATGATCGTGCTGTGGTGATCCTTTCGCCGGACGACAGGAGGGCTTCGTCTCAGAATTTCCGAGCACTTTTGCGGCGGTGAAGGGCGCGTGGGGCAAGCGCGGGTCCACGCAGATCAGTTTGCCGGCGGCTGATGGCGAGGCGCTGGCGGAAGCGATTCGGCTCGCGTGGAAACGCCGTGCGCCGGCGCGGCTACAGTCGCCGTGAAAGAGTTGCCTCGCACGGCGATCACAGCGGAACACAACGATAGCAACTGCCTTCCGCCGTGACCGCCGTGTTCGCTGTGCGAGGCAACTTCGGCATCGAACGACCAGCCGCGTCGGAATTTCCATCTCACACCGCCCGCGCGGGCTCGATTCCCAAGTGCAACTTGCGAACGAGGGCGAAATCCAGAGGACCGCCCCGCGGGCCAGACTACAAGATCATCTCCATCTCGAAGCGGTCGAGGACTTCACCTCCCACTCTCACTTGCTCTCGTCTCCGCGCGACAAACCCCAACGCTGAAAGGCCGCTTCTGCGGTGAGGCTCGCATGAACCCAGAGCAGGGGCAGGCCCTTCGCTCGGGCAAGGTCTAGGATGCGCTGGAACAACTCGCGGAACAAACCTGCGCGGCGCGCTTCGGCTCTGATGTAGGCAAAATCCGCCTCCCTCCGCCAGGCTCACGAAGCCGAGCAGTCGTCCATCCGCTTCTGCGACCATGATCTCCTGCGAACTGAGGCGAGTTCGCCACTCGGCGCCGCGGCGGGGCTCAGGCACCCACGCCTGACGCTGCGCCTAGGGGCTCTCTCCTTCCCGCACCGCCGCGAACATCACGTCCGCGAGGGCGTGGAAGTCTGCTTCGGTCGCCGATCTCAGCGTCGTCTGGAATGGCAACGCCATAGAGTTGATCAGCCTGCTTCACTGTCGACAGCCGCCAAGTCGAGTCGATTTCGCGCCTGCTCCGATTTTCACGCGCGACCGTCCGGCGTCGTTGCTCCTCGGAGCGCGGTGTTCTGCGCGAAGTAATCGAACCGCGCACAACTCACCACGCTTGTCCTTTCAGAGACGTCAGACCTTGCGGTGCGCGAGCCGTGGCTGCATGATGGCGGTGATGAGCAGGGTGGAGCAAATGGAGAGCGAGCTGCGGAAATTGTCGCAAGCAGAGCTCCGGCAGATTCGTGAGTGGCTCGATGATGTGATCGAGGACGAGCTGGAATTTACACCCGAGTTCGAGAGCTCCATCGGCCAGGCTGAAAACGACATGGCCGCGGGCAGAACCGCCCGGGTGCGCGAGCCCGAGGGCTCGTGAGCGCAGCGACTCAGATCTACTACGCCGGCTTCGATGCTGTATTTCTGAAGCTCCCGCCGCACCTGCAGCGGCGCATTGAAGCGCAGATCGATGCGATAGGTGCGGCGCTCGCGACGTATCCACACCATCGACTGAAAGGATCAAATCGCTTCCGCGCGCGCAGCGGCGACCACCGGCTCATCTACACCTTCGACGTTGAGCAAAACGCGATTCATCTCCTCGCCGTCGGGCACCGCCGCGAAATCTACCGCACGATCTGAAGAGC
>CADCTA010000086.1 GCA_902805675.1 uncultured Chthoniobacterales bacterium | reverse complement strand
CGTGGGAGGCGTGAAGCTCCCGCTGGCGCTGGCGGAGCTGGGATTGATCGATGAATACGAGATCGTGGTGCAGCCCAGGATCGCGGGCCACGGGCCGACGTTGTTTGCGGGGCTATCGAATCGTCTCGAGTTGAAGCTCGTGAGCCGGCTGGAGTTCGCCTCGGGGGCGGTGGCGATGCGGTATGAGCCGAGAAGGGGAGAAAAGTAGGAAGTAGGAAGTAGGAAGGAGAAAGTGGCGGCCGCGCTAAAGCGACTTCGCGTGCATCCCGTTCGAGGGCACTCTTCACAAGCGACGGAGGGTGCGGGCGCACGGCGGATAGCCGTCGCCGCGGGCTTGCTTGAGGATAACGCCGATGAGCGTGGCTAGGGAGTTGTTGAACGCCGGATCGCCCTTGGCCAGGCACTCTGCGGCCTCGCGGAAGAGCGTGAGGCTGGAGACGAGCTTGAGGGCGTCGATGCGGCTACTCATCAGGTCTTCGAGTGCAACGCCGCGGGCGAGTTGGTCGCTGGCGGCGGCGGTCATTTCTTCGTAGCGGGCGCGGAGCAGCGGGTCGCGCAGGTAATCGCACGCCTCCGCCAGGTCGCGGATGGCGTATTTCTCGGCCATCGCGGAGCGGCCGAGGCCGGCGAGCTGCGGGAAGATATACCAGATCCAATGGCTGGTTTTGCGCCCGCGGCGAATCTCCGCCAGCGCGGTGTCATAGCCGGCATGCGGGTCAGCTTGGGCGTCGTGGAAGCGCTGGAGGGACATTCGTGAAGATGGCAGCGGTGCGTTGGTTGGCGAGATGATGGTGCGTTTCCTTGCCGACCGCTCAATCCTCGCCACTATGCAGGCTCAATTTATGGCTACTTCTTCGTCCGCTCCGCTGACCAACTCGCTCGCTCACAAACTCGCCGATTTCGCCTGCACCCTGGAATACGAGGATCTCGGGAAGAATGTCGTCCATGAGGTGAAGCGGCGGTTGATCGACTCGCTCGGCTGCGCGCTTGGCGCTTGGAATGAGGAGCCTTGCACGATCGCACGCGGCTTGGCCACGGAGTTCACGGCGAAGCTTGGCGGAACGGTGATCGGGACCTCGCACAAGGCGCCGCCGGATTGGGCGGCTTTCGCAAACGGGTGCTGCATCCGCTATTTCGATTACAACGACACGTATCTCTCAAAGGAGCCGGCGCATCCGAGCGATAACTTCTCGGCGGTGCTCGCGATCGGCGAAGCGGTGGGCGCGAGTGGCAAGGAGATCATCCTTGCTGCTGCGATCGCGTATGAGGTGCAATGCCGCTTCTGCGATCAGGCGAGCATCCGCGCGCGTGGCTGGGATCACCCGACGTATGGCGCGTTCTCGACGGCGCTGGCGTGCGCGAAACTGATGAAGCTCGATCCCGAGCGGACGCGGCATGCGATCAACATCGCCGGTGTCGCGGGCATGGGGATGCGGCAGGCGCGCGTGGGTGAGCTCTCGCACTGGAAGGGTGTGGCGTTTGCGCATGCGGCCCGCCATGGGGTGTATGCGTCGCTGCTCGCGAGTCGCGGCATGACGGGGCCGGCGCCGATTTTCGAAGGGCAAATGGGATTCGAGAAGGAGCTCGGCGTGTCGATGGGCGATGTCGGCAGCATCTTCGAGACGAAGGCCGAGGCGATGGTGGGCGAGGGGCCAGCGTCGATGATCCTGAAGACGAGCATTAAGTATTGGCCGGCGGAGTATCACAGCCAGAGCGCGATCGAGGCGGCGTTGCATATCCGGAATCAGATCGCGGATCTCTCGCAGGTGAAGACGATGGTGATCGAGAGCCATGACGCGTCGGTGGATATCATTGGGAGCGAGCCGGAGAAATGGCATCCGCAGAGTCGTGAGACGGCGGATCACAGCCTGCCGTATATCACGGCGGTGGCGTTGATCGATGGCGAGGTGACGGACAAGCAGTTTGCGCCGGAGCGGTTTACGGAATCGAAGATCGTGGAGTTTTTACAGGGGGTGAAGGTGGAGCGGAACGATGAGCTCAGCGCGCTTTACGCTGAGGCGGTGGCGAACATCGTGCATGTGAATCTGGCTGACGGCCGCACCATCACGAAGCGGGTGGACTATCCGTTAGGCAATGCGAAGAACCGGCTGCCGGACGATGGCGTGGAGAATAAGTTCTTCGAGCTCGCGGCGCCGAAGATCACCAAGGCCGGGGCGGACAAAGTGGTGGAGCAATGCTGGCAGCTCGATCAGGCGAGCGATGTCTCGAAGCTGATGGGCTCGCTGGAAATTAAGGGCTGACGAACTAGACAGGATTCACAGGATTTTGAGGATTAACGGGATTTTTCTGAACGTGCCGCAGCGTGATTCTTCAATCCTGTCCATCCTGATAATCCCGTAAATCCTGTCTAGTTCGTACACGATATGAACACCGCCAAACGTCTTCGCGAGTTGATCCGCAACGGCTGCGTCGCCATGCCCGGGGTGTTCAACGCCGCGACAGCTCGGATGGTGGAGCGCGCGGGTTTCGACGCCGTTTACATCAGCGGTGCCGGATTGTGCAACGCGACGGCTGGTGTGCCGGACGTCGGATTGCTCACGCTCACCGAGGTGACATTGCTGGCCGGATACATTGCGCGGGCGGTGAAGATCCCGTGCATCGTCGACGCCGACACTGGTTTCGGCGGAGCGGACAACGCGGCGCGGACGGTGCGCGAACTCGAGGCAGCCGGCCTGGCAGGTTGCCACATCGAAGATCAGGAATTCCCGAAACGCTGCGGACATCTCGCGGGCAAGACTTTGGTCACGATAGAGGACATGAACGAGAAGGTCGCGGCGGCCGCAGCTGCGCGGCGCGACCCTAATTTCCTGCTCATCGCGCGGACCGATGCGCGCGCGGTGGAGAGCTTCGATCAGGCGGTGGAGCGGGCGAAGAGCTACCTCGCGGCAGGCGCCGACGCGATCTTCCCGGAGGCGCTGCAAGGGCGCGAAGAGTTCCGCGAGTTCGCCAAAGCGGTCGATGCGCCGCTGCTCGCGAACATGACGGAGTTTGGCAAGAGCCCGCTCATGAGCCGCGATGAGCTGGCGGAGCTCGGCTACCGCATGGTGATCTATCCGCAGACCGCCTTCCGCGTTTCGATGTTCGCGACCGGGCAGATGCTGCGCGATTTGAAAAGCACCGGCACGCAGGAGAGCTGGCTCGATCGCATGCAGACGCGCAAAGAGCTCTACGAGCTGCTGGATTACGATCCGACGAAGTGAGGGAGAGAAGAAAACGTCGAACTTCGAACGTTGAACTCCGAACGGAGAAAGAGCCTGCTGCATTCGACGTTGGACGTTCGGCGTTCAGCGTTCGACGTTTGCTTCCATTAATCTATGAGCACGAGCACCGAATCGAAACCATCCTATAGCCCCGGCCTTGCTGGCGTTGTCGCCGGCGAAACTTCGATCTGCTGGGTCGATCCGAACGCGGGCCTGATGTATCGCGGCTACGACATCCACAAGGTCGCGGAGCAGGCGAATTTCGAGGAAGTCGCGTATCTGCTGCTCAAAGGCGAGCTGCCGAATGCGCAGGAGCTGATGGATTTCGGCCGCGAGATCGCGCGCGAGCGCAACATTCCGGAGCCGGTGCTCGATATGCTGCGGCTGCTGCCGAAGACGATGCATCCGATGGATGTGCTCCGGACAGGCGTGTCGATGCTGGCGGCGTTCGATCCGGATCTGAATGATCACTCGCACGAGGCGAATGTGCGGAAGGCGATCCGCTTGGTGGCGCGTGTTTCGACGTTGATCACTGATGCGTGGCGCATCTCGCAGGGTCTGGATCCGCTCAACGACAACAACGATCTCACCCACGCGGGCAACTTCCTCTACAAGCTTACGGGCAAGAGTCCGGAGACGTGGCAGGTCCGGATGCTCGACACGATCTTCATCCTGTATGCCGACCACGAGTTCAACGCGTCGACCTTCGCCGCGCGCGTCACGGCTTCGACGCTGGCCGACATGTACGCGGCTTGCGTCTCCGCTTGCGGCACGCTGAAGGGTCCGCTTCATGGCGGCGCAAACGAGGAGTCGATCTACATGCTGAACGAGATCGGCACCGCCGATCGCGCGGAGGCCTGGATGATGGATGCGCTGGCGAAGAAGAAGAAGATCATGGGCTTCGGCCACCGCGTTTACAAAAGCGGCGACTCCCGGGTGCCGATCATGCGCGAGATCGCGCGCGACTACGGGCAACGCATCGGTAAACCCGAGTGGGTGCCGATTTGCGAGACGCTCGAGAAGACGATGGAGCGCGAGAAAGGCCTCTGCGCGAACGTCGATCTGTACGCGGCGCCGGTCTTCACGATGTTCGGATTCCCGGCCGAGCTGAACACGCCAATCTTCGCCGTTTCACGTGTGGCTGGTTGGTGCGCGCACGTCATCGAGCAGCACGACAACAATCGCCTGATTCGCCCGCGCTCGCTCTACGTCGGCCCACCAGAGCGGCCGTATCCCGGCACGTCGACGAACGGCAGCAAGTAGCCACGATGGCGGACGAAGCGCAGTCGCTGCAAGAGAAGTACGCGCCGAACAACGCGTGCTTCGGTTGCGGCCCTGCGAATGCGGAAGGCGTGCACGTGCGCAGCTTTGCGCGCGGCGACGAGGTCGTCGCCGAGTGGACGCCCGAGCAGAAATACGAAGCGTTTCCCGGTGTGCTGAACGGCGGCATCATCGGCACGCTGCTCGACTGCCACTGCAACTGGACGGCGGCGTATCACCTCATGCAGAACTCGGGCGCAGATACCCCGCCGTGCACCGTCACTGCGGATTACGCGATCAAGCTGCTCCGCCCCACGCCGACTGACGGGCCTGTGCGGCTGTCGGCGCGCGTCGTCGAGTCATCCGGAGATCGCGCGACGGTCGAAGGCACCCTCTTCAGCGCCGCAGGCAAAGCATGCGCAAGCTGCCGCGGGACCTTTGTCGCGGTGAAGGAAGGCCATCCGGCTTTTCATCGCTGGTAGTTTGTAGCCTCCGCTGTCCTGAGTGGAATCCCCCGGGCGCTGTTTCGCGCCAATTTGCGGTGAGGACAGCGCACGCTACAACGCACGCTCGACGAGCTGGCGCACCGTTTCGTACGGCTGCGCACCTGAGATGAGCAGTCGTCGCTCGTCGCTGTCTGGCGTCAACACCATGGCTGGAACGCCCGAGAGACCGAGTTCCGCGGCTTCATTCTCATCGCCGATCACGCGGCCGGTGTAGACGTTTGCCTCGAGCGCTCGAACGAGCCCGCTTGGGTGAATGTCGAGCGGCTCCGCGATTTCGCCGAGCACCTTCAGGTCACCGATGTCGCGCCCATCTTCGAAGAACGCAGCAAAAATCGCGTGGCGCATTGCGTCGGCTTTGCCGCGGTCGCGCGCGTATTCCGTCGCTTCGAAAGCCTTCCGGCTGCGCGGCTGCACAGGCGGCAGCTGCAGCTTCATCCCGCGCTTCGCCGCCATCGGGTAAACGGCGCTCGCCCACGTCTCGCGCAAGTAGTCGCCGGCCGGATCGAGCGTCGGCTCCGGTTCCGGCCGCAGCTCGTAGGCGCGCCATCGCACCTGTACTTGCCCCGCGAACTCGCGTTCGATTTGCTCGACGACCGGCTCCTGCAAATAGCAGAACGGGCACACGTAATCGCTCCAAACCTCGATCTGCATCGCCATTGTGGCGGGGAAGATGTGCGTCTCGGCGCCGAGCGCAATCCGCGACCGCTCGGAATTCAGTGCCTGAATTGCGTCGATGCGCGCCCAGGTGGCACGACGCTACGGTTCTACCATGAAGCAGATAAATTACCGGATCGTTCCGCTCGCCACGGAAATCGCTGATGCGGCTCGGGGCAGGCTCGCGGCGAGAGCGCCGGATCACGCGCTGGTCACTGCAGATTCGCCGAACGGCTACCCGTGCCGGCATTGCCTGCAGTGGGCGGAGGCGGGCGAGCAGTTGATCCTGTTCCCGTTCGCGTCCGTAGAGAACGGTCCATACCAGGAGCGCGGGCCAATCTTCGTTCACGCGGAGCCGTGCACCCGATACACGGGCACGGAGCGTTATCCCGAGGCGTTCCGCAATGAGCGCGTGATCCGTGCTTACGATAACCGCAACTTCATGATCGACGCGCGCGTCGTGAACGGCGAAGGCCCGGAGCAAGTCATCGACGAGTTGCTCGGGAATCCAGACGCTGCATTTCTACACGTGCGCAGTGCCACGCGCGGCTGCTATACCATGGGAGTCGAACGAGTATGAAAGCGATGGAACTCCTCCCTCCGGCTGACACGATGTATCGCGCGTTAGTGAACCGCGACGCCAGCTTTGAAGGGATCTTCTTCGTCGGCGTGCGCACGACCGGCATCTTCTGTCGTCCGACCTGCCCGGCGAAGAAGCCGGCGCGCGAGAACGTCGATTTCTTCCCCACGCCTGGCGAAGCGTTGCACGGTGGCTATCGCCCCTGCTTGCGCTGCACGCCGATGGACCCCGAGAAACGCGCCCCGGCCTTGATCGAGCGCTTGCGCGCAGAAGTAGAGAAGGCGCCGGGCGGGCGCTTAACCGACAAAGAGTTGGCCGCGCTTTCGATCGATCCGTCGACGGCGCGCCGCCAGTTCATGCGTCACTACGGGATGACATTTCAGGCATATCATCGTGCGCGTCGGATGGGATTGGCGCTGCGGGAAGTGCGGCGCGGCAGTCGCGTGGAAGAAGCGCAGAACGGGAGTGGTTTCGATTCCGCGAGCGGTTTCCGTGAAGCGTTCACGCGTGTTTTTGGCGATGCGCCGACCGCAGCGAAAGAGCGCGGCTGCATGTTTGCCGAGCGGATCGAGACGCCACTCGGCACGATGGTGGCAGTCACGGATGACGAAGGCTTGCGCCTGCTCGAGTTTACCGACCGCCGCGCACTTGAGCGGGAGCTCGGTATTCTGCGGCAACGGCTCAAGACGAACGTGGTGCCTGGCGAGCATCCGCATCTCGATGCGATTCGCGCACAGCTGGCCGATTACTTCGCGGGCAAGAATCTGCATTTCGATGTGCCGCTGGCGCCGGTCGGGTCTGATTTCCAACGACGCACCTGGGACATGCTGCGCTCGATCCCACTCGCAGAGACACGTTCTTATTCGTGGATGGCCGACCAGCTCGGCATCGCGGGTGCGCGGCGCGCCGTCGGCCGAGCGAACGGAACGAACATGCTGTGCATTGTCATCCCGTGTCACCGCGTCATCCGTGCAGACGGAACGCTCTGCGGATACGGCGGCGGGTTGTGGCGCAAGAAGTGGCTGCTCGAGCACGAGCGGAAATTCGCCGGCGCACAGCCGAACGGAAAACGTCGAACGTCGAACGCTGAACTTCGAACGCCGAACTGAAGAAGAGAAAGCGCGCCCAGCAGGACTCGAACCTGCGACCGTCGGATTAGAAATCCGATGCTCTATCCGGCTGAGCTATGAGCGCAATTCAGCGCAAAGATGCGCCGTGGCTGCCCTCGCGCAAATCGGCCGCCTTCCCTGCGTCTGCCACGGGCGTGAACGGCACCGGGTCCGGCAGACGATAGAGCATCGGCTCCTCGGCGTCGAAGGCCCAGGCGCTGAGTTTTGCGCCCGCCGGGATGTCGCGGGAGGCAAACTTCGCCGTCCAACCGCTCCAGAGTTGGTCTTCGTCGTCGAGAAGATCGGCTACTTCGGGCCGCTTTTGGACCTTGTCAGAGATCGCAATCGCGACTGACTCGCCTTGCGGCGTTTCGTAGGCGATTACCGCGCAATCGGCGGGACGGTCCTTATCGAGGAGAGCGGCCCAACCGCCTACGCCGTACCACTTGCCGTCGATCGGCGCGGCGCGATCTGACTTGCCAGTGGCATCGTCGCCGTCCGCTGCCTCGTGCGGCAGCGAGTTGAGATTCGCGGAGCGGATGAGTGGGGGATCGAGCAGCTTGAGCTTATCGAGCGCGTCAGCGAGCTGTTTGGCGGCTGCGGGTCGGGTGGAATTGTATGCCTTCACCGCCGCGGACGTATCCAGCACCTGGCTGAAAAGCACCCCAGCGCGACCAAGTCTGTAACGCGCGGAGCGATGCTCGAGTAAGGAGACGGAGCGCGTGAACCCGGCGGCGTAGAGCCCGACGTAAACCAACGCAACCGCCGCGCATGTCAGCCCGAAGGTGCGTGCCAACCGAACTCGGCTCGCTGTCCGGGCGATCTCGACGGTAAACATCGCGCCGAGGCCGATGAGCGCGACCGTGAGATACATCGAGAAGGTGACGTAGCGCGAGTCGAGCGCCTGTTGCACGCCGATGCCGACGCGGCCGAGCGACGCCGGAATTGCACAGCCGATCGAGTAAAGCCCCAGCACCAGCCACGGGACCGAGCGACGCAGGAAGTCGCGATCGTTTCTCCTGGCGATGACGTAGATCGCTGCCGCTGCGAAGAGCACCAGGAGGACGACGCCGAAGGCCGTGGCGGCGGTGAGCGGCAGTCGATCCGGTGTCGGCCGCAAGCCATAAACCAGGCCGCCGCCGAGGAAGATGAGCGCGTAGCGCACATAGTCGAGGTAAGGCACTGGCGGGGCGAATTGCGGGACTTCGGGCGGTTTCGTGTATCCCCAGAAGTAGATCACGGCGAAGGCGGCACCGAGAGCGCACCAACCGGCCAGCCACAGCACCCAACGACGCGGGCGTTCCCACGCGAAAAGCATCGGAAACGTGAGGCCAAAGGCGAGGAGCCCGTGGGCAAGCGTGAACGTGCTGGCAATCGAAAGAGCGGCGCAGCTGACGAACTTCGCGAGCATACTCGCGCGGCTTTGGATGATCAGCAGGCCGGCAAGGATGAACGCAACCGGCATGAACGACGGGAAGCCTGACGCGAGCAGCCAAAGCTCTTCCTGCGCTGGCGAAAAGATGCTGAGCACGATGAGGACGAAGCAGACGGTCGCCACCGCGAGCGAAATGCCAGAGCGGCGTAACAGCACGAAGATGCCAGCGGCCGTCAGCGCACACACAACCACCGAGAACATCATCCCGTCGCGCGCATCGAAGCGGCCGAAGACGGTGAACAGAATGAAGAGCAGCTTCGGGATGAGCGTGCGCGCTTCGAGCTGCTGCGCGAAGAGATCGGCGAACTTCAGGTCGCCCTCATGCGCGTCGACAATCATTGGGACCATGTCCCAATCGTCCCAGAGCGGCACATTCACGCCGAACCGGCGCACGAGTGACGCGATGTAGATCGCGGGAAAGACGGCGGCCGCAAAGGCGATGCCGTACAGGAGCCGCGCATTGCGCAGCCGCTCCGAGAACGAGGTGCGCGCCGGAGCTTCCGAGGTTCCGCTGCTCGGCGGTGGTTCTTGGGGGGCGGGGAACATCGCGTGGACTGCTGAGGGGAAGGGCTGCTGTGAGACGCAGCAGAGACATAGCTTATTCGCCTCGACTGGAAAACGACACGCTTTTTCCCATCGTCGACCGTTTGGTTCGGTCGAGCCGAGACCACTCGCCGTTTGCGACGCGGAAGGACCCGACGCGCGAGTATCTCGAGCCCATGCGCGCGCAGGAGCGAGAATGCGTGGCGGTCGGCTAAAGATCGCCGAAATATCTTTTGCGTGCGGCGGAAGATCGCACTATAGGGGCGGCTCGGCGATTACGAAGCGGGAGCGAGGAGCTTCCGGTCGTGTTGAACCCCCGCCGAATCCGCGACGGCCACCGCTTGTCGGCCCGTCGTTGAGTCTGAGCAGCGTGCAAACGACCCTACTCACAACCCCAAACCGCTGTGGGCGCGCCGCCCACCGCGTCTAAAGAGACCCCACCTATGAACTACCGCAAACTCACCGGCGGAACGCTCCTGTTCTGCTCCTTCGTATTGTTAACGTTGATCCCCGGCGCACTCGTTTCGTCGCCGTCTTCCGGGCAACAGCAGCAGACCGCATCCGCCGCAATCGGCGGGACAAAGACCATCAGCCTAGCGGCGCAAGACGCTCTGACGTCTCTGCGTGGTGCGGCGAAGGGCGAAGTGACCGCGCGGGCGGCACAAGAAACCGGACACTATTCGTTTGTCAGCGCGCAGGGCGGGCCCCTCGCTGCCGATGACGCGGCCGCGCGGCCGGAGAAGCGCGCACAAGGGTTTCTCGCAAAGCACGGCGGGTTGCTCGGCATGAACGAGGCCGAACGCAGCGCCGTGAACCAAGGTGGCGCACCACCGGCGGGCAGCGATCTGCAGGTTGCTCGTACCGAGACAGATTCCGTCGGCATGACGCACGTAAAGATGAACCAGTTCTACCAAGGCCTGCCGGTGTTCGGCGCGCAGGTCGTCGTGCACATGAACGGCGAGGGCATTACCGCGGTGAACGGGAAGTTTGTGCCGGGCGTTTCGCTCAGCACCATCCCCGCTTTGAATCAGGGCCGCGCAATCGAGACGGCATTGGCCGTCGCCCGGAAACAGGGCGCGGCCAACGCGCAGCCCGGCAAAGTCGACCTGAGCATCTACGCGCTCGGTCTGCTGGAGGGCTTCCCCATCCGCAACGTGCTCGCCTACGGCGTGGAAGTGACCTCGCCCGAGCTGCACGAGCAGATCTGGATCGATGCGCAGAACGGCGCGGTCTTGAACCGCATTCCGCTGCGTCATCATGCCTTGAACCGCATCGTCTATACGCCGCAATACGATCCGAAAAACCCGAACAGTTTCGTGGTGCACAAGGAGGGCGATGCGGTGCCGCCGCCCAACGTTCTCACGCCAACGTCGAACCTCTATCACTACGCCGGAAACGTTTACAATTTCTTCTCCTCAGCCTTCGGACGTGACTCTTACGACGGCAAAGGCATTCCGATGCGGAGCGTTTACCTGGTGAACGACCAGTGCCCGAACGCCTACTGGAACGGCCAGGCCACCAACTATTGCCCGGAGATCGATGGCGATGACGTGGTGGCGCATGAGTGGGGCCACGCCTACACGCAGTTCACGCACGACCTGATCTATTCGTATCAGTCAGGCGCGCTGAACGAGTCGTATTCCGACGTTTGGGGCGAAGTGGTCGACATCCACAACGGCTTCGACGCCGAGGGCGGCGCGAACAACGCGCAGCCGCGGCCAGCAGGTCAGCGCTGGCAGATCGGCGAAGACTCCCAGGGAATCAACCAGCCGGCGCTCGGCATTTTGCGCAACATGTACGACCCGACGGAGTACGGGAACCCGGATAAGGTTTCCTCGTCGATCTATCATTGCGATTCAAGCGATGGCGGCGGCGTGCATGTCAACTCCGGCGTGCCTAACCAGGCTTTCGCGCTGCTGGTGGACGGAACCAAGTTCAAAAAAGAGGACAAAACGATCGGGCAAGCCGCCGGAACGTTTAACGGCAAGACCGTGACCGGCATCGGTTTCGTGAAGGCTGTCCACATCTACTTCCGCGCTTCCACGATGTATCAAACGCGGACGAGCAACTTCACCGACCACGAGAATGCGTTGAAGCGATCGTGCACGGATCTGACCGGCCAGGCGCTGAATGGTTTCAACGCGGGAGGCGTCCCCGTGCCCGGCGAGACGATCACCGCGGACGATTGCGCGCAACTCGCCGCCGCCACTGCAGCGGTCGAGATGAGTCAACAGGTCCCTTGCAAATTTGCGAAGCTACTCTCGCCAGACCCAGCTCCGATCTGCGACGGCCCTTCCGATATCTTTACGGAAGATTGGGAATCGGGCGAGGATGGCTGGACGAAGACAAGCAAAGGCGTGTTTGAAGACTGGGAAGACGCATCGAAGGCGAACACCCGCTTGTTCAAGGTCCGCGCCGATCTGCCGGCTGGGCGCTCGGGCTCAGCAGTTTTTGCGCGTAATGCGCCTATCGGAGAGGAAGGTGGCGGCACCTGCACGCCTGGCGGCGAGTATTCCGGCCAGCACACGATCGAGAGCCCGGAAATCACGATTCCTGCGGGCGCGGATGGCACGCACCTGAGCTTCGACCATTATGTTGCGACTGAGTTGACCTTTGACGGCGGGCAGGTCGAGATCAGCAGGGACGGCGGCAAGACGTACGAGCTCGTGCCGCAGGATCAATACGTCTTCAACGCGCCTAACGCGCAGTTCGCCGATCCGCCGCCGGTCGGCAACAACACCAACCCGAATGCGGGTGAGTTCGCCTGGAACGGCACCAACACCGGCGAGCAAGGCGGATCATGGGGCACCACCGTAATGAACCTGGCCGAGATGGTCTCGCCGGGCGACAAGGTGAAGATTCGGTTCACCTGGAGCCAGGATGGCTGCAATGGCGTCGATGGCTGGTATGTGGATAACATCCGGCTCTACAATTGCCCGGTGCTCGAGGCGCCGGTGATCTCGATCGGCAGCGATTATGAGAAGCCCGATACGAACGGCTCCTACACGTTGAACTGGACGCGTCCGGCGGGCGCGAGTGGTCCAGATACCCTGCAGGAGTCCACGACCTCGTGCGGTCCTCTCGTATTCGACAACGCGCAGGCCGGCCTGACGCAGTGGACTGTCAGCATGACACCCGGGTATTCCGGGTTCACATGGCAAAGCTCGACGGAGAAGCCGATGCACAACAGCACGACCTTCCGCGCTCGCGCGGCCGAGAATGCCAAGGATGCGTCCGCGATCCTGACCTACAAAACTGCCATCGCGATGCCTTCGGCAGGTTCGACAAAATTGACCTTCCGCGACTGGAACGTCAACGAGGGTGACGATGCGGTCTTCGTGGAAGTCTCGGAAGACGGCGGCACGAACTGGGCTCCTGTGTATACGAATCAGCGCTCCGATCTCGCCCCGTTCGCGGGAGAGTTCTTTGCCACCGAACCGCTCTTTTCACGCGAGGTGGATATGACTGCCTTCCAAGGCAAGACCGTCAACCTCCGCTTCCGCTATGCGGTCGGGCCGGACAATCGCGCGGGCTCGTCGCCGCTCGGCTGGTACATCGATGATATCCGGCTGCAGAATGAGAACTGGAGAGACATTGCCAGCACCGCCGGCACGTCCGCGACTGTCTCGGGTCGCTCCACCGGCAGCTACTGCTACCGGGTGCGTTCGACCTACACCTTCGGGTCCGTCACGGCGCAGAGCCCCGTCAGCAACGTCGTCAATGCCGACGTGGCACCTGGCGTGTTGCCACCGGCACGACTGCAGAACATCGCGGCGCGTGCTCGCGTGCAGACTGGCGATAATGTGCTCTTTGGTGGTTTCATCCTCAGAGATGCGCCGAAGCGGGTAATTGTGCGAGCGATCGGGCCTTCACTCCAATCCGGCGGCGTTCCGGTGCAGGGCAGAATGAGCGATCCGACTCTGGAAGTGTATCAGGGAGGCAATCCCACCCCGATCGCGGCGAACGACGATTGGCAGGCGAACGAAGCCGACGTGCAGGCCACGAATCTGGCGCCGACTGATAGCCGCGAGTCAGCCATCGTCATGACGCTGAATCCGGGTAGCTACACCACGATCCTGCAAGGGAAGAACGGCGAACAGGGCATCGGCCTCGTCGAGATCTATGATCTCGACACAGGCGCGGGCTCCACGCTGCGAAACCTGAGCGCGCGCGCCTTCGTTGAGCCGGGTGATAACGCTCTGATCGGCGGATTCATCGCTGGCCCATCCGGCGCGGGTGCAACCAGAGTGGTCGTGCGTGCGATCGGGCCGTCGCTGCAATCGCAGCTGCCCAACGCCCTCAGCGATACAACGCTGGAGATCGTGGACGCGAACGGGACATCGACGGCGAACGACGATTGGCAGCAATCGCCCAATGCCGCCGAGATCCAGCAAGCGGGCCTCGCGCCGTCGGATTCAAGAGAATCTGCGATGCTGATGCCCTCGCTCACGGCCGGTCCTCACACCGCGATCGTTCGCGGCAAAGATCAGCAGCCGAGCGGCGTTGGCGTGGTTGAGATCTACAACCTGCAGTAAGCCAGCCGGTTTCCAGCTGTCGACGATGCGAACCATCCCGCGTTCCGCTCTCCGCGGGCGCGGGTGGTTCATCGGTGTCGCATGTGTGTTTATCGCAGCCAGCATCGCGCTGAGTAGCGATGCCAGAGAGGTGAGCGTAGCATCCTCAAACTCGCTGATGGTCATCGCGCCTTACCGGCACAACGGCATGTGGGTTTTCGACGACCCGGCGGTTGGGTTGTCGCGCGAGCCGTTCATCGCCGGCATCGACAAGATGATCGACAAGCTGGTTGCTGATATTCCGCACGCGGAGCGCGGCTGGAAGGCCATCTTTAGCGCGTCGCCGTTCCCCGGCCACGAGGTGAAGCTCGAGTGGCGCCGCGAGGAATCAGGCGGCAACTGGTACTACTCGGAGAAATATCAGATGGAAGGCTGGCTCTGCCCAGCCCTCTTCAAATACTTCAACAAAGCGCCGCGCGACATTTACGTCCGCGCGGAGCCGAAGTCTTAGAATTGTAAAGCGCTCAGCCCATTCCGCGCTGCTTCAACTCCCACACCTTCAGTGCGGCGAGAAGCAGACTTTTCGTGCGGGTGAGCGTGCCGACTGCGGCCTGCTCGCGCACGACTGGGGCTGCAGCCGGAACGATCGCCGCGCTCTTGCGCGGCCGGCCTCGTTTGGCTTTCCCCAGCGGACGTACGGCTGAGTCACTTAGTGGAAGGTGACCGGTGCTGTTCATAATTGTTAGAAAAGCAGAACGTGCGCCACCCCTCTGTTGTTCGCGCGCTGTTTGGCTGTTTACGGATTTTCCCTATCCCCCAAAACCGCTTGTGCCTCCGCCTGTTCTCCACCTAATTGCATCCCACGATGGCGAATGACCGGAAGCTAGGGTGCCTTAGCATTTTCCTCTTTGTTGCCCTCTGCGCGAGCGTGGTGGTCAACTTCATCCTGGCAGCGACGACTTTCAGCCGCCTCGCGGGCGCTTCGGTCGAGCAGGACGCGCTGCCCCGTTTCCGCGAGGTCACGCTCGACGCCGCGGTCAGGGGCAGCGATGAAAAGATCGTCGTCATCCCGCTGCGCGGCCTGATCAGCTCGTCCATGGAGGGCAATGTCGGTGATTCGATGGTTGACGATCTCCGGATCGCGCTCGAGCAGGCTCGCGAGGACGACGATGTGCGCGCCGTCGTGCTGGAGATCGACTCACCCGGTGGTGAAGTCACCGCTTCCGACACCATTTACAACGCTGTCGTGAAGACGAACGAGAAGAAGCCGGTCATCGTGCATATGGGCTCGGTGGCCGCGTCAGGCGGCTACTACGTCGCTTGCGGTGCGCGGCACCTGATGGCGAGCGACACCACGATCACCGGCAGCATCGGCGTAATCATCCAGACGCTGAATTACGAGCAGCTCTTCAACAAGGTCGGGCTCGCGTCCGTCGTGTTCAAAAGCGGCAAGTTCAAGGACATGCTGAATGGCGCCCGTCCGATGAGCCCGGAGGAGCGCGAATACGTGCAGGGTTTCGTGATGGGCACGTATGACAAGTTTCTCGGCATCGTGGCAAAGGAGCGAAAGCTGGTCGCCGACGATTTGCGCAACACCGTGGCGGATGGCCGCATCCTCTCCGGGCGCGATGCCCATGCCAGTAAGCTGATCGACGAACTCGGCCACATCGAGGACGCATTCGCGAAGGCGAAGGGGCTGGGTAACGCCCCTTACGCCGCGGTAGTGAAGTACGATCCGCCAAACAACCTCGGCCGCTTCTTCCGGGCGCTTGGCCAGACGGGCAGCTCGAAGAAGGTAGAAATCACCTTGCCGAAACAGTTGATGCCGCAGCTCGAAACCGGCCGCGCTTACTTCCTGCCGAGCTACTACGCGCCGTAGGGGTTCGGCATTTTACTTGTGAGCGGCCTCCTGACGGTAATCGCCGCTGTATTCAATGCGCTGTTGCTGGTCGCGGGCGTTTACATCTACATCTCTTTGCTCCGGCAAATCGCGGCCCGCAGCGCGGCGCCGCCGGAGGGCGAAGAACCAAAATCCTTTGGCCTTCCCGAAGCAGCACTCGCTACTGCGCTTGCTACCCTCTTTGCCCTGAACGCTGCCGCCGCCACATCGCAGGCGGGCAAGATGGTGCTGCGCACTCAGGACTTGATCGCGAACGCGCTCATCTCGGTTGGCCTGCTCGTATTCGTGGCTGCGTTTCTGAAGCTGCGGCGGATCAGTGTGGACTCGTTAGCGGGATTCTCGAAGGTCGGCTTCTGGCGGACCCTGGTAACGGGGGGCATTCTTCTCTTCGCTTCCTACCCCCTGATCTTTCTCGCTGACCTCGCCACGCGCCGCTTTCTCGGTGGCGATTCGAGCAGGCAGGGAATCGTCGAGCTGTTCAACGAATCGCAAACAATCCAGCAACGCGTGCTGATCATCGTCCTGGCCGTGGCCATTGCGCCCATGGTCGAGGAGTTCGTCTTCCGCTTCTTTTTGTATGGAGTCATCCGTCGCTACCTCGGCCGGTCGGTCGGCCTCGCGGCGAACTCGCTCCTCTTCGCTGCCGTGCACGCGCATGTGCCGTCCGCCGCGCCTTTGTTCGTGCTCGGGGCCTGCTTCACCGTGGCCTTCGAGTGGAGCGGATCGATCCTGGTGCCGATGGCGATGCACGCCCTGTTCAATTCGCTTACCCTCACCGCGCTCGCATTTCCTGACTTGTTCCAGCAATGAGCCCCCGGAAGTCCGCCAACCGGACGGAGTCGTCCCTTGGCGACCTGGGCGAGGATCGTGTGCTTGCCCAGATCACCGCGCGACTCCCGCGCAACAACTCGGTGATCCTCGGTCCAGGCGATGACTGCGCGCTGGTGCGGCTCGGGGCCGGGCAGAAGTTGCTCGTCCTGAAAACGGACTGTGTCGTCGAAGGAGTTCACTTCACTGGCGCGGCGAAACCTGCGGCCGTCGGCTGGAAGGCCATGGCGCGACCGCTGAGCGACTTCGCGGCCATGTCGGCATTACCGGAAACGGCGCTCGTGACTCTGATCGCACCGGCCGAAACCACAGCAGCGTGGGTGCGACAACTCTACCGTGGCCTGAATAAAGCCGCGGCGGCATTTGGGGTGGCGATCGTCGGCGGTGAAACCAGCCGAACGACTGGTGCGCTTGCCATCTCAGTCAGCATGTCGGGCGTCGTCGAAGCCGATCGCTGGGTGGGTCGCGCTGGCGGCAAGCCCGGCGATGAACTGTTCGTGACCGGGCGACTCGGCGGCTCGTTAGGCGGCCGGCATCTGAGCTTCACGCCACGCGTCGCGGAGTCGCGTTGGCTGACGGAGAACGCGACGGTCTCCGCCATGATGGACCTGAGCGACGGGCTTGGCACCGATCTCCCGCGGCTTGCCGCGGCGAGCCGTGTCGATTTCGAGGTCGATGAAGCCGCGCTGCCACGTCACCACGGTTGCTCGATCGAACAGGCAATCAGCGACGGCGAAGACTACGAGTTGCTCTTCGCCGTTCCGGCCGCTGAGGCCGCTGAACTGCAGCGCCGGTGGCATCGCAAATTCGGAAAGCTGGCCCTCACGCGCATCGGTCGGCTGACGCGCAAAGCGAAGTCCGGAGTGCGCAAGATCCCGTGCGGCTATGTTCATTTCCGATAGCCCGGAAGGAACGACGGCAGCCGGCGCCGCGTGCGCGCGCGGCTCGAACAAAGGTGACGTCATCGCGCTGACGGGCGACTTAGGCGCGGGTAAGACGCAGTTCGTCAAAGGTTTCGTCGCGGAGCTGCGGAGCAACGATCAGGTTACCAGCCCCACCTTTACGTTGATTCACGAATACTCCGGCGGCCGACTGCCGGTTTACCACTTCGACTTTTACCGGCTGGAGAGTGCCGACGAAGTGGCGCGGCTTGGGTTCGACGAATATCTGTTCGGCGACGGCGTCTGCATCATCGAATGGGCAGATCGCTTCCCGGAGCTGCTGCCCGTCGGCACGCGCTGGATTTCCCTCGAGGTGCAGACCGAAAGCGCACGTGCGATCCGCGGCCTTGAGCACGCATGAAAATCCTCGGCATCGATTTATCGACCGGGTGCGGGTCGATCGCGTGGTCTGCACGGTCTGGCGAAGTGTTCGACATCGCTTTTGCAAACGATCGAAAGCATTCCGGTCTGTTCTTCGAGAATCTGGAGCAAACTCTGCGACGCTTTGGCAGTCCGGAGTTGATCGTCGTAGGACTCGGTCCAGGTTCATACGCAGGTACGCGCATCGCGATCGCGACGGCGAGTGGGCTGGCAGCGGCCACTGGCGCACGCTTGTGCGGACTGTCGTCGGTGCGAGCGTTCGAAACGGAAGCTGGCGAATACAGCGTAGTGGGTGATGCGCGGCGCCAGTCGTTCTTCTTCGCTCAGATCAGCGAGCGCAACTGCGCGGAAGGGCCGCTGCTTTACACACAGGAGGAACTGCGGGCCCGCCTCAACGGAAGCGCGCATCCGGTGTTCGCATCCCAGCAGATAGCTGACGCGCCCGGTGCTGTTCTTTCGTATCCATCAGCTCGGGTGCTCACCGAGATCGCGCGCGAGGTGCCGGACACGCTGACAGCGCCGCCCCTCGAACCGATCTATCTGCGGGAGCCGCACATCACATATCCAACCTCGCCGGCGCACGTTACCTCATGAACAACACCGACCCGGGCCGCTGTTGGGCCGAGATCAACCTAGACGCCTTGCGGCATAATGCGGCGACCGCGCGAAAGCTCGCCGGGCCTGGGGCTTCGCTCCTCGCCGTGATCAAGGCCAATGGCTACGGTCACGGACTCACCGCTGTCGCGCAGGCGCTCGCGAGCGAGGCTGAACTGTTCGGCGTCGCGAACTTGAAGGAGGGAATCGAAGCACGCTCGGCCGTGCCACATCCGGTGTTGATCATGGGTCCCGCGCTGCCGTCTGAGCGGGCAGAGATCACGCGGCATGGCTTCATCCCTTCCATTTCCAGCGCGGAGGAAGCGCTCGAGTTTAGCCGCGTCGCAACCGGCACGCCGGTGCAGTTGAATTGCAAAATCGATACCGGTATGGGCCGCATGGGGATCATCGAAGCGGAGGCGCTGCCTGCGATCAAAGCCATCGCCGCGATGCCGAACGTCGCGATCCATAGCGTGTCGACGCATCTGCCGTCGGCGGATGACGACGCTGCCTACACGGGCGAGCAGTTGTCGCGCTTTGCGACGTTGCTCGCGCGCATCCGCAGCGAGGTTCCCGGCGCGTATGCAGTCCACGCGTTGCCCAGCGCCGGCGTCATCTCCTTCGGCGACGCTTCCTACGATTTTATTCGCGCCGGCCTGATGCTCTATGGTGTCTCGCCGATTCGCGAGCAGCAGCGTCTGCTGCGCCCTGCGATGACGTTGAAGGCGCGGATTGCGCTCGTGCGTGAGCTCGCGGCGGGAACGTCCGTCAGCTACGGCCGCACTTTCACCACCCGACGGCGCAGCAGGATCGCGACTTTGAGCATTGGCTACGCGGACGGCTTGCTGCGTTCTATTTCCGGCCGCGACGCCGCTGTGCTCGTGCGCGGTCAGCGTTGCCCGATCGTCGGCCGCGTCACGATGGATCTGACGAACGTCGATGTCACAGACGTGGCAGGTGTCGAAGCCGGTGATGAGGTGGTCGTAATTGGTCGACAAGGCGACGAGGAGATCACCGCCTTCGAAATAGCCGACAAGGCGGGGACGATCCCGTGGGAGGTTTTCACCGGCATTGGCAGCCGGGTGACGCGCGTGTATGTGTGAGCCGGATGTTCCAGATCATCTTCAACGAGCTGAGTGCCGCGGAGATGTCTGCCCTTCCCAAGACTCTGCAGCTCGATCTGCTCGCTGAGTTCCAGATCCTGCCGACCGATCTCGACAATCTCGACGCGCGCAAGTTCGGCACCATCGAGCGTGAGGGGAAGAAGCTATACCGGTATCGCGCGAAGGATTACCGCATCTACTTCGAGCGCTCGCCGGAAGGCGTGACCGTGCACCGCGTGCTGCACAAGAACACGTTTCGCGACTTCCTCTTCCGCAGCAAACTCCCGATGGCGGAGGACGATCAGCTTGGGAAGAACCGAGAGTTCTGGAAGTTGATCGAGCAGGGCGAGCGCACGCGGAAGGCCTAGCGCGCGTCAAGCTCTGCTCGCGCTTGCGATTGCCAGGAGCGACGCACGTGCCTAGCGAGCGCGACTGTGGTGCAAGCCGCCGAGGCTAGGAGCAACCGTGGCGCGCTCGGACGCTGGCTGCGGACGAGCGCCGACAGGCGCGTGCGGTCTGCTCGACGCGCGAGCTACTTCATCAACAGCACCGACCGGCTGCGCTTGATCTCGCGCGTGATCTTA
Source organism: uncultured Chthoniobacterales bacterium (assembly GCA_902805675.1). Classification (GTDB taxonomy): domain Bacteria; phylum Verrucomicrobiota; class Verrucomicrobiia; order Chthoniobacterales; family UBA10450; genus JACCTI01. Next base: position 68,082 of record CADCTA010000086.1, on the reverse strand, counting down.
CGGTGCATGTGCGCCGGCATGCCGGTAACTCGACGCGGCAGGATCTTGCCGCTCTCGGTGACGAACTTCTTCAGCAGGTCGGGATTCTTGTAGTCGATCGCTTCAGTGGCGATGTCGATACGGCGCCGCGGCATCGTGCGGTTGGCGCGACGGAATGCGGAGCGGCGTTTGGCGGTCTTCGGTTGCATGGCTGGTTAGCGGGTTTCGCGGTGCAGCGTATGCCGCTTGAGGAAAGGATTATACTTCTTTTTTTCGAGCCGATTTGGCGTGCGCGGGCTCTTCTTATTCCGCGTGCTCATGTAGCGCGAGACTGGTTTGCCGAGCGCCTTCGCTTCCGTGCATTCGAGGGTGATAATTTCCTGCGGCATAATCTTTAGTCTTTCGCGTCGTCGCGATCGCTCTTTGACTCTTCTTCCTCGCCCTCGCCACCTTCATCGTCGGTCAGGCCGAACAGAGAGGTGACCGATTGACGAACGCGCGACGCCTTATTCTGCTTCTCGAGCTGCGACTGGCACTCGACCGTGAATCGCGCGAACGGGATCGCCTCGAGGCGGGCATGTGGGATTGGTTTTCCAGACATCTCGCAGACGCCGTAGGTGCCGAGGTCGATGCGCTTCAACGCCTGGTCGATCTCGTAAAGCGCATCCTGTTCCTGCGAAAGGAGGCTGAGGGCAAAGTCGCGATCGTATGCGTCGCTGCCCGCGTCTGCCTGGTGCATGCCAAAAGCGGAAGCCTCACTGCCTTCGGCGCGCGAGCGGAGTGTGTCCTGCGCGACACCGGCCATCGAGTCGACCATCGCGTCGCGGAGGAAGAGGAGCTTCTCGCGCTGGCCCTTGGTGAAAGGATCCAGATTCTGCTCCTTGTGGTTGTTGCCAAGGATGCTTTGCGACACCGTCGGAGTCGCGCGAGGGTTCTCTGCCGGCGCAGAAACCTTCTTTGCCGGAGCGGCCTTAGCAGCTGCAGGCTTGGCCGCAGCGGGCTTGGCGGCTTTCGGCGGAGCAGTCTTCTTGGTGGCTTTTGCGGAAGCCGTCTTCTTCGTGGAACTGGCCATATAAAAATCAAAAGCGCCTAAGGTCCGGGCGCGAGCGGAGGCTTAATTAAGGGCATTTGCCCAGAGGCGCAACAACAGATTTACCCGTGAAAACCGGGTATGTTGCTGCGCGTTTCTAGCTGGCATTCATGAGCTTGCGCTGGAGTAACGTCTCAGCGCAAAACGCCAGAAAAGCCGCGAGATCAGCAACGCCGCGGAGCCCGCGATGGTGAGGTGAAGCATGAGCCACATCGGGTTGTCGAGCGGCTTCACGAGGAGCCGGGCCGGGATGTTGGCCACGATGATTACCGGCACGATCCAGCCGAAGATGAAACGGAAGGCGCGCGGGAAGATCGCATCCGGGTAGCGCGCGATCTGGAGAAAATTAAAGTAGCCATAGACCAACCCCTGCGCGCGGACGATCCAGAAGCTGACTGCCGCCAGGGCGAGCATGATCGCGTAGTGGATGGCGACGCCGAACGCGAGCGCCACCATGTAGAGCAGCACGGAGACGACACTGGGCACGATGTCGAGATGCGCCAGCGAGACGATCACCACCACGCCGCCGAGCAGCGCATTCAGCACGCTATCGAGACCAAATTGCTTGGTCGAAACCGCAAACTGACTGTCGATCGGCAACGCGAGAAGCGTGTCGAGTTTCCCGGTCCGCACCAGCTCCGGAATGTTCGACACGTTCATGAAGAAGAACGCCTGGAAAAGCTGCGCACTGATCTGGTGCGTGCCCACCAGCAATACGACCTCCCACTTCGACCAATCGCCGATCCGGTCGACATTGCCGAAGATGATACTGAAGAAGACGATCTGGCCGCAGAACCAGAGGACCTCGACCAGCATCCACAAGACGAAGTTCGCCTTGAAGCTCATCTCGCGGATGAGCGAGTTGCGCAGCATGATGCTGTAGATCTCGATGTAACGTCGCACGCGTTTCTCCCGTCATAGTATCTAATGCCCGCACCGCCGCCAAGCCGCCGCAGCAGGAGGCGCATCTACATCGTGGCGGTCGCGCTGCTCTTACTCGGTATCGCCTTCGACGTCCGTCGATCGGGCAAATCGGCGGCCGCGGCGAGTAACGGGAGTTGGCCCGCGGCTTTGACTTTTTCGTCCTGCCGCTGACGCTGGAAAAATGACGCAGCCGAATCGGTTTCAGAAGCTTGTCGCGGACGTGAAACAGCGGATCACAGAGATCCCAGCTGAGGAAGCGCACCAGCAGACTCAGCGCGGCGAGGCCGTGTTGGTTGACGTCCGTGAGGAAGCGGAATTCCGACAGGGTCACGCGGCTGGCGCGACGCATCTCAGCAAAGGCGTCATCGAGGTCGAGATCGAAGATGAGGTGCCGGATCTCAGCCAACCGATCATCTGCTACTGCGGCGGCGGAAGCCGGTCCGCGCTCGTGGCCGATAATCTGCAGAAGATGGGGTACACGAATGTGCGGTCGCTCGCCGGCGGCATGCGGGCCTGGAACGAAGCTGGCCTGCCGACGCAGTAGGCAATGCTGTCATTCCGAGCGAAGTCGAGGAATCCCGTGGCAGTCCTCACCGGTGACTTCACGGGATCCTGCGACTTCGCTACGCTACGCTCAGGATGACCGCGGGGAAGACGCGCTGGCTCAATCGGACGGTCCTTGGCGTCGGACTCGCATCGCTCTTCAGCGATTGGTCGCACGAGATTGCGAGCGCTGCGATGCCGGCGTTTCTCGCGAGCCTCGGCGTCGCGGCGGTGTGGCTTGGGATCATCGAAGGCGTCTCCGATGGCCTTGCGAGTTTCGCGAAGCTGGCCTCCGGCTATTACACCGACAAGCTCGAGCGCCGGAAACCGATCGCAGTTGCCGGCTATATTGCGACAGCGCTCGGCACGGCAGCCTTCGGCCTCGCGACGAACGCGTGGCATGTGCTGCTCGCACGAGCCAGCGCCTGGCTGGGCCGCGGCATTCGCACGCCGGTGCGGAAGGCATTGCTCGCCGGCGCGGTTCACCGTTCGGAATACGCGCGAGCCTTCGGACTGGAGCGCGCGATGGATACGGTCGGCGCGATCATCGGACCGCTGAGCGCTTTGTTCATCCTGGAGGCGACTCAGCATAACTACCGCACGCTCTTCGCCTGGACGCTCGTGCCAGGGTTGCTCGCGGCGGCTGTGATCGCGTTCCTCGTCCAGGAGCGCGAGCGCGTCCCGGTGAAACACATCTCCTTCGGCGAACGGCTGCGCCTTCTACCGGCACAATACCGCAAGTTCCTCGTTGGCGTGTCGCTGTTCGGCGCGGGCGATTTCGCGCACACGATGTTGATCCTGCTGGCTACGCAGAAGCTCACGCCGACGCTCGGTGCTGCACGAGCCGCGAGCGTGGCTGTGATGCTCTACGTCCTGCACAACGTCTTCTACGCCAGCTTCTCGTTAGTCGCCGGCTGGCTGGGCGACCGGTATCCGAAGAACCTGCTGCTGGCGGGTGGCTATTCGCTCGCGGGGGTGATGACGGTCCTCATCATCGTCCTGCCGGTCAGCATCTGGTCCATGGCCGCGGTGTTCGTCGTGGGCGGCGTCTACATTGCGATGGAGGAAACCCTCGAGGACTCATTATGCGCCGAGCTCGTCGACGAAAGTCACCATGGAATGGCATTCGGTGTACTCGCCACCGTGAACGGCATCGGCGATTTCATCTCCAGCGTGATCGTCGGCGTGCTTTGGTCGGCCTTCGGAACCGGCGTGGCATTCGGCTACAGCGCGGTGCTGTTCTTCCTGGGCGCTCTGCTGATCGCGCGAGTTCGATCCGCCCCGCGCGCCGCCTATCCGCCGACGGCCTGGTAATGACTCAAGCCGCGCTTCCACATGAAGCGCGCGAACGCCCAAAGCGCGACCAGCCAAAAAGTCTGGATGGCGAGCGCTTGGAACATCTCGGCGCCTTCTAGCCGCTCGAGGAAGATGGCGATCGGGCAAAACAACTCGTAGTAGAACGGCAGCCACTTCATCACGGCTTGAAAGCCGGCGGGCATCAGGTCGATCGGGAACATTTGACCGCCGAGGAAGTATTCGAACGAATAGACGATGAATACGACGGTCGAGATCTCGAGGATCCAGAACGCCATCATCGAGACGCTGTAAGAGATGAAGAACTGGATGAGCCCCGACATGACCAGCGACACGAAAGCGAAGAAGTAGGTCGAGAGCTCCGAGGGCAGGCGGACGTAGTCGCGGAAATAGAAGAAGATGAGCGCGATCGGTAGAATGGTGACGATGGTGTAGACGAGCCGGCCGCTGAGAAAGATGCAGAAGCGGTAGGCGAGATAGCTGAGCGGCTTGGTCAGGAACGAGTTGATCTGGCCTTCGCGGATGTCGGCGGCGATCTGCCACTCGTCTTCCGTTGGAGTGACGAGGTTCGAGACGAGGATCATCAGCAGGTAGTAGTAGACCATCGAGCCGTAGGTGTAGCCCTGCATGCCGCCGCCTTTTTCAGCGAAGACCGCGCGCCAGAGAAACACGGTGCCGGCGAGCGGGATCAATCCGAAGACGGCGCGAAGGACGTAATTCCAGCGGTAAACGAACGTGTTCTGCAGGCCGAGCTTGAAGACGGCCGCGTATTTCGCCGCGGTGATCATCGTGCCACCAGCTCGGCCGCCAGGCGCATGGCGGCGATCATACTGTCGGGCCGCGCGACACGTTTGCCCGCGATTTCGAAAGCTGTGCCGTGGTCGGGGCTCGTGCGCGGGAACGGCAGGCCTATCGTGACATTCACGCCTTCATCGAAGGCGTGCAGCTTCAGCGGGATCAATCCTTGGTCGTGATACATGCAAAGCACCGCATCGAATTCGCCGTTCACGGCGCGATTGAAAATGGTGTCGGGCGAGAAGGGGCCGGCGAACGTGGCGTCGTTGCCGCACGTGCGTTGCAGTTCTTCAACCGCAGGCTGGATCGTGAGGATTTCCTCTGTCCCGAGCGCGCCGGATTCGCCTGCGTGCGGATTCAGTCCGGCAACTGCAATGCGCGGGTGAGCGTGGCCACGACGGCCGAGAAAGGCCGCGAGCAGCAGACCAACACGAACGATCTCATCCTCCGACAGCAACTCGACGATGCGCCGCAACGCGATATGCGTCGTGACGAGCGCGACAGTCAGCCGCCCACCGGTCAGGAGCATCGCGTAATTCGCGGTTCCAGTGCGCTCAGCAAAGAACTCGGTTTGCCCTGGGAAACGGAAACCGATGTCGTACATGCGCGCTTTATGAATCGGCCCGGTGACCACTGCGTCGATCACGCCGCGCCTGGCCAGATCAACAGCTTCCTCGAGAGCCGCAGCCGCAGCGCGCGCTGTCTCCGGTGTCGGCTGCCCCAGCGTGCACAGCGGGTATTCGCCGATTACGCGGTAGTCCGCTGAATCCGGGACGCGTCCGGACTTGAGCGCTTCGTCGACGACCTCCGGTCCGATGCCTGCTGGATCACCGAGAGTGATGCCGATGTGCGGGCGCATCGCGCATTGTCAGCAACTCCGGCGACACGAGCAAGTCTTGCGCTGCGACTCGCGCGCGCAGCCGCGACCTAGAAGGTGCGGATGTGCGCCTTCTGGCGAAGCGTGGCAAGCCAGTTGTCCTGCAGCCGCTGCGCTTCTTCCTGCTGGAGCTTCTTCTCGATGTCGGCGCGCACTTCCGCGATCGGTTTTGTCACGCCGCCGCGCCGTTCATCGACACGCAGGATGTAGAAGTTTCCGCCGAGCTCGACCAGGCTGCTGATCTTCCCCGTCCGAAGGCTGAACGCCACTTTCTCAAGCGGCCCAGCGAGGGTTTTCCGCTCGATCCAGCCCCAGTCGCCGCCCACATCTCGAGTGCTGTCTTCCGAGTACATCTGTGCCATGCGCTCGAAATCAGCTCCACCGGCAAGCTTGCCGAGGATCTCTTCCGCGAGCGCCTTCTGCGCGGCGGCGTTCCCTTGCGAAGCGCGGCTCGGGATCATGATCATCCGTAGCTTCACTTCCTCTTTGCTCGTGAATTCCTCGCGATGTTTGCGGTAGTACTCGTCGACCTTCACCGGCGACGTGGCGACTACCGGCTTGACGTTCTTGCCGCGCATCGCCGCGACGATGATCTTCTCGAGCTCCATCTTCTTGAACTCGCCCAGCGAATAGTTCTGCGCCTGCAGCGTTTTGACAAACGTCGCGCGATCTCCGCCGAAATTTTCGCGGATGATGTCGTTCATACGCTGCTCGACGAAGTGGTCCGGCAGCGAAAGCTTCTCCTCGCGGAACGCCTGCACGATCAGCTGGCGGTCGATCAAATCCTTCAGCGCAGCCTCGCGCGCTTCCTTGACCTGCTTCGCGAGTTCCTCACCGCGTAGTTGCGAACGCAGCATCCGCTCACGCGGGCCGACGACTCCGCGGACCTGCGAGTGGGTGATCACCTCGCCGTTTACGACCGCCGCGATACCGTCGATCACCTCAGGCCCGCGGTCCTGAGCGGGCTCTCGCGCCTGAGCCAATGCGGCCCGGCAGAGTGGCGAAGAGAGCAGGGCGACGGTCGCGACCCCGGCGGCAAAGAGCGGACGAATCATGATCAAATCTTCCTGGTTAGTTCGAGTACTTCCGCGAGGTTTCGTTCGATCTTATTGGGACTTAACCGCGGGAATTTTCCTCCCACAAGTATGAAATCCCCGTGGCGGGTGAGCATCAACTTGCCATCGCGTACTTCGACGCGACTCACTCCGGCCTTGGCGGCAGCGAGCTTGATGTCGGTCAAAGTAAGCAAATTGTCAACGGCGGGCGGGAACTTGCCGAAGCGATCGCGCCAGTCCTTGCGCAGCCGGTCCCACTGCTCGCGCGTGCTGATTTGCGCGAGCGTGCGATACGCCTGAATCCGCAGCGTCGTATCGCCTATGTAGCTCGTCGGGATAAACGCCGGGATTCGCGCGGTGGCGTCGGCCTGCACGAACTCGGCTTCATTCGTCGCGACGAAATCGAGTCGCACATCGACCTCGAGGCGCGCGCGGAATTTCTCGCCTTTCAGCTGCGCGACGGCTTGCTTGAGCAGCTGGCAGTAGAGATCGAAACCGACCGCTACGATGTGCCCGCTCTGCTGCGTGCCGAGGATGCTGCCTGCGCCGCGAATCTCGAGGTCGCGCATCGCGATGCGGAAGCCTGCGCCGAGCGAGCTGTATTGCTTGATGGCGTTGATGCGCTTGCGTGCGGCGCCGACCGTCATCATTTCGCGCGGGAGCAGGAGGTAGGCGTAGGCCTTGTGCTCGGCGCGACCGACGCGGCCGCGCAGCTGGTACAAGTCGGCCAGCCCAAAGCGATCCGCGCGATCGATGATGATCGTGTTCGCGTTCGGAATATCGAGGCCGCTCTCGATGATCGTCGTGCTGACGAGCACGTCGATTTTTCCGGTGACGAAACCGGACATCACGGTTTCGAGTTCGTCCGCCTCCATCTGGCCGTGGCCGTACTCGACGCGAGCTCCGGGACAAAGCTCTGCAATGCGGTCGCGCATTTTCTCGATCGACTGCACGCGGTTGTGCAGGAAGTAGACTTGCCCTTGCCGCTCCAGTTCGCGGTTGATCGCATCGCGGATGATCCGTTCATCATAGCCGCACACGACGGTTTCGACCGGCAGTCGGTTGAGCGGCGGCGTCTCGATGGTCGACATGTCTTTCACGCCAACGAGCGAGAGGTAGAGCGTGCGCGGAATAGGCGTGGCCGAGAGCGTGAGCACGTCGACGAGCTTGAACAGCTCCTTGAATTTCTCTTTGTGCAGCACGCCGAAGCGCTGCTCTTCGTCGATGATGACGAGGCCGAGATCCTTGAAGACGATATCGCCGGAGATGATGCGATGTGTGCCGACGACCACGTCGACGCTGCCGTCCGTGAGCTGCTTCAGCACTTTCCGCTGCTCGGCGTGCGAGCGGAAGCGGCTCAGCATCTCGACGCGCACAGGGTAATCCAGCATCCGCTGGCGGAACGTCTCGAAGTGTTGCTGTGCGAGCACGGTCGTGGGCGTGAGCACCGCCACCTGCTTGCCGGCCATGACAGCCTTGAAGGCAGCGCGGATCGCGACCTCCGTTTTGCCGAAGCCGACATCACCGCAGATCAGACGATCCATCGAGCGCGCATGCTCCATGTCGCGCTTGGTGGCTTCGATCGCTTTCAGCTGGTCGACTGTTTCGCGGTAGGGAAACGAATGCTCGAACTCCGCCTGCCACTTGGTGTCGGGCCCAAACGCATGGCCGATCTGGGTCTCGCGCTCCGCTTGCACCTCCAGCATTTTGCCCGCGTAGTCGAAGATGGAAGCGACCGCTGTCTTCTTGGCGCGCGCCCATTTTGCATCTGCGAGTGAGCTCAGCGGCGGTGATTTCTTGCCGACGCCGACATAGCGCGAGACGAGGTACGCCTGCTCGAGCGGCACGTAGAGCTTGGCCTCGTCCGCAAATTCGAGCGCGAGCACTTCCTGCTCGCCGCCGCCCGCGGCCGGCACCTTCATCAGCTGCTGGAAACGCCCGACGCCGTGCTCCAGATGCACGACGAGATCGCCTTCCGTTAGTTCGCTGAAGTCGATCTGCGCACGATTGCGCGCGAGCTTCTCCGCGCGTTGCAGTCTTCGCCGCCCGTGCGCGGTGTAGCGGCCGAAGAGCTCCGCGCCAGAGAGCACCACGAGATTGCCGGCGGGAAAGCAGAATCCGCGCGGCAATGTGCCTTCCAGGAGCTCGACGTTCTCGAGCGCGCCATCTGCCACGGCCATGATCTCGCGGAAGCGCTCGATCTCGCCTTCGGTTTGGAAGTAGATGAGCACCCGCGAGCCGCCGGCTTTCCATTCGTTTAAGCGCGCGGCAAACTGCGTCCGCTTCGCTTCCACGAGCATGAAGTCACCGACTGCAAACTCTCCGACGTCGGCATCGTGAAAAGCGCCTGCGTAATCTTCTACCGCGGCGTCATTCTGAGCGAAGCGGAGCGGAGTCGAAGAATCCCGTGGCGTTATCTGACCGGTTGCGCCACGGGATTCCTCCACTTCGTTCCGCTCCGCTTCACTGCGGTCGGAATGACGGCGTGGAACGAGCGAAGCGTCGCTAATCAGGATATCCGCGTCGTCGTCTGCTTCTGGCTCGATCGAGACTCGCAGGTGCTCTTTGCCGATGTACTCGCGCACGCGTCCGCTTTGGTCTTCCGCCGCTCCGACCAGGATATCGATTGATTGCAGATTGCGGACCGACGTCTGCGTATCGATGTCGAACTCGCGCAGCGACTCGATTTCGTCGCCGAAAAACTCCGCACGCACGGGGAGCTGCGCCTGCCAGGAGTAGAGATCCAGAATGCCGCCGCGCACGGCGAACTGGCCGCGGGTGGTCACTTGTGCGACGCGCTCGTAGCCGGCATCGCCCAGCGCGGCGAGGAGGTTCTCCATCGGCTCACCGGCGCCGCGCTTCAGCCGCAGTGATGCTGATTTCAGCGCGCGCAGCTTTGGGGCTGACTGATCGAGCGCTGCGCGAGTGGTGACGATGATGTGCGGCCCTGCTTCGCGACCCACTTTGCTTAAGAGCGCGAGCCGCTCGGCAGTGATCTCGGGATCCGGCAGGATGTTTTCGACCGCTGCGAACTCCGCTTCGGGCAGGAACAACGCGTGGGGCGCCCAATTCAGCAGGCTCTCGTAGAGGAACTCCTGCGTGCGGACAGTCGGACAGACGACCCAGAGCGTCTTGCCGACTTCGCGCGCGATCGCCGCGACGACAAATGGCTGTGCCGGCTCCGTGACATGCGAAAACGCCACTGGGCGATCGCCCGAGGCGAGGGCGCGAAGCTGCCGCGCGATCGGTTCGGCTTCAGCCACGCGCGCCAGCAGTTCTTTGCCGGTGGAATTCTGCACCGCGAATGCTTCGTCAGATTGCGCGCGACTTCAATCGCCGCCGACTGCGGCTAGCGAATCTAAAGGTCGCGGCCGATCGCATTCGCGACCGCGCGCAGGCGTGGCACCAATTTCGTAAAGGTGTCCGGAAGCAGCGCCTGTTCGCCGTCGCTCTTCGCGCAGCCGGGCGAATCGTGCACTTCGAGCATGATGGCATCAGCGCCCGCGGCGATTGAGGCGATTGCCATCTGCGGGATGAACTCGCGCAGTCCGACGGCGTGTGTCGGGTCGACGACGATGGGCAGATGCGTCTTCGCCTTCAGCAGCGGGACCGCGCTAAGGTCGAGCGTGTAACGCGTCGCCGTCTCGAAGGTGCGAATGCCGCGCTCACACAGCATCAGCTTCGTGTTCCCTTCGTTGAGGATGTATTCGGCGCTCAGGATCAGTTCGTTCACGGTGGCGCCGAAGCCACGCTTCAACAGCACCGGCAGGTGACTGCGGCCAACTTCGCGCAGGAGCGAAAAGTTTTGCATGTTGCGCGCGCCGATTTGGAGGCAGTCGGCGTAACGCTCGACCACCGGCAGATCGCGCGCGTCCATCACTTCGGTGATGACGGGCAAGCCGGTTTCATTGCGCGCCTCCGCGAGGAAACGCAACCCTTCCTCGCGTAGTCCCTGGAAGCTGTAGGGCGATGTGCGCGGCTTGAAGGCGCCGCCGCGGAGCATCCGCGCGCCGGAGTCTTTCAAGGTGCGCGCGATCGACAGCATACGCTCTCGGCTCTCTACCGAGCAGGGTCCGCAGATGAGCGCGATCGCGGACTCGGCGCCGATGCTCAGGCCGCAGATATCGACGGTGGACGCGGTGCCGCGGGACTCACGACCAGCAAGCCGGTAAGGCTTCGCCGCAGGGAAAACGGACTCTACGCCGGGCATCGCAGCGAGTGGCTTCTCGCGCACCATCGGTTCAGGACCGATGACGCCGACAATCACGCGCGCGCCGTCGCGGTTCACCTGCGCTTCAAGGCCGAACTCGTGAACGCGCGCAATGATGCGCTCGATCTGCTCCTCGGTCGCAGTTGGTTCGGTGACGATGATCATGGCCTCAAGACGGCGGAAACGCGATCATCAGACCGCCGACTGCGAAGTGCAAGCAGAGAGCCGCCTGCCTGCTCGCCTGTTAATTCGTGATCGTCACCGGCGTCCCATTCGAGACGGCGTTGAAGAAGTTCTCCGCCATGAACTCAGGCATGCGGATGCAGCCGTGAGACGCGGCATAGCCCGGCAGGTAACCGGCGTGCAGGCCGACTCCGCCCACGACACGCATGAAATAGGGCATCGGTGCGCCTCTGAAAGTGGTGCCCGGCGGCTTCGGATCCGTTTTCACGCCGACGTTCGGGACGACAACGTTGCCGTCGGCGTCGACGTAGTCGCCATACAGATTCGAGACGTGATCCTTGCTCTTCTGGATGACCTTGAAGCTGCCGGTCGGGGTGCTGGTGCCTTCGCGGCCGGTAGAGAGTTGCGACACGCCGACGAGCTCGCCGCCTTTATAGAAGTACGCCTTCTGCTCGGAGAGGCGGATCTTGATGGAGGGCGAACCGGAAACGCCGTCGCCGTCCCAATAGGAGATACTGTCCTGCGGAGCGCCTGACGAGACGGCACCGGGACCATAGACGCCGCCAAGGTATTGGGTGCCGGCATACGGCTCATCCTCGCAGCCGACCAGAATTGCCGCCATGGCGGAACAAAGCAGCAGTTTCGAGATACGGAGATGAAGTCGCGACATATGGATTTTGAGGATGCGTGTTGTAAAGGCGAACGCGGCCAAAGTCAAGAAACCGCCCCGGCAAGACTACGGCTACTTGCCGGTCTTGGTTGCAGTAGGACGGCTTGAATTCTGCTTGTATTCATCCACACTTGCGCCGTCCGCCCGCCCCGCCGTATGCCCACTTACGAATACTCATGCGAAAAATGCGGGAAGAACTTCGATGTCTTCCAGTCGATGCGTGACGCGAACTTCACGGAGTGCCCGAAAGAGCATTGCCAGCTGGAGGAATGGGGGCAGGGCAAGGTCAAACGGCTGCTCGGCACTGGCGCCGGCCTGATCTTCAAGGGCTCGGGGTTCTACATCACGGATTATCGCAGCAACTCGTACAAAGAGGGGGCGAAGAAAGATGCGCCAGCCTCCACCTCGGGAGAGAAATCGTCCGGCGGCGACAAGGGTGGTGGAAGCACACCGGCGCCGGCCGCGCCAGCAAAAGCTCCAGAGAGCAAGCCGTCGAAGCCGGCACAATGATCAAGCTCGTCTGTCCCGAGTGCCGGCGCGAGAACGAGCCGGAGCGCATCTACTGCCACGACTGCGGCGCGCGGCTCGACCGCTCCGCGCTGGCAAAGGCTCCGCAGACCGAAGAGGACCCGAACGCGACGCACAAGCGCGTGAAGGCCATGTTCGATCCGGGCCGCGCCCTGATGAAGAAGCGCTTCTTCGATTACAGCAAGCTGATCCTCGCCGCCGTCGCGGTGGCCGCGATCGTGCAGATGATCCGCTCGCCCGATCTGCCCGAGAAGCCGAAAGCGCCGATGCTCCCAGTGCAGATCAGCCTCGATCTCGAGAACGCGACCACCACTCCGGGTTCGCCGCAGCTTCGGTACTCCGACGAGCAGATCAACCAGTACCTCGGCTACTCACTGAAGAGTAAACAGACGGCGTTGAGCAGCTACTTGAACTTCGAACGAGCGGTCGTCGCGTTCGAGCAGGATCTCTGTCGGCTGACGGTGGAGCGCTCCATGTCCGGCTTCTCGGTTTACACATCGACGGCGTTCAGTATGGCCGTTCAGGACGGCACGCTCACGGTCAAGAACCGCGGTGGCGCCATCGGCAGAATGCCTGTCCATCCGCTGCTGATGCAATATAGCGGCCTGCTCTTCAGCGACCTGGCGGTAGTGGTGGAGCGTGAACGGAAGTCGGTCGCGAAGCTCGCCTCGGTTGAGTTCCAGCCGAAGCTGGTGGTCCTGACTCCGCGCTAGCGGCACGCGCGACAAAAAAGAGCGGGCCTGCGGCTCACGCCACAGACCCGCCCGGTGGAGCAAAGCCTTACCCGATACCCATCGACGAGAGCAGTTCCTGGTCGATGAGGCCGTCAACCCGGAGCCGGTTCGCGCGTTCGTAGGCGCGGATCGCGCTACGGGTCCCGTTGCCCATCACGCCGTCGATAGAGCCACGGTAGTAGCCGGCGCGCGCAAGTTGCTGCTGCACCTCGGCAGTCACTGAGCCGCCGCGGACTGAACCGGTCGAGACGTACCGAGGCTGAGGGCGATAGCCGTAGTAATAGAGCGCCGCTGAGGACCCGAAATATGGGTACCCGTATCCGTAGCCGCCGAATGGATAGCCGTAGCCGTATGGGGAACCGTAAAAGCCGCCGTAGTAGCGCGGGTAGTACCTCGGATAATGATGGCGATGCCGCCAGTGATTGTGGTTACCCCAACGATCACCACGGTCACGGTTGCGCCAATCGCCGTCGCCGCGATTGCGCCAGCGATGGCTCTGCTCGCCACGAAACTGGCCGCCACTGCGCGCCGCTAGCTGCGAGCGCGATGCGTCTGCCATGGCCGGCTGCATTCCGGCACTCGGCGCACGTCCTCCTGTCCGGCCGTCGCGGGAACGTTGAGCATCCGCAGCCGGCACCGCGATCAGGCCGAGAGCGATGCCGCTGATGAGAGTGAGAGTTTTGAGATTCATGTGTGTGTCCTTGCGAGAATGAACCCGTCAATCGCAGTGAGGTTGCGGTACGGCTAGGCGCGGCGGCGCGGAGCCAATTTCCTCCTCGCCGCTCCGGAGGTGGGTCGGCTATATCGCATGCGGATCGTGATGGCTCGCACTCTTCCAGGCTTACTCATTGCAGTGGTCGCCGTCAGCTGCCTTTCGGCGGCGAGAGCCGCGCCGCCCGAACGGAGCGTGAGCGCGTCGCGTCAGTTCATCGTCTATGGGCCTGACGCACATCTGCGCGCGGGCATGTGCGACCTGGCGGAGCGCACAAAGAAGAAAGCGCTGGGCGTGCTGCAGCAGCCCGACGAATGGAAAACGCCGATCGTTCTCCATGTGCAGTATCCGCAAGCAAATCTGCCGGACCTCCCGCCGTCGCGGCTGAACTTCAGCCAGACAGGCTTCGGGTTGAAGTTGCAACTCGACCTCACCGTCATGCCTCATGCCAGCACGCCGGAGATCGAGCGCGAGCTTCTACGTGCGATCTACCTTGAAATCATGTACCGCGCTGAGCCGAACACGCCTGCGGGCACGCCGTACGTCGAGCCGCCGGCCTGGCTTGTCGACGGCACGCTCGCGATCGCGCCCGACCGCGATGCGGCAGCGATCGCCGATAGCCTCGGAGCGGTGGTGCACACTTCGAACGTCATACCGTTGGACGAGTTCCTGCGCCAGCGACCTGACCTGCTGGAGTCGCCGTCGCGGAAGCTATATGGCGCCTACTCCGCTGCCCTCGTTTCACTGCTCCTGGACGCGCCGGACGGGCGTCGCCGGCTCGCGCGGTTCGTAGCGAGTCTGCCGCGCGCGAGCAACGATCCGTTTGCCGACCTGACGGCGCACTTCCCGGCTATCGGGGATTCCGCCGATGCCGTGGCGAAGCACTGGCGTGCCATCGTCACGCGTTTGGCCGCGCGCGAGCGTTACCAGCTTCTCGGGTCGGAAGAAACGGAGCGGCATCTGGCGCAGCTGCTGCGGGTGGAAATTCGCGAGCCGAAGAAACCCGCCGCCACATACGCGCTGGAGGAGTTTCCAAAGTTTATCCGCGTGCCCGCACGCAAGGCCGCGTTGCAGCAGCTGCGGGATAGCATTCTCCGCCTCTCCGCGCGCGCTAATCCGCTCCACCAGCCGGTGCTGGCCGAGTATGAGCAGATCGCAATGCTGCTCGCTCGCGGGAAAACGAAGCGCATCGAGGAGCGGCTGGCGCGTGCTCGCGAGACACGCGAGCTCATCAGCCGCGAGATGGGAGCGATCGCCGACTACATGAATTGGTTCGAAGCGACCCAATCTGAGACGCAGAGCGGCGCGTTTGCCGAATACATGAAAGCCGCGGAGCTCGCGCAGGAACGCCCGCCCCGACGACGCGATCCGATCTCCGTTTACCTCGACTCGCTCGAAGCGCAGATGCAGAACTGACGTGATCCACCAGCCACGGCCGAAAACGATCGATTACATCGAGATGCCCTCGCACGACCTGGAGGCGACGCGCCGGTTCTTCGCCGCGCTGCTCGGCTGGAAGTTCGACGACTACGGACCGGATTACATCGCGTTCGATGATGGTCGAACGACGGGCGGCTTCTTCCGCGGGGAGAAATCCTGGTCCGAGACGATAAGCTGCCCGCTCATCGTCTTCTACGCTTCAGACTTGAAGGCGACGCGCGACCAGGTTGCCCAGCTCGGCGGGGAGGTGACACGCGACGTCTTCCAGTTCCCCGGCGGCTTCCGCTTCCATTTCCGCGCGCCGGGCTCGGGCGGGTTCGCGGTTTGGTGCGAGAAGGAGTGAACGTCGGCGAGAAGCAAGCCGCGACAGTTGCCGCGCCGAGCGTTGGCGCGTATCATAGCCGTCGCTCTTCACCGGGCGTAAATATTCATGCAGAAGATTGGATTCGCCGAAGCTCTTGATTCGATCGTCGCCAGCGACCCGCGCTATCATCGCGACGCCTACGTCTTCCTGCGCGATTCGCTCGATTACACGACCAAGCAGCAGAAGAAGATAAAAGGCGCGCCTATTCGACACGTCGCCGGTCCCGAGCTGCTCGAGGGTGTGCGCCAATACGCGTTGAAGGAATTTGGCCCGATGGTTGTGACGGTGCTCTCCTACTGGGGAATCCGGAAAACCGAGGATGTCGGGCACATGGTCTTCAATCTGATCGGCGCGGGCATCTTCGGGAAGACCGAGGAGGATTCGATCGAAGACTTCAAGGGCGTTTACGACTTCGATGAAGTGTTCGTGAAGCCGTACGAGCCGCAGCGGCCGCTGGTGACGAAGTTGCCACCGGGCCTGCCCGCGCCGAAACTCTCCTGACCCACTCGCGCCATGCGGCGCGAAGGTCTGTGAACATGCACGATACCGCCCGTCTTAACGCCGGCTCTCCGGCAAACTCCGCCGCGATTACCTTTCCGCCGAGCTCGGCCGAGAAATGGGTCCTGCCGAACGGCCTCACGATCCTCGTGCAGGAGGATCACAGCGCACCTGTTGCCAGCGTGCAGGCGTGGTGCGGCACCGGCAGCATTGATGAGGACCAGCATCTCGGCGCCGGCCTTTCGCACATCCTCGAGCACATGTTGTTCAAGGGAACGAAGACGCGCCCGGCCAACGCGATCGCGCAGGCGGTGCAGGATGTCGGCGGTTATATCAACGCCTACACCTCCTTCGATCGTACGGTCTACTGGATCGATGTGCCGAAGGCGGGCGTGAGCGCTGCGATCGACGTGCTCTCGGACGCGATGATGAACTCCACGCTGCCGGCGGAGGAGTACGCGAAGGAACAGGAAGTGATCCGGCGTGAGTTCGCGATGGGCTTCGATGATCCCGATCGCATGGCGGGTCAGCTGCTCTTCGCGACGGCGTTTCAGCGGCATCCGTATCGGCTGCCGGTGATCGGATTGCTCGATGTCTTCAACCAGCTCACCCAAGAGCAGGTGATGGCGTACTATAAGGCGCGCTACGTGCCGAATAACATCACCTTCGTCGTTGTTGGCGACGTTGATGCGCAGCAGGTGCACGATCAGCTTGCTGAGTTCTTCAAAGACCATCCGGCTCGCTCGCTCAAGCCGCTCTACATCCCGGAGGAGCCACCGCAGCTCGGCATGCGCGAGATGCACCAGGAATTCGAGACGGAGCTCACGCGCTTGTCGCTCGCGTGGCACATCCCGGAAGTCACGCACCCCGATGTGCCCGCGCTCGACCTGCTCTCGACCGTTCTCGGCGATGGCAGGAGCTCGCGGCTGTATCGCCGCGTTCGCGAGGAAGCCGCGCTTGCCTTCGGTGTCTCGGCTTATTCCTACACGCCAGGCCAGCCGGGAATCTTCGGGATCGATGCGACGACCGAACCGGACAAGCGCGTCGCGACGCAGCAGCTCATCCTCGAGATCATCGCCGAAGTCACAAACAGCGGCGTAACGTCGGAAGAGCTCGCAAAGGCGAAGAAGATCTCGCTCAGCCATCATCTCTCCGCGCTGACCACCATGCGCGGTCAGGCGTCTGATCTAGGATCGAACTGGTTCCTGACGCGGAATCTGAACTTCACGCGTGACTACCTCGACGCGGTGCAGACCGTCACCGGCGACGATTTGCGGCGGGTCGCGGAGAAGTATCTCACGACCGAGAACCTCACCGTCATTTCGCTCAACCCGAAAGGCGCGCTGGCTACCAAGGCCGCTTCCAAGACCGCAGTCGCTGGCGGCGAGATTCAGAAGATCGAGCTGTCGAACGGCCTCCGTATTCTGGTCCGCGAAGATGCACGGCTCCCGTTGATTTCGATGACGGCTGTCTTCCGCGGCGGATTGCTGGCGGAAACGCGGGCGACCAACGGCATCACCAGCCTGATGGCGAAGACGCTGTTGAAAGGCACGAAGACACGCAGCGCGGAGCAGATCGCCGACACGATCGAGGCGGTCGGCGGCCAGATCGGCAGCGAGTCCGGCAACAACAGCTTCAGCGTCTCCGTCGACATCACGGAGCCTGACCTGAAGCTTGGCATCGATCTGCTCTCCGACGTTCTACTGAACGCAACGTTCCCCGAGAAGGCAGTCGCGCGTGAGAAGGAAGTGCAGCTCGCCGCGATTCAAGATGAGGAGGAACATCTCACCGCGGTCGCGCGCAACATTCTGCGCGAGGCGCTCTTTGCCGAACATCCGTATGCCTTGCGCGGGAAGGGTTCAGCCGAATCCGTGTCGAAGCTGACGCAGAAAGATCTGCTGGGGTTCCGCGATCGATATCTCGTCGCGCGCAACGGGGTCATCTCGGTCTTCGGCAATGTGCAGGCGGAAGACGTGAAGCTCGCCTTCGAGCAGGCGCTCGCGACGATGAAGCCTGGCGCGCTCGCCCTCGGTGATGCGAAGCCGAGCAAGGCAATGCGCAGGACGGTCGAAGTGGAGAGCCTGAAGGACAAGGCGCAGGGCGTTTTGATGGTCGGTTATCGCGGCGCGGATCTCTTCAGTGCGGATCGGTACGCGCTCGAGTTGATCGACGAAGCGAGCAGCGATCTCGGCTCCCGCTTCTTCGTGCGCATCCGCGAGCAGATGGGGCTCGCCTATTTCGTCGGTTCCACGCAGATGCAGGGATTGGTGCCCGGGCTGTTCGCCTTCTATCTCGGGACCGATCCGCAGAAGCTCGCAGCCGTGAAGGCGGCGCTGCTGGAGGAGATCGGCAAGCTGGCGGGGGAGGGTCTTACGCCGGAGGAGCTCCGACGTGCGAAGAAGAAGCTGCTCGGGCAGCAGCAGATCGCGAATCAAAGCAACGATTCGTTAGGCTACCTGAGCGCGCTCGATGAGCTCTACGGGCTCGGGTTCAACCACTACAAGTCGCTCGAACAGGAAATCGAGGCCGTGACGCTGGCTGATGTGAAGCGCGTGGCGGCGAAATATTTTCAAGAGCAGCCGTACGTCCTCGCGACCGTGCGGCCATCCGACAAACCGCGAAGATCGAAGAGGAAATAAGCCATGGCCGAAGTTCAAACCAACACGCAGACGACTGGCGAGATGACGCAGCGATTCATCGAGTTCGTGATGATGCAGGCGCAGAATGCCGCGCTTTTCCTCGGGCAGATTCCGAACCCGCAGACCGGCCAGGGTGAAGTGAATCTCGACGTTGCGCGGATGTTCATCGACCAGCTCGCGATGATCCAGGAGAAGACGCGCGGCAATCTCTCGAGTGAAGAGGCTGCGGTGCTCCGCAATACGCTCTCGAATCTGCAGATGGCGTTCGTCGAGGTGTCGCAACACGCCCCGGGTGGTGGCGCGTCGATGCCATCGCGGCCTGCTCCGGTTGCCGATGAGCCCGTCGCCGCGAATTCGGCTTCCGACGAGAACAGTGCGCAGGCGCCGGAGGCATCCGCGCCGCCGCCAGCGCCGAGCGAGAGCGAGTCGCGCAAGAAGTTCACCAAGAGCTACGGCGCCTAGCGTCCGCCTGCGCTGCACCAGAGCTTTGGCTGCAAACGACTTGCAGCCTGACACCCACCTCCGCGCGTATCTGAGGGTGAAATGCCCTCGTCCGCCCCGAGTCTAGAACAGGAAAAGAAGAAGGTCGCGGACCTCCAGATCGTTACTGATCCCGCTGAGGCGGCGCAGGAAGCGGGGCTTCGCTATGTGAGCGACGAGCAGCCCGGCTACACGCGCAAGAAGAAGGGCGACGAGTTCGAGTATTTCGACGCGAACGGGAAGCCGATCACTGACGAGACGCGTCTGCTGCGCATCAGGCGGCTCGCAGTTCCGCCGGCGTACACCGATGTTTGGATCTGTCCGACGGCGAACGGCCACCTTCAGGCGACCGGGCGCGATGCTCGTGGCCGGAAGCAGTATCGGTATCACGAGAAATGGCGCGACGCGCGGGACGAGACCAAGTACGACAAGATGCTGATCTTCGGCGCTGCTTTGCCGAAAATTCGCAAGCGCGTCGAGGAGGACCTCGCGTTGCCAGGGCTGCCGAAGAACAAGGTGCTGGCCACGATTGTCTCCATCATGGAGCGGACGTTCATCCGCGTCGGGAATGAGGAGTACGCGCGGACGAACAATTCCTATGGCCTAACGACCATGCGGAACAAGCATGTCGATGTGAAGGGGACAAAAGTTCGCTTCAAGTTCCGCGGAAAGAGCGGCGTAAACCATGAGGTCGAAGTCGCCGATCGGCGCCTGGCGCGCATCGTCAAGAAGGCGCAGGACTTGCCTGGTCAGGAGCTGTTCGCCTTTCTATGCGACGACGGCACGGTCCAGGACATCAAGTCGCAGGATGTAAATGATTACCTGCGCGAGATCACCGGCGAGGATTTCACGGCGAAGGATTTTCGGACGTGGGCCGGAACGGTTTTGGCGGCGGTCGCGCTGAATGCCGTCGATCCTTACGAGACGAAGAAGCAGGCCCAGGCCAACGTGAAGAATGCGATCACGGCGGTGTCGAAAATCCTCGGTAATACGCCGGCCGTGTGCCGCAAGTGCTACGTGCATCCAGCTGTGCTCGAGACGTATCTCAGCGGCAGCATGATCGAAGGTCTGAAGCGCAAAACGGAAGAGGCGCTGGCGCAGAATCTTCCGGACCTCCGCTCGGTGGAAGCCGCGGTCATGGCGTTTCTGCAGGAGCGGCTTGCGACTGCGAAAGCTGCGGCGTAGCCGACCGGCTACTCGCTGGTGTAGATCACACCGCGCCGCCGCGGTGTTGCCGTCGGCTGAGGAGTGCCGCGACGGGCTTTGGCTGATTTGCGCACGGTGATCGTGTCGCCACTCGCGGCGCGCTCAGCATCCTCGGGATACTGTTTTGTGCTCGGCCAAACCAGACGCCACGGCTGCCGTTTCACCGTGTCCGTGAGCGCCCGCACATTATCACCGGTCGCCTTCAGATCCGGACCGAGGTCGTTCATCATCGACTCCAGCTTCTCGGACGAATCGCGGAAGTTCTGCAGCGTGACGTTGATGTTGTCGTTCGCCGTCAGGTCGGTGCTGATCTTGTTCAGGTTACCGCTCATGCTTTCGACGTTCTTGAGTGCGAGCTGAAGCGGGCTGTCGCTCGCCGTCATGGTGGTGAGGTTTTCGGCAACCGTGCGCATCTGCGCGAGCGCCATATTCAGCTGCGATTGCTCGTCCGTGATCTTGCTCAAGTTGGTCGCGGTTGTCTGAAGTTCCTTCATCGTCTGGGTCGCTTCCGCAGCAACCGGCTGAATGATCTCGAGCATCTTCGCGATCGCTTCACCGAAGTCGGGCACGCGTTCGCCGGCGTACGCTTCGCCATCGTCTGCGCGCCCGGAGCTTTGGTTGCCCTGGGTGAAATCGATCGCTGTCTCGCCGAGCAAGCCGAGGGTGATCAACCGTGCCCGCGCGTCTTTGTAGACGACGGCATCTTTGTCGACCCGGACGTCGATTCGAGCCTCGTATTTAGGCCTGTTCGCGACCGGCGTCGGCGTCGGGCTCGCACCAGGCAGGCGAACGGCGTCCGCGCGTGCATCCACATTCGCCCCTTCCTCAGGCGGCACCGGTGAATGCAGGCTTTCGACCTGCCCGATCTTGCGGCCCGCGAGCAGCACCGGGGCGCCGAGTTTGATGCCAGCGGCGTTATCCAAATAGATCTTGTACGTGACCAGCGGCTTGAACAGGCCTGGCGCGCCGAGGACAATCAGGATGCCCGTCAGCACGGCGACGGTGGACAGCACGAGCAGCCCTGTCAGGATCTCATTTCGGCGCAACTGCATCTCCGCTTCCTTCCAGGATAGGGCCTTCAGTACTGCCGCTCAGGAACTGCGCGACGACGGGGTTCGTCGACTGCCGGAACTGCTCGGGTGTGCCCACTTCGATGATCTTTCCGCGATACAACATCGCCATCTTCGTGCCAATGCGGAACGCGCTGTCCATTTCGTGCGTCACGATAACCGAAGTCACCTTCGATTGCTCGCTCAGGCTGATGATGAGCTCATCGATCACCGAGCTGATCACCGGATCGAGGCCCGCTGACGGTTCGTCGAACAGAATCAATTCCGGATCCATGACCAGCGCACGCGCGAGGCTGATGCGCTTCCGCATGCCGCCGCTGAGCTCGGACGGCATCTGATCCTTCACGCCGGACATGCCGACCATCTCCAGTTTTTCGTCCACGGTGCGGTCGATCTCGTCGCGGCTCTTCTTCGTCAGCTCCTCGAGGGGGAGGGCGATGTTGTCGCGGACGTTCCGCGAACTCAGCAGCGCCGAGTACTGGTAGACCATCCCGATGCGCGTGCGGATCTGCTGCAGCTTCCGCCGCGGCAGGCGCGAGATCTCGAATTGCTTGAAGAAGACGGAGCCGCTCGTCGGGGGGAGGATGCCGAGGATCAGCCGGAGGATGGTGCTCTTCCCGCTGCCGCTCTGGCCCATGACGACGACGCGATCGAGCGGCTCGACGATCAGCGACACGTCATCGAGCACTTTCTTCTCTTCGAACTGGAGGCGCAGATTGCGCAGCTCGACGACGTGCGGAGTCGGCGCGCTCATGGGAAGAAGATCACGTAGACGATATTGAAGATGGTATCGAAGGCGATGACCGCCGTGATGGCAGTGACGACGCTCGACGTGGTGGAAGTGCCGACGCCGGCGGCGCCACCCTTCACACTCAGCCCGCGGTGACACGCGATCGCACCAATGAGCAAGCCGAAGAGAAGGCTCTTGATCAGCCCGGTGATGATGTCGCGGATGAGCAAGTTGGCGAGCACCAGGTCGGTGAAGTAGACCCACGCGATGCTGAAATAGGCGCGGGAGATCAGGCTAGTAGCGAAGATCGCCGCCACGCTGGAGATGATCGCGAGGCACGGCATCAAGGAGACAAGCGCGAGAATCCGCGGCGCGACGAGGAAGCGCAGCGGGCTGATGCCCATCGCCTCGATCGCTTCGACTTCCTCGGAAACTTCCATGGTGCCGAGCTCCGCAGTGAACGCGGCGCCGATCCGCGCAGCCAGCATGATCCCGGTGAGCAGCGGCCCAAGCTCGCGCGTGAACGCGATCGCGACCAATCCGGGGACGAGCCGCTCTGTGCCGAAACGCTCGAGCTGATACCCAGTGAGGAGGGCCATCGTGAGGCCGAGGAAGAACGACACCATCGCGACGAGCGGCACGGATCCAACACCGGCGCGCTCCGTGTGGCGAAAGAAGCTCGAGGCGCGGAACGGAGCGCGGCCGCGCCGCATGTTGTCGAGCGTTTCCGCGACCGTGTTGATGAGGAAC
The DNA here is from genome assembly GCA_902805675.1 of uncultured Chthoniobacterales bacterium. Classification (GTDB taxonomy): domain Bacteria; phylum Verrucomicrobiota; class Verrucomicrobiia; order Chthoniobacterales; family UBA10450; genus JACCTI01. Next base: position 45,291 of record CADCTA010000086.1, on the reverse strand, counting down.
CAGAACATGCTCCCGATCTCGCCCAGGAAACTACGGCCGAGGTGGCCCACGCCTTGCACGACGGCAACCGGGTTGGCGGAGATGAGCTCCGTGCCCTCGCCGTTGCTGGTCGTGCCTTCGGCCATGCCTCGTGGAAGTTGCCCCAGTTCAATTGCCGGGAAAGGGGAAAGTGCCGAGCGGGCCCCGCCGTAAATCGGCGCAGACCGGAGTGGTTGTTGTAAATAACCGGCGGCTTGCTACGTCTCAACGTGCCGCCAGCCGGCCATTTGAATGCTGCCCGCCTTTTCGCTTATCATCCCCGCCTATAACGAGGCGCAGCGCATCGGCGACACGCTGGTGCAGACCCTCAGCTACCTGCGGGCGACGAGCCCCGGCAGCGAACTCATCGTGGTCGACGATGGATCCAGCGACGGCACCGCCGATGTCGTGCGGGACGCGTTCGCGACCGCAGGCGCGATCAAATGTCGTCTCATCCAGCACTCGCCCAATCGCGGGAAAGGCGCCGCGGTTCGGGACGGGCTCCGCGCAGCCACACTGCCGATCGCGCTGTTTTCAGATGCCGATCTTTCGACGCCGATCGAGGAAGCTTCCAAGCTCGTCGAGCCGATCCACGCCGGACAGCTGGACGTGGCTTTTGGCTCGCGCGCGCTTGATCGCAGGCTCATCGGCACGCGCCAGTCTTGGGGGCGTGAGCAGGGCGGGCGCGTCTTCAATCTGCTGGTGCGCGTTTCGACAGGGCTGCCGTTCTGGGACACGCAATGCGGCTTCAAAGCCTTCCGGCTGGAGACGTTCCGGCCGGTGCTCGCGAAGGCGCATAGCGACGGGTTTGGTTTCGATGTTGAGCTGCTGTATCTAGCGCGTCACGCCGGCCTGCGGATGCGTGAAATCCCGGTGCGCTGGAATCACCACGAAGGCAGCAAGGTCCACTTCGTGCACGACAGCCTGCACATGCTGCAGGAAGTGATCGCGATGAGGATGCGGCGTTAGCGCTGCTCGTCGATCAGGTCGGCGAATTGCTTGAAGAAGTAGCTGGCGTCGTTCGGCCCGGGCGCGGCTTCCGGGTGATACTGCACGCTGAAGATCGGCAGCTCGCGGTGCCGCAAACCTTCTACGGTGCCGTCATTCAGGTTCACATGCGTGACTTCGACTTCGGACGGGAGCGACTCGGCGTCGACGGCGAACCCGTGATTCTGCGACGTGATCGCCACCTTGCCCGTCTTCAGGTCCTGCACCGGCTGATTGCCGCCACGATGCCCAAACTTCAGTTTGAACGTCCGACCGCCGAAGGCGTAGCCGAGCACCTGATGCCCAAGGCAGATGCCGAAGATCGGCTTCTTGCCCATCAGGCCGCGGACCGCCTCGTGCGCGTATTCGAGAGCTGCCGGGTCACCGGGGCCGTTGGAGAGAAAAACTCCATCCGGATTCATCGCAAGCACCTCATCGGCAGTCGTGCTGGCCGGCACGACGGTCACTCCGAAGCCAGTCTGCCGCAGACGACGCAGGATGTTTTCCTTCATGCCGTAGTCGTACGCGACGACCTGATGCCGCACCGGCGGCAGGATGTGCTCGTCGATTTCTGCATCAGCGGGCCCGCGCGGCACAGACCACACCAGGCTCTGCGAGTCAGTCGGGTCCCATCGGTAAGGCTCACGCGCCGTGACTTCGCGCACGTAGTCCATCCCGACGACGCCTTCGCCGCGGATCGCCTCCTCGACCGCTTCCTTCTCTGACATCGTCTCGGTCGTCACGCAGGCCTTCATCGCGCCGCGCTCGCGGAGATGCCGCGTGAGCGCGCGTGTGTCGATTCCCTGCACGCCGGGGATGTTCCAGCGGCGCAAATATTCATCGAGCGACAGCTCCGATCGCCAACTGCTTGGCGCTTCGCTGAGCTCTTCAACGACGAAGCCGCGCACGTGCGGCTCCGCGCTTTCCTGGTCGAGCGCGTTCGTGCCGTAGTTGCCGATCAGCGGATACGTCATCGCGACGATCTGTCCGCGGTACGAGGGATCGGTCAGCACCTCCTGGTAGCCTGTCATCGAGGTGTTGAAGCAGACCTCGCCGACACGCGTGCCGGTCGCGCCAAAGGACTCACCTTCGAAAACTCTGCCGTCTTCGAGAGCGAGAATCGCGCGCATGTTGGCGACAAACGTTCAACGTCCAACGTTCAACGTCCAACGTTCAATTCAGAAAAGCGTTGCCAAACCTCGAGGCGACTCGCTGCGCACTTCTGAATTGAAGAGCTGGACGTTGAGCGTTGGACGTTTCTTCTCTCGAGCAGCGTTGCTCCGCAGCGCCAGAAACAAAACGCCCGAGCCGCTTTCGCAGCCCGGGCGCTCACAGTTTTTTACCCCGCTGGTGCCGTTTAGGAGGATATCCCGTTCCCTTTCGGTAACGGGCGGGTGACCGGCGCCACAGCGTCTGACTTCCAATTAAGGCATGTCATCTTCTGCTTAACGCCCAAGCCCCCTTGTTATGAAACATCGGTCCGGGAATCACACCTGTAATCTCGAACATCGCAGGGTAAAATTTTGGCGATCTCTCGACCGCAAATTTGAAAGAACTATTCCCGTAGTTCAGCTCCCAATTCGCTCTTCAACCGCTCGCGAATCCGCGTGTGAACTACGGTCACTTCGTCGCCGGTGAGTGTCCGGTTTTTGTCCCGGTATGTCAACGTGTAAGCCAGGGATTTTTTTCCCGATCCGACGGAAGAACCTTCTCTGCCGCTGAACAAATCGAACAACCGCACGCTTTGCACGAGCGGCTCATTTGCGGCGGCCAAAACGCCCTCCACTTCGACGTGGCTGAGCGCTTCGGGCACGATCATCGCGATATCGCGCGACACTGCCGGATACTTGTCGATCTCCTCGTAACGACAGCCGCTTCGCGCCGACTGGCAGAGCGGCTCGAGATCGATCTGGGCGAGGAAGACCGGAGCCGCTGCGCCGAGCTGCGTCGCACGTTCAGTCGCGAGTTGACCGGCTAATCCGATCACCTCACCGGCGGCTGTGATCTCGGCAGCAAGAGCGAACGCCGGATGCTCCGCGCGCCGGAAACCGAGCTCCGGAATGCGCAGCGCTTCGATTGCGCCTTTCAGATCGAAGAAATCCAGCTGGCGCTTCGCGGTCGCGCGCCAGTGCGGTGCTCTCGCAGTCTCGCCAGAGAAGAGCAAGCCTAACGAGCGGCGCTCCGTTGCGTCCGGCGGAGCGAAGACGCGACCCAGCTCGAACAATCGGATGCTGCTCGCGCCCATGTTCTGGTTGCGCATCAGCACATCGAGCAAACCGGCCGTAAGGCTCGGACGCAACGCGACGTGGTCTTCACTCAGCGGGTTCTTGAGATCGACAGCGCCACGCGCGGAAGTGCTCGCGTCGGCGCGCGAAATCAGCGCCGACGTTCGCGCTTCGAACAAACCGAGTGCGACGAGTCGTTGACGCAGCACACTTTGAAGATCGGCAGCTCGATCCGCATCGCTTTGCGGCGTAAAGCGGCTGCGGTGCCGAGGTGCGATCTTGTCGATTCCATATGCACGGACGACTTCCTCGATCAGATCGACTTCGCGCTGAAGGTCACGACGGTGGCTAGGAACTGACCAAACGCTGGCGTCAGCAGTGCCGGCCGACGAACGGGTGAGTCCGAACTGCTGAAGGATGGAGTCGACTTGCTGCGATCCAACGGTGACGCCGAGCAGCTGGTTGCAACGCTCGTAGCGCAGCGACACATCGGTCGGACGCTCAAGCGGCGCGCCGGCAACGGAAATCTCCGCTGCTGGTGTTCCGCCGGCGATCTGCTGGATGAGTTCTGCAGCGCGCGCAGAAGCGCGCAACGTCATGCCGGGATCGACGCCGCGCTCGAAGCGATAGCTCGCGTCGCTCGGCAGGTTCAGCGTGCGAGCCGTGCGGCGGATGCTCGACGGCAGGAAGTAGGCGGCTTCGAGCAACACGTTGCGGGTGCTGTTCGTGACGCCTGTATCCTCGCCACCCATGACGCCGCCGATTGCGACCGCGCGCGCCTGGTCAGCGATCATTAGATCGCGCTCGCTCAGCTGGTACGTCTTTCCGTCGAGCGCGAGGAACTTCTCGCCCGGCGTAGCCAGCCGAACGTCGATCGCGCCGTCGAGCTTGTCCGCATCGAAAGCGTGCAACGGCTGCCCGACCTCAAGCATCACGTAGTTGGTGATGTCGACGATGTTGTTGATCGCGCGAATACCGGACGCTTCCAGCTTCGTGCGCAACCACGATGGGCTCGGGCCGACTGTTACGTTCTCAATCCGGCGGGCGGAGTAGAACGGGCACTCGCGCAACGCGCGGATCGTCACGCCGTCGCCCGTGGCAGCAGCATTCGCGTCGACGTTTACCGGCTTCACCGACTTCGACGTCAGCGCCGCTGTTTCGCGGGCGAGACCGAAGTAGCTGAGCAGATCCGGCCGATTCGGCGTGATCTCGACATCGAGAATTGTGTCCGGCTGATAAAGTGATGCGAATGGCGCGCCGATCGGAGCGTCGGCTCCGAGGATCAGCAGTCCGTCGCTGTCTTCCGACACCTTGAGCTCACTCGGGCTACAAAGCATGCCCTGCGACTCGACGCCGCGAAGCTTGCTCGCCTTGATCTTGAGGCCGTTCGGCAGCGCCGCGCCAGGCACCGCGAGCGGCACCTTGTCGCCGACCTTGTAGTTCTTCGCGCCGCAGACGATCTGGCGATTCGTGCCGCTGCCGTCGTCTACCTGGCAGACGCTGAGGCGGTCGGCGTTCGGGTGCTGAACCGACTCGCGGATCTGCGCGACGACGACGTTGTCGAAGTTGCCGCCGCGTTCTTCGACGCCTTCGATTTCTACGCCTGCGAACGTGAGCAGGTCGGCGAGCGCCTCTGTGGTCGCCGGTAGGTCGACGAATTCGCGCAGCCAGTTAACTGAAAACTTCATGGTGCGATCGCCCCCGCCCGTGCGGTCATCCTGAGCCGCGTAGACGGCGAAGGACCTCGCGCTCTCGCGGTGGATATTGGAATCGCGAGACGCGCCGGGGACGAAGCGCGCATTCTCGGTTTTTCAAAGCCGCTCGTGTAAGCGTGAGGTCCTTCGCCGTCTCCGCGGCTCAGGATGACCGCGCATGTTGCTGATGCGTTCGGGATCACGCGAACTGCCTCAGGAAACGCAGATCGTTCTGCGCGAAGTAGCGGATGTCGGGAATGTCGAACAGGAGCATGGCGAGGCGGTCCATCCCGAGGCCGAAGGCGAAGCCGGTGTATTTCTCCGGATCGTAAGCGTCGTCGCCGCGCGCGCGGTTTACTTCCTCGAAGACGGCCGGATGCACCATGCCGCAGCCGGCGAGCTCGAGCCACTTGCCGCCTTTGATTGCTTTCGAGCGCACGTCGAACTCGAAGCTCGGCTCGGTGAACGGGAAGTAGTGCGGGCGAAACCGGATCTCTGTCTGCTGGCCGAGCAGCTCACGGAGGAAGAACTCGATCGTGCCTTTCAGGTCGGCGACGCTGACTTTCTCATCCACGTAAAGGCCTTCGATCTGGTGGAACTGCGCGCTGTGTGTCGCGTCGACTTCATCGCGGCGATAAGCGGCGCCCGGTGCGATGACGCGGATCGGGGGCGGCGCCGACATCATCGTGCGGATCTGCACGGTGGAAGTGTGCGTGCGGAGCAAACGGCCATCCGGCAAATAGAATGTGTCCTGCTCGTTGCGCGCCGGGTGATCGGGCGCGGTGTTCAGCGCGTCGAAGCAATACCACTCGGTATCGACGTCGGGACCTTCTGCGAGGGCGAAGCCCATCCGCCGGAAAATCGAGATCGCGCGGTCGAGCATCTGGGTGAGGGGATGCAATCCCCCGATCTCCGCCGGCTGACCCGGCAGGGTGATGTCGATGTTGGCCAGCGCTGCCGTCTCGGCGCTGGCCCGGAACTCGGCCGCGCGCTGCTCGATCGCAGCGGCGACCGCGGTGCGCGCTTCGTTCAGCAGCTTGCCGACGATCGGCTTCTCCTCTTTCGACAGGCCGCGCATGCGCTCGCCCCAGACGGAGATGCTCCCGCTCTTGCCGAGATAGCCGACCCGCGCTGCTTCGAGCGATTGCTCGTCAGGCGCGGCGCTTATCTCGCCGAGCGCGGTGTCGCGCAGTTGTTCGAGCTCGTGGGACATGAGGGCACGAACGTTCAACGTCCAACGCTGAACGTCCAACGTTGAATTCGGGCGCGAGCTGTCGCTACGGCAGAGCGCCGGCGCGACAGGTGCACAGCAGCCTTAGGCCGCCTGCTTCTTCGAATTCGTCTTCTCTTCGAGCGCGCTCTTCACTTTGCCGACAATGGCGGCAAAGGAGGTCGCGTCGGTGATGGCGAGATCGGAGAGCACCTTGCGGTCGAGGAGGATGTTCGCGGCCTTGAGGCCTTCCGCGAAACGGCTGTAGGTCATGCCTTGCGCGCGAACGGCAGCGTTCAGGCGCTGCACCCAGAGCATGCGGAAATTGCGCTTCTTGGTCTTGCGATCGCGATAGGCCCAATACTTGGCCTTCATCGTCGCGTCCTTCGCGTAGCGGAAAAGTTTGGAACGGCGGCCGCGGAATCCACGGGCACGATCGACGACGCGTTTGCGGCGCTCCCGGCTGGCCGGGGCGTTAGTTGCTCTTGGCATGTGTTAATCCCAGATCGCTCCGGGCTCCTCTTCAGCGAATTGTTCTTTTGTTTATGATCTGCCCGACCTCATTCGCTGAGGAGGCCCGCGATTCGCAGGCCAGGTGGGTAGATCGCGCACGCTGCTTTCAGCGGCGGGTCGGCAAAATAGCCGGACTTCGAGTTTTGACAAGGCCGCAATCGCGCGCCGCGCCGGCCAATTCATCGCATCGTCGTTGTGAAGATCCGCGCCTTCGCGGTCGCGTCGTGCAGCTCGCGCCATCAACTGCACCTCCGCGAGGGCGAGCGCCTCGCGTGCTCGCGGCGCCAGCTCGTGGTCGTTCGGTTCCGCTTTCCGCGGCCACGGCTTCAAGCGCGTCAGCTCGTCAGCGTCAAAACAGAGGAAGTGGCAGATCCGGCAGACCTCGATGCGCGGCTCCGGCTGGTCAGTTGCCGCGACTTCGATCATCTGATTGCGGCAGCTGGGGCATGCTGCGGCAGCGCAATCGCGCTCTTCGTGTGCGCGGCGCCAGAGCGCGTCATGCACTGTCCCACGCGGTCATTCTGAGCGAAGCGGAGCGGCGTCGAAGAATCCCGTGGCGAGACTTTACGCTCATGCCACGGGATTCCTCGGCTGCGCTCGAAATGACAGCTGAAAAGTGCATCACACGCGCGTGCGAGAGCGCGGCGCAGCGGCGAACTTTCAAGTGGCCGGTGCAACGCCGCTTTCCTAGTATCGCGCCATGCACTGGATGAGCCGGCACCGGCGTCTCGTAATCGCCGCGATCTGCCTGCTGTCGACGCTCTTGATCCTGCTCGGGCGAGCACTGCCGGACGTCCCTTTCCTCTTTGCGCCATGGCTGGGCGAACAGAGGCTTCAAGATCTTCTTCGCCGACAGGGGCGCGTCACGCCCGAGCGGACCGACTTCGTCTTCGTCGGGATCGATCAGCAATCGCTCCAGCTCGATGCGATTGGCGAGGATGAGATCGCCTCGGATCGCGGGCTGCAGTTGATGACGGAACGCGGCTATCCATGGTCGCGCGAAGTTTGGGCGCTGCTGCTCGACAAGCTTGTCGCGGCAGGCGCGCGGCTGGTCGTCTTTGACGTGATCTTCAACCCGGCGAACGATGGCGATCCTGTGTTCGCTGAGGCGCTCGAGCGCTATCGCGACAAAGTGGTGATCGGTTCGAACTTCGATTACTCCGGCAGCAGGCAGCTCATTCTGCCGAACACGACGCTCATCCCTGCGCCGCAAGCCCAGGATGATCGCGTTGGGTTCGTGAATTTCCTGCCGGACGAAATCGACGGGAAGATCCGAGCGATGCAGCTGGCGATGTCGGAACGACAGGTCGCCGGCAAGGAGCCGCACCCGAGCGACGAGATCTTTCATTCCCTCGGCGCCCGCGCTTTGGCGAAGATGGGGGAGCGCCCGATTTCGCGCGAGTTGCGAGCACATCCTTTCCGGTTTGGCCCGGCCGACGCGTACGAGCCGAAAAATCTCTACGAGCTGTTCCTGCCGAAGAGCTGGCAGGTGAACTTCGGAAGCGGGGCGTTCTTCAAGGACAAGGTGGTGATGATCGGTGCTTCCGCGCAGATCATGCACGACGTGGTGGACACGCCGCTCAGCCCCAGCACGCCGGGGCCGGCCCTGCATCTGCATGCGATGGCCGCTGCAGCTGCGGGAGAGTTCCTCCGCTCAACACCGATCCCACTGAAGCTTGCGCTAGTCTGCAGCGCAGGGGCGGTGGCGTGGTTGCTCGTCGCGCTTGTTCGACGGCCTCTTGTTTCAATCTTTGCGCTGCTCGGAATCGCGGTCGCCTACCTCGTTGCTGCTCGCCTGCTCTACGATTCCGCGGGGTTCTTCCTCTTCACCGTGCCGGTGCTGAGCCTGCTGGTCCTGAGCGGCGGGCTTTCGCTCGGCTTCGAGTATGCCGTCGAGCGAATGGAGAAGCTGCGCACGCGGCGCACGCTCGAGCGTTACGTCTCGAAGAATCTGGTCAAAGAAATCCTCGATAACCCCCTCGGCTACTACAACTCGCTTCTCGGCTCGCGGAAGCCGGCGACGATGTTGTTCTCGGACATCGTGGGTTTTACCACGCTTACCGAGCGATCCGATCCCGAGGCGCTGGTGAAGCAATTAAACGAATATCTCACCCGCATGGTGGCGGTGGTATTCGAGAATCACGGCACGCTGGACAAGTTCATCGGTGACGCCGTCATGGCCGTGTGGGGCAACGTGAAGAGCCTCGGCGTGGCGGAAGATGCGAAGTGCGCCGCACGAACGGCGCTCGGCATGCGGCGCGAGTTGCACAAGCTGAACGAGAGATGGCGCGAAGCGGGCATGGTTGAGCTCGGCATCGGGATTGGGATCAATCAAGGCGAGGTGCTGATCGGCAATATCGGCTCTGAGGAGCGGATGGAAGCAACCGTGATCGGCGATGCGGTGAATCTGGCATCGCGGCTTGAAGGGCTCACGCGCACGTATGACGTCGACATTCTCGTCGGCCCGAGTGCCAGCGAGCTGATTCGGGACGAGTTCCACCTCCGGACAGTTGCCCGCGTGCAGGTGAAAGGGAAAACGGAGCCGGTGGACATTACGGCGCTGCTCGGCTCGCGGAGCGACCCGCTGGATGACCCGGAGTTCTCGCGCTGGCTGGAGTCGTATGAAGAAGGAATTCAGCGATTCCGCGCGCGCGATTTCACCCAGGCGAAGATCTTCTTCGAGCGGTTTCTCGAGTTCTACCCGGACGATCAGCTGGCGAAGATGTACCTCATACGCGCGCTGGAGCTAGAGCAGCGACCGCCCGACGAGTCATGGAACGCAGCTGATGTCTTCACGAAGAAGTGAACGAATGGTTCCACAAAGCTGCCACGTAAACGCGCGGTCATCCTGAGCCGCGCAGACGGCGAAGGACCTCGCGCCCGCAGTGCGCGTGTGATCACGGGTGGAAGTGCCGCAACGAAGCGACGGCCGGTCGCGCATGTTGGCGGTGTGTCGGCTGGCGCAGCAACCGTCCGGCCTGCGTGAGGTCCTTCGCCGTCTGCGCGGCTCAGGATGACCGCCTTGGGTGGCGACAATCGGCGCGGGTGAAGATGCCGCTGTAGAAAAAGAAACGGCCGGAGCATAGCTCCGGCCGCTCTGGTGATCTGTTGTCGCTGTGGTTAGGCGCCGGGCTCAGTCTTCTCGCCCGAGCTCTTCCAGCCGGCAATGCCCTTCGAGTAGTGCTTCACGTTCGTGTAGCCCATCTCTTTGGCTTTGATCGCGGCCTGCTGGTAAGCTTTGCAACGTTCGTTGCCGCAATAAGCGACCACGAGCGCGGCTTTATCCTTCGGAAGATTCGCCGCGAGCTTGTCTTCGTTTGCGGTGAAGTCGATCGCGCCGGGGATGTGGCCCTTCGCGTAGCTCTCCGAGCCGTTGACGTCGATGAGCGTGACTTTCTTCTCCTTCATCGCCTGCTTCAGCTCGTCGTGGCTGATGTCCGGGAACTGGCTGCTCGCGACGGCTGTAAAGGCCGACAAGACGAGTGCCACCGCAAATGTGGTGAGTGTTTTCATGGTGAGAGGAACGGTATGGGCGGACGGCAGTGCGTCAATGCGGCGGGAGGCGGCGCATTCAGACAAGATTTCGAGACAATCAGCCAACGCTGTCATTCCGAGCGCAGCGAAGCGGAGTCGAGGAATCCGCGGAATGACCGAGCAGCTGGCCACGGGATCTCTCCACTGCGCTTCGCTTCGGTCGAGATGACATCACTAGCCAAACCGATGCGTCGCGTTTACAGGAACCGCCGTGAAGGATGCACCGCGCAATTTCCACTTCCTCGGCATCTGCGGCACGGCCATGGGCTCGGTCGCGGCGGCGCTGCGCGATCGCGGTTTTACCGTGACGGGATCCGACGAAAGCATCTACCCGCCGATGTCGACATTTCTCGAGAGTCGCGGCGTGGCGCTGAACTCCGGTTACAAGGCCGAGAACATTCCGGCGGACGCAGACATCATCGTGATCGGTAACGCGATGAAGCGCGGCAATCCGGAGGTTGAAGCGGTCCTGAGCCGGAAGCTGTACTACATGTCGCTGCCGGCGATCCTGCGGCGGTTCTTTCTCCACGGGCGCCACAACCTCGTCGTCACTGGCACGCACGGGAAAACGACCACCACCGCACTGCTCGCGTGGCTGATGAAAGGCGCGGGGTTGGATCCGAGTTATGTCATCGGCGGTATCCCAAAGAACCTCGGGCAAGGCGCGCTCTTCAATGATTCGAAGCACTTCGTAATCGAAGGCGACGAGTACGACACCGCCTTCTTCGATAAGCGCTCCAAGTTCATCGAGTACCTGCCGGAGCTGCTGATCGTGAACAACATCGAGTTTGATCACGCGGACATCTTCCAGGATCTCGAACACGTGAAGCAGAGCTTCCGCCACCTCCTGCGCATCGTGCCGCAGAATGGCATGGTGCTCCTGAACGGCGACGATCCGAATTGCCTCGCCGTGACCGACGAATGCTACGCGCCGATCGAGGAGATCGGGTTTGGGCCAAACTGCGCGAAGCAAATCCGCGATGTGGCGTATTCGGCGGAAGGCTCGCGGTTCACCATCGGCGACGAGACGTATGAGCTGCCGTTGATCGGCGAGTTTAACGTCCGTAACGCGGCCATGGCAGTGACGGCGGCGCGTTTCTATGGCGCGGAGGTCGCGAAGATCAAGGAAGCGCTCGCGACGTTCGAAGGGATCGCGCGGCGTCAGGAACTCCGCGGCGAAGCGCGCGGCGTGAAGGTGATCGACGACTTCGGTCATCATCCGACCGCGATTGCGCAGACGCTCACGGCCTTACGCCATCGCTATCGCGGCCATCGGATCTGGGCCGTCTTCGAGCCGCGCTCGAATACAACTCGCCGCGCGGTCTTCCAGCAGGATTTACCCGACGCGCTCAAGCTGGCAGACGGGGTGTTTATCTCGCAGGTGGCGCGACTGGATCAGATCCCGGAAGCCGATCGGCTGAATCCCGCCGCCGTGATGGAAAACATCGCGGCGTCAGGCCGGCCGGCCTTTTATGAGCCGGACGCGGCGCACATCATCGACAGGCTCGTGCCGCTGTTGCAACCAAATGATGTGGTGGCGGTGTTCAGCAACGGTGGATTCGATGGCATCCATGAGAAGATTCTCGATCGGTTGAGGGTTACGCCGGTGTAGCTGTGTGCTGCGCCGCACGAGGTGTGCGGCACGAGCCGCAGTCATGCGTGTTGCCGGACGCGGCGATCATAATCCCGCGGTCACGTGCGTTGCAGGATGCGACGATCACAATCCCGCGGTCACGCATGTTGCAGCATGCGGCGATCACAATCCCGCGGTCACGCATGTTGCCGGACGCGGCGATCACGATCCCGCAGTCACGCGTGTTGCAGGACGCGGCGATCATAATCCCGCGGTCGGGCGTGTTGCAGGACGCGGCGATCACAATCCCGCGGCCAGCGTGCTGCCGGACGCGGCGATCACAATCCCCGCGGTCATCCTGAGTCGCGGAGACGACGAAGGACCTCACGCGGGGTGCTGCGCGTGGCTGTCTGTAGCGCAAGGCTCGTCACCCTGCGCGAGGTCCCTCGCCGTCTGCGCGGCTCGGGATGACCGACGAGCTGCGACAATCACTTGCAAGGCGCGGCAGTGCAGATTCCGCTGCTCCGATACGAGCGGCGAGTCGCTCCGGCGACCGACGCCCGCAGCGATGCTGTCAGCTCCCAGCGCTCGACGTGTGATCGTGCACGATCCGCCAGCCTTCCGGCAGTTTGCGGAGCAGCAGGGTGAAACGGCCGTGCGGCTTGTCGCCTTGCCGATCCAGGCGCCAGCGGCCGACGGCCATGGCTGAGTCTGGTGCGAGTTCCGTCACCTTGACGTCGGAAAAAACGAGCGCGCCCATCTTTGCGCGGCTGTCGTACTTCGCCTTGTAACGAGCGCGCACTGTCTCCCATCCATGCGTCACGGTATCGCCCGAGACAAACTGCGTGCTCGCCGCCCGCGCATAGCCCTGCATATACCCGTCGATGTCGCCGCGGTTCCAGGCTTGCGCCTGCGCCTTGAGCACCTTGTGGATCTCCGCGGCCGGACGTTGCTCACTCAAGCCGGCAGCAGACAAAAGCTGCACCACCAGCCCCACGAAGAGGCTCAGCAGGAGGAGGACGCGTCGGCGCACGGGCGTTGTCATTTCGGACGCCACTGCCGCGCCGGTCGCCTCCGGTGTTGACCTTGGTGTGTAAACCCAGTAAATACGGCGCCGTGCTCCGCCCGTTGTCGTGCCTCGCGGCCTTTGTGCTGCTCTTCGTTGCATCAGCTTTCGGGCAGGCGCCGCCGGCCGCGCGGCCCTTCACGCCGGGCGCCGCCGCTGCTCCCGGGACAGCGCCGCCCGGCGCGCCGGAGACGGTCATGCTGCAGTACCCGAACAGCGACGTCGCCGACATCCTGCGCCTCTACGAGACGCTCACGGGCAAGAAGTTGATCATGGACAACTTCGTCACCGGCAAGGTGAACATCTTCATCGCCAAGCCGATCCCGCGCGATGAGGCGATCAGGATCATCGAGATCAACCTGCTGATGAACGGATACTCGCTCGTCCCAGCGGGGGGCGACCTCGTGAAGGTCATCGGCACCCAGCAGAACCCACGCAATGCAGGCGTTCCGATCATCTCCGATGAGGCACTAATCCCGCCGGGCGAACAGGTGATCAGCTACCTCTTCAAGCTGCGCTTCGCCGATCCCGTCGAATTGCAACAGGTGCTCGGACAGTACCTTTCACCCCCGAAACCCTACACATCGTTCCTTGCGCTGCCGAAGTCCGGCAGCATTCTCGTCACGGAGAACTCGGCGGTCATCCGCAACCTGGCGAATATCATCAACCAGGTCGACATCCCGCCCGCGGAAGTGGTGAGCGAGTTCATCCGGCTGGAGCGCGCGGACGCCAGCAAGGTGATGGACATGCTGAAGGAGGTCTTCGACCGCGGAAACCAGCCTGGAACTCCAGGCGCGCCGGGAGCGCCTGCCGTGGTCCGTGCTGTCCGCCCGGGCGTGCCACCGCCCGTGCCCGGTCAGCCGCAGCCAAATCCGAACGGTGCGCTCGAGGGAGACATCAGCGCCCTCACTGCGTTGTCGGAGGACAACGTCGTGGTCGGCAAAATCAAAATGGCCGCCGATGTGCGCACCAACCGCATCCATGTCATCACGCGCCCGATCAATATGCCGTTCATTCGGCGCTTGATCGGCGAGTTCGACGCGAATGTGGAATTCGCGAAACCGGTGACGCGCCCGCTCCGCTACATCTCCGCGGCTGACGTGCTGCCGGTGATCGTGCAGACGCTCACGGAGCCGGGTTCAAACCAGGGCGGAGGAGCGGCGCCCGGCGCTGGTGCTGATCCGAACGCGCAAGCTCAGCAGCAGCAGAATCAAACGCGCCGTAACAGCAACAGTGCGAACACCACGAGCGACTTCGGTCAAGGCGGCGGCGGGCAAGGCGGGCTGAACGTGTCAGAAGAACTTTCGACGCAATCGGTCGACACCACCCCGCGGGCAGTGACGATCGGGAACGCCAAGATCATCGCCGACCAGCGTGCGAACACCATCATCATCCTTGGGAATCGGGAGGTGGTGGTGAAGGTGATGAAGCTGCTCGACGAAATGGACATCAAGGCCCCGCAGGTGGCTTTGAGTACCGTGATCGGTGAGCTGACGCTGAACAACGACGAAGAATTCGGCATCGACTACTTTCAGCGCTTCAAAACGTTTGAAGGGAACGACGGCAGCACCGGCGGAGCGGGCGGCGTCTCCCGAAACAATTCCTCGTCTACGACGCCTTTCCTGAACCCGCTGGACCTCCGAACTTTCGCTGGCTTAACTGCGGCCGCTACCGGCGGCGCGAACGTGTTTCTCTCTGCCGGCGGGGGCCTTTCCGCGATCGTGCGCGCGCTGAATTCCACCGGACGCTTCAAGACGATATCGCGGCCGAAGATCTTCACGAGCAACAACAAGAAGGCAATCATTGCGTCCGGCACCGAAGTGCCAGTGCCGGTGAACACGATCTCGACGAACAATGGTGGCGGCCTCGCGGGCGGGATCGCACAGCAGTCGAATATTCAGTTCAAGAAGGTGGCCCTGCAGCTCGAAGTGGTGCCATTGATCAACTCTGAGAAGGAAGTCACGCTCGATATCTTGCAGAAGCTCGACAGCCTCGGTGCCGGCACTCAGGTGGATAACAACACCATTCGCGCGATCGATACCCGCTATATCAAGACGACCGTTTCGGCGCCGAATGGCTCAACGATCATCCTTGGCGGATTGGTTACCGACCGAAACCGCCGCGAACAAGCCGGTATCCCGCTACTAAGCAAGATACCGCTGGTCGGTGGATTGTTCCGCAGCACGGCGAAATCAAAGCAGCGTGAAGAGCTGGTCATACTGATGTGTCCGGAAGTCGCGCTCACGAAATTTGATCTGCAACGCCTGAAGCAGAAGACCAACGAGAGGACGCATTTCGGACCTGAGATCAACCAGGGCGATTGCACCGACTGCCCGCCGGAACAGATGGATTACGATGGCAAGGAGGTACAGCTTCCTGCGCCTGACCTCCCGGAGTACCCATCCGGGGAGTAAGCTGTTTCGTATATGAAGCGACTACTCGCCCTGACATGCCTGCTGCTCGCTGCTGCCGCTGCGCCGGCGCCGGCCGGGATCTTTTCTTCGCGCGACCCGCTGGCCCAGTATGATGAGTGGGGCCGCTTACATCAAAGCCCCTCCACCGGCCCGACGGATTTCGAGCGGCGGCGATATCACACCCGCCTGACCTACAATATGCAGTCCGGGCGCAAGCTAATGAACGACCCCGCATACGTGGGCGCGTTGCAGGTGGCGCTACGCCGCACCGGCTATTACTGCGGCAGCATCGACGGCGTGTTTTCGCCGGAAGTAATTGAGGCAATCACGCGGCTGCAGAAGAACCACTCGATGCGGGTGACGGGAAATCTCAGTCTCGCCGTCCGCCGCGCATTGCACTTGCCGTAGCTCTTACCTGCGGACAGACATGCTTCTGCATGTCTGGCCCACGATGTGGCCTCGCGCTCGACCCGAGATGCGCGAAGCAGGTACCTGCGTCAGGCCGCTCTCGCCGGCGGCCTCGCGAACGGGTTGAAACCGTGCCATCTTCGACCCGATGAATGTCGCCCTCAATCGCTCTCTGATCGACCTGCTGATCACGGCAGGCGTGCCAACTTACGAAGAGGCGACGCAGCTTGCGACGACTCTCGACGGGGTCTCGTGGACGACGCAGGTGCTCGATTCCGGCAAGGTGGACGAGAACCGCTTTCTCCAGGCGATCGGTGACTTTTTCCAGGTGCCGGTTGTTTCCATCGACGCGAAGTCGATCGATCGGCAGACGCTCTCGCTGCTGCCAAGCCGGCTGGTTTTCCAGCATCATATCCTGCCGATCGAGGTCCGCGAGAATGCGATCGTGCTCGCAACTTACGACCTGTTTAATTCTGTCGGCCGGCAGCTTGCGTCGCAGCTACTGAAGAAGCCGGCCGAATGGGTGCTGGTGCCACGAGGGCAGATCCTCCGCGCGATGAAATCGCTCTACGGCGTGGGCGCCGAGACCTTCGACGAAATTCTCAAGACGAACCGCTCGTACGAAGCGGACCAGGACATCGAAGGCGCGACCGATCTGAACGCGGACGATCCGGAAGCGTCGGTCGTGAAGTTCGTGAACCAGATTATCCGGGAAGCAATCGTGGAACGCGCGACGGATATTCACGTCGAGCCACTCGAGGACGATCTGCGCATCCGCTATCGCATCGACGGTATCCTGCACGAAGTCGCGGTCCCACCGCAGCTGCGTTTGTTGCAGTCAGCGATCATTTCGCGCCTGAAAGTCATGGCGCACATGGATATCGCCGAGCGCCGCCTGCCGCAGGACGGCCGCATCAATTTGCAATCGAACTCCGCCAACATCGACGTGCGTGTTTCGACGATTCCGACTGTGAACGGCGAATCGATCAGCTTGCGCCTGCTGAGCCGTGACCAGCAGCATCAACAGTTTGGGTTCGAGCGTCTCGACCTGAGCGCTGGCCACTCGCGCACGGTAGAAGCTTTGCTCCAGCAGCCGAACGGAATCGTGCTCGTGACCGGCCCGACCGGTTCGGGTAAGTCGACTTCGCTCTACTGCTTCCTCAGCAGCATCAATTCCGTGCAGCGCCGTATCATCACGATCGAGGAGCCGGTGGAATATCGCCTGCCTGGTGTGTCGCAGATCGACGTGAAACCGGAGATCGATCTCACGTTCGCCAAAGGCCTGCGCCACATCCTGCGTCAGGATCCGAACGTGATCATGGTCGGTGAGATCCGCGATTTCGAGACAGCGGAGATCGCGATTCGCGCCGCCATGACGGGGCACCTTGTCTTCAGCACACTGCATACGAACGACGCCGTCGGCGGCATTACGCGTCTGCTGGATATGGGCGTGGAGCAGTTCCTTTTAGCATCGACTGTTCGCGCGTTCCTCGCGCAGCGTCTTGTCCGCACGATCTGTCCCGATTGCTCGCAGCTTGTGGATTATCCTCGTGAGTATCTCGCGGAGATTGGTTTCCCATTAGAGCTAGGGACACGGTTCATGCGTGGCGTTGGGTGCGATAATTGCCGACAGACCGGTTACCAGGGACGCCTGGCGATCTACGAGATCTGCGTGATCACCGAAGCGATGCGTCGCCTGATTGTGCAGAAGCGCGATGGTGGCGAGCTGAAGCAGGCGGCGGTTTCCCAAGGCATGGAAACACTGCGCCAGGACGGGTGGCGCCGTGTTGCGCAAGGCAAGACCACTGTGGAAGAAGTCGTGCGTGTGACGCAGAACGACGAGGTCATGTCCGAGACGACAGTCGAAAGCGCGCCCGCCACGGAAACTGAAGCCGCGCTCGTGTAGCCCAGCGACGCCGCAAGCGTCACTGGCCGCGGATTGCGGCGATGGCTGTCGGGTATGAAGGCGCTCGGAAGATCGAGGTGCCTGCCACTAAAACGTTCGCGCCATTTGCGACGCAGAGCGCAGCAGTTTCAGCATTGATCCCGCCGTCGACTTCGATGTCGAGCGCCGGCTCGTTTGAGTCCTTCCACGCGTTCGCGCGGCGCAATTTTTCCATCATCTCCGGTCGGAAGGCCTGACCGCCGAAGCCAGGATGTACCGTCATCACGAGCAAGAGGTCGATCAGTGGCAGATGTGACTCGAGCGCGTCGAAGGGCGTTGCCGGATTCAGCGCCAATCCCGCTCTGCAACCAGCTGACCTGATCATTGCGAGGGTCTGGGCGACGTCGTGTTTCGCCTCGGGTTCCACGTGGACGGTGATCGTGGTGGCGCCGGCCTCGACGAATCTCGGCACGTAGTGGTCCGGATGTTGAATCATCAGGTGGACGTCGAGTGGGAGCTTGGTGTGCCCGGCAATCATCGCCACGACGGCGGGGCCGAAGGAGATGTTGTCGACGAAATGGCCATCCATGATGTCTAGGTGGAGCCAATCGGCGCTGGCATCTTCTACTCGGCGGACTTCGTCGGCGAGGCGGCCGAAGTCGGCGGCGAGGAGGGAAGGGGCTATGACGACGGGAGGACGCGGTGACATTTCGGGGATGAGAAAACGTCGAACGTCGAACGCTGAACGTCCAACGTCGAATGCAGAGGCTGTTTGCTGCGCGACGGTCGTTCGCTGAATTCTGACGGTTAGGGGCGGCTGCGGGGTCCGGACGCCGTTCGCGCTTCGGAAAGCCGAACCGTCATGTCGACCGAAGTGGAGACATCCCGTTTGCGGACCGATCGGTACTGCCACGGGATTCCTCGACTCCGCTTCGCTCCGCTCGGAATGACAGCCGGGCACGCTGTCTGGCGTCCGGAGTTTGGCGTTCGGCTGCAGGCGACGGCCAGCTTTCCCTTGACGATAGGAGTGTCTGTTTCTAGATACTACGCGTTTCAGCCGGTCGAAATCGCGCTCGCATACGATGTGTTGCGAATGGAAACGAAGCCAAGGGACAGCGCTTGGACAGACTGAAGCGCGGACGACGTATCTAAAGGCTATTTCATGTTCAACGGACTTTTCGGGTTTCTCTCCAGCGATATCGGCATCGATCTCGGCACGGCGAATACCCTCGTTTACGTAAAGGATCAGGGCATCGTCTTGCGCGAGCCGTCCGTCGTGGCGGTGCAAGCCGGCACGAACAAGGTGCTGGCCGTCGGCGATGAGGCGAAGCGCATGCTTGGGCGCACGCCTTCTAATATTGTGGCGGTGCGGCCGTTAAAGGATGGCGTCATCGCGGACTTCGAGGTGACGGAAGCGATGCTGCGTCACTTCATCCAGAAGGTGCACAACCGCCGCGTGCGGGCTAAGCCACGTGTGGTCATCGCTGTCCCGTCCGGCATCACCGAAGTGGAGAAACGCGCCGTGCGCGAATCGGCCACGCATGCCGGTGCGCGTGAAGTTTACCTGATTGAAGAGCCGATGGCCGCTGCGATCGGCGTCGGTCTGCCGGTGCAGGATCCGGCAGGCAACATGATCATCGATATCGGTGGCGGCACGACGGAGGTCGCGTTGATCTCGCTCTCCGGCATCGTCTTTAGCCGCAGCGTGCGTGTCGCGGGCGACGAGCTCGACGAGGCGATCGTGCAGTATATGAAGCGCGCCTATAATCTCATGATCGGCGAGCGCACCGCGGAGGAGATCAAGATCAAGATCGGCTCCGCTTATCCGAGCGAGAAGGAAACCAGCGTAGAAGTGAAAGGCCGCGATCTCGTGGCAGGTCTGCCGAAGACGCTCATGATCACGTCGCAGGAAGTGCGTGAGGCGCTCCTCGAGCCGATCTCCACGATCGTTGATTCTGTGCGCATCACCCTGGAGCGCTGCCCGCCGGAGCTTTCCGCCGATCTCGTGGACCGTGGCCTCGTGCTGGCGGGTGGTGGCGCGCTGCTGCGGGGCTTTGATAAACTTTTGAGCGAAGAGACGGGCTTGCCTGTCCACGTGGCCGAAGATCCGCTGAGCGCCGTCGCGGAAGGCACGGGCAAATGCCTCAATGAAATTAAATTCCTCCGCCAGGTCGCTTCGTCTGATCGCCAGTGGCGATAGGCATCTGCGTCTCTCGGCTGGCGAATCGCGACTGGACGCGGCGAGCAGCCGGAGCGTGCCGGCCATTCGAATCGCGAACATGATACTGCGACCGCTGCGATGAACCGCTCGACGATCTTCGCGATCCTCATCCTGGTCGCGGTGCTGGGTTATTTCCTCACGCTCGGACCAGATACGACGCGGAATATACAGGGCACCTTCTACGAGCTCATCGCGCCGTTTCTGACGACGGGGTCCTCGCTCGAAAAGCAGATCACTTCGGTTCGCACAGGGTTGAAATCGCTCGAAGACCTCGAACGGGAAACGAACACCCTCCGGGTCGAGAACCGCTCGCTCCGCGCAACGAACGAAGCGCTCCGCGACGTCGAGCAGGAGGTGAATCGGCTGCGGCACGCGTTGAATTACCGGGAGCGTGCCGTCTTCAAGCTGGTGCCCGCGGAGATTGTTACGCGAGAGGCTTCGACGTGGTGGCGCACGATCACGATCAATCGCGGGAAGCGCGACGGGATCGAGGGCGATATGCCGGTGGTGACCGATCAGGGTCTCGTCGGCAAGACGACGACGGTGAGCGAAAGCATCTCGATCGTGCTGCTCGTCTCGGATGAAAACTGCCGCGTCGCCGCGACCGTGGAAGGCACGCGCGAGCAGGGCATCGTGACCGGCGAGCGAGTCGCCGGCGCGTTGACGCCGATGCTCGATCTCAATTTCCTCTCCAAGCAGGCGAATCTCCAGCCGGCCATGAAGGTGCACACGTCCGGTGTCGGTGGCGTGTTCCCTGGCGGGCTGCTGGTTGGCACCGTCTCTAGTTACCGAGTGCGCGAACTAGACGGTCAGGCGCGGCTGACGCCGGCAGTGGATCTCGCAAGGTTGCAGGATGTCTTCGTGGTCATCGGCCGCAAATGATCTTCTTCGTCATCCTGCTGGTCCTCGTCTTCCTCGCGCAGATCATCGAGCTGTTCATCCCGCCGCTGGAGTGGATGTACAACGCGCACATCTACATCGTGCCACTCGTTGTTTTTTATGGCGCGATGGCGCTGCCTTTTCCGCTCATGCTCGCGCTGGCGGCTTTCGCGGGGTTCCTGCTGGATGTGCTGACGATGCAGGTGATCGGCGACCGGGTTGAAATCACGCTCGGATGGTCAATACTCGTCTACGCCGTCCTCGCGTCTATCATGCATGGTCTCAGGCCTTTGTTCATCCGCGGGCGCTGGGAGATTCACTGTATCATGAGTGGCGTCTGCACGTCCTTGATCCTGCTCTCGCAATATCTCATGATCACTTTCCGTCGCGGGTCGATTTTGTTCACGCCGGAAGCGTGGTGGCAAATCGGCGGACCGGGCGTGATGGCGCTGCTGATGGCGCCCTTGATGTTCTGGCTGCTGCATACAATCGGCGACGCGACGGGTAATCCATTTCTCCCTGAACGGGAAAGCTACGAATGAAAAGAGCTCGTTTTGGCCACCGCCTGCGCATTCAGGTGCTGGCGTTTTTCTTTCTCCTCGGCATCGGCTCGATCGTGATGCGCCTCTGGTGGGTGCAGGTCGCGCGCGGTGCGGAGTGGACGGCAAAGATCCGTGGCAGCTCCGCGGTCACGGTGCGCATTCCGTCGGTGCGCGGGGAGATCCGCGACCGGAACGGCGTCTCGCTCGTGCAGAATCGCGCGAGCTACCAGGTGGATTTCTACCTGCCCGAGATGGTGAAGGGCTACCGGCAGCGGGTAGGCCAGCCGCCGATCACCGAGTACCGCGCCACGATCAACGGCATGCCGAAGGACCTGAAGGAGCCGGACATCGTCAAAATTGTGAACGAAGGCGTGGTGCCGCGGCTCGACGACTTGAACCTGGCGCGCGACTACAACGCCAGCAAGCTCCAGAAGCATTTCCGCACCAACACCGAAGTGCCGTTCTCGTACATGAAGGACATCGACTTCGAGACGATGGCGAAGTTCTCGGAGCATGATGTGGGACTGCCTGGCGTCGACATCGCGATTCGCCCCGTACGCTCGTACGTGTATGGCGCGCTCGCCTCGCACCTGCTCGGTTACGTCGGCCCGCCGGACGAGACGAACAAGGAAGAGGCGCGGAAGTTTACCTTCTATCAGTCCGACGTGGAGGGGAAAACCCAGGTCGAGAAGACGATGGACGAATACCTGCGCGGCAAGCCGGGCATTCGTTACATGCGGCGTAACGCCAAGGGACAGATCGAAGGCGTTCTGAAGGAAGATGCACCTCAGGCCGGCGCGAATGTAGTCCTCACGCTCGATGCACGGATCCAGATGATCGCAGAAGAGGCGCTGCGTGCCGTCGGCCGTGGCGCGGCCGTCGTGATGGATCCGAACAACGGCAACATCCTTGCGATGGCCTCGGTGCCGTCCTTCGACCCGAACAAATTTATCCCCAGCATCAAGGCGAAGGACTGGGACACGTTGCGCAAGAACGATGCGAACCCGCTCGTGAACCGCGCGGCCAGCGCGTTCCCGCCGGGGTCGACATTCAAGCTTGTCACGGCGCTGGCTGGGTTACGCAAAGGACTCGCGAGCGCGAAATACGGGTGCAACGGGGGCGTGGGATACGGCGATCACTTCTTCCGCTGTCACATTGCCGAAAAGGGTTACACCCACGGCACGCTCGGCCTCGCTGATGCGCTGAAAGTGTCGTGCAATTCGTACTTCTACCTGATGGGGAACGCCGCCGGGATCGCCGCCATCGACAATACCGGCCAGACCCTCGGCTTGGGCAAAGCCACCGGCATCGAGATCACTGGCGAGCAGCCCGGCGTGTTGCCGAGCCCTGACTGGATGCGCATTAACTTTCCGCGCGAGCGCTGGACCTCCGCCTACACCGCGAACGTCTCCATCGGGCAAGGCTACGATCTCGTCAGCCCGCTGCAACTCGCGAACGTGTTTGCGACCGTCGCCAACGGCGGGATCGCGTATCAGCCGCGGCTGGTGCAAGACGTCGTCACGGCAGATGGCAAATCGCTGCTGAACGACAAAGGGGAGCGCGTGATCCCGGCGGCGCCAAAGGTGCGCGGCGATCTCCGGACCGATTTCACGCGCGAGCAGATCGAACTCGCACGGCAAGGCTTGTGGAAGGTCGTGAACGAGGGCGGCGGCACCGGCAGCAGAGCGAAAGTGCCGAACGTGGTGGTCGGTGGAAAAACCGGCTCCGCGCAGGCGATGACGGACGGAAAGAGCGACACCATCGCGTGGTTCGCCTGTTTCGCGCCCTACGATAATCCGAAGTACGCCGTGGTTGTGATGGTGCAGGGCGGCAAAGGCGGTGGTGTTGTGGCTGCGCCGATCGCGCAAAGGATTCTCGAGCGCTCCTTCGCGATGGAGGAGGGAAGGTTCGATCCGCAGCTCGCATGGCTGGAGCCAGCGAACCACCCGAACCCATTCCAGTTTCACGAACTGATCGAGTTCAAAGATGGCCTCCCGACCGAGGGAGGGCCGGACGAAGAGAATCCGGCGAATCCAGCCAATCCTGGCGAACCGCAAACTGCCGGCGCACAGCTGGCAGGTGCCGGTCCTGCGCCCGACGTCGAGCCTGAAGCCGACGATCGCGGGCAGGTCGCGACCCGCACTCGTCGCGTGCAGCGCGCGCAGCCGGTGGCTCCGCCTCAGGCGCCGCAAAAACAAGGTTTCTTCCAAAGACTTTTCGGCCCGCGCCGGCAAGCACCGCCGCCACAACCGGCCGCACCCCCTCAACGTCGCCCCGGGCAGCAACAGCAGCCCCGCCGGCCTAACCAGTGATCACGCGTCACGCATGAAGTCCATCCTGCCGTCCGCCGCGATGATCCCGCAAATTTCCCACCCCTATGATCGAGAGAGTGAAAAGAATTCTAGGCCTCGGCGGCCGCAAGACGGGCAACAAGCTCATCATCAGCGTCGAGAAATTGGAGCGCCGTGTGGCGCTGCTCGAGAACGGCCGGCTCGAAGAGTATAACGTCGAGCGCAACAGCACGCGCAACATCGTCGGCAGCGTCTACAAGGGACGCGTCAAGAACATCGAGCAGGGGCTGAAGGCGATGTTCGTCGACATCGGCTTCGAGAAGAACGCCTTCCTCCATTTCTGGGACGCCATCCCGGCTGCCCTCGACAACGGCATTGAGGAAATCGATCGCCCTGCGAAAGGCGGCGGGCGCCCGAAGAAGAAGCGGATTACTGCGAACGACATCCCGAGCATCTATCCTGTCGGCTCGGAGGTAATCGTGCAGGTGACGAAGGGGCCCATCGGGACAAAGGGTCCACGCGTCACCACCAACCTAAGCTTTGCCGGCCGCTACCTGGTCTTCATGCCGTATAGCGAGCGCAGCGGCATCTCGCGGAAGATCGAGGATCCAAAAGAACGGCAACGTTTGCGGAAAATTCTCCAGGAGCTCGATATCCCGGAAGGCATCGGCGTCATCATCCGCACTGTGGGAGAGGGACAGCGCGCGCGCTATTTCGTCCGCGATCTCGCTTACTTGGTCGAGCAATGGCGGGCCGTCGAGCAGGCGATTAACGAGGAGAAGGCGCCGGCCCGCGTCTTCGAAGAACCGGACCTTGTCGAGCGGACCGTTCGCGACTTCCTGACGGATGAAATCGACGAAGTGATCTGCGATGACCGCGCTGCGATCGAGCGCATGAACAACCTCGTCGGCCAGATCTCACGCCGCTCCCGCAATAGGATCCAATTTTACGACGGCGCGATGCCGATCTTCGAGACCTACGGGATTCAAAAGCAGATCGACGATGCCTTCCACCGCCAGGTTTGGCTGAACTGCGGCGGCTACATCGTGATCGATGAGACGGAAGCGCTCGTCGCGGTCGACGTGAATACCGGTCGCAACAAGGGCGGTAAAGATGTCGAAAAGACGATCCTGCAGACCAACCTCGAGGCCGCGGATGAGATCGCGCGCCAGCTGCGGCTGCGGAACATCGGTGGGCTGATCATCGGCGACTTCATCGACATGAAGAGCCGCAAAGATCAGCAGGCGGTTTACAGCCTGATGAAGGAACGGCTGCGGCGCGACAAGGCGAAGACGCACGTGTTGCCACTCTCGACGCTCGGACTGATGGAGATGACGCGACAGCGCGCGCAGGAGAGCCTCAGCGACTCGATCTACGAGAATTGCCCGTACTGCCAGGGGCGCGGCGTGGTCAAGACATCGATGACGACCAGCGTTGAGCTCCATCGCATGCTCAACACCGTCATGCGCAAATACCAGGACAGCGTGCACGACATTCGCGTGATCCTGAACCCGGACGTGCTCAAGCGTCTGAAAGAGGAAGATGAAGAGCTGCTGGTGGAGCTCGAGCGGCGGTATGCGGGACGCCTGCTGTTCCGCGCCGACGCAACTTATCACCACGAGAAATTCATGGTGACGGACGCAAATACGGGCGCAGAATTAAAGCCGTAAGGGCTCGGCGAGACAACCGTCCCGCGCGACACGTTCGATCTTTTTTTGAAAAATGGCTGGAAAGCGGGAATTTCTATGCCACAATCGCGGCCAGTTAAGGGGATGCCTCGGCGTCCCTAAAATGTCACCGGTGCATTTTATGATTGACGGCCAAGCCGGGCTTAACCAAAACACAGGAGCAACAACTATGAAGAAACTAACCTTAACCTTGTGCGCAATGACGGCACTTGTGTCGGCAGCCTACGCCGGCACCACGATGTCCTCGGGCAAGGAAATGAAGCAAGCAGTCGAACAAACTCCATGCCCAGAGTGGTATGCGGACAACGAATGGAACGTCGGCATTTCGGGCGTTTACGCCCCGACCGCTAACGAGTATCGCGAAGACACCTACCTCGGCGTGGATCACGCCTGGGGCGGCGCAATTGACGCGAAATACTTCTTCCGTCGCTATTTCGGTGTCGGTATCCAAGGATTCGGGTTGAGCCTGAACCGCAACGAGAACGACGACTTCGGTGGATTCGACGATGATGATGACAGCGACTTCGCTGGCGGCATCGTCGGTACCTTCACCTTGCGTTATCCGATCCCATGCACGCGCTTTGCGCCTTACGCCTGGGTCGGCGGCGGCTACACCTTCGGCGGCGACGACAGAAGCGGCATCTTCAGTGATGACGATGACGACTTCGACTTCACCGATGACGACGACGAAGACGGCCGCCTGATGGCTCAATACGGCGCCGGCTTTGAAGTCCGCTTCACTCAGCGCATCGGCCTGACGAACGACGTCAGCTTCAACCACGTTGAAGGCGGCGAAAACGACTTCTTCCAGGTCCGCACTGGTCTGAACTTCGCGTTCTAAGAGAAGCAAGAGACACTTAACGAGACGCCGGGAACACTGCATGTGTTCCCGGCGTTTTTGTTTTAACGGAGGCTCTGACCTCGCGCAGCGGCTCGCGCCGCATACCCCGGTGACGCCAAACTTTCACCGGTGCATTTTTTGATTGACGGCCAGGCCGCGCTTTACCAAAAGACCGGGGCAACAACTATGAACAAACTCACCTTAACCTTGTGCGCGATGACGGCACTTGTGTCGGTAGCCTACGCCGGCACCTCGACCTATTCGGGCAAGGAAATGAAGCAGGCAGTGGAACAGCAGCCATGCCCGGAGTGGTATGCGGATAACGAATGGAACGTAGGCATTTCGGGCGTGTACGCACCGACGGCGAACGAGTATCGCGAAGACACCTTCCTCGGCGTGGACCACGCCTGGGGCGGCGCGATCGATGCGAAGTACTTCTTCCGTCGCTACTTTGGTCTCGGTGTCCAGGGCTTCGGCCTCTCGGTCAACAGTGACGGCAACAACGACTTCGCTGGATTCGACGATGATGATGACGGCGACTTCGCCGGCGGCGTTCTCGGAACGTTCACCTTCCGTTACCCGATCCCATGCTCCCGCTTCGCGCCATTCGCGTGGGTCGGTGCAGGCGGGATCTGGGGCGGCAACGGTGATGGATTCGATTTCGATGACTTCGATGACGACGACGACATCGATGACTTCTTCGAGGACGGCGATGACAACGACGGTCGTTTCATGGCGCAGTATGGCTTGGGCTTCGAAGTCCGCTTCACCCAGCGCATCGGCCTGACCAACGACGTCAGCTTCAACCACGTTGAAGGCGGCGAGAACGACTTCTTCCAGATCCGCACTGGGCTGAACTTCGCGTTCTAAGAGAAGTTAGCGACATTCAAGAAGACGCCGGGAACACTGTAATGTGTTGCCGGCGTTTTTTGTTTTACGGCCGGAAAGAGCTGACCTCGCTGAGGGCCTTGCGCGTGATATCCGGCACCAAAGCGCCTTCCGCCGGATGGCCGACCACCAGCAGCAGGAAGGGCTTCTCGTGCGAAGGCCGGCCGAGGATCTGATTCAGGAATGCCATCGGGCTCGGCGTGTGCGTGAGCGTCGCCAGACCGGCATGATGTAGCGCCGCGACTAACAGCCCCGTCGCGATGCCGACCGATTCGGCAGCGTAGTAGTGCTTCATCCGCGTGCCGTCCGCATTCACGCGATATGGCTGCGAGAAGATGGCGATCAGCCACGGCGCCGTCTCCAGGAATGGCTTATTCGAATTTGTGCCGAGAGCGGCCAGCGCCTCGAGCCACTCTGCCGGCGCGCGGCGCTGGTAGAATTCCTCTTCTTCCTTCTCGGCCGCAACGCGAACACGGCGCTTCAACTCCGCGTCCGCCACAGCAACGAAGTGCCATGGCTGCATGTTCGCGCCACTTGGTGCCGTCGCGGCCGCTCGGATGCAATGTTCGATTACGTCACGCCCAACCGGTCGAGCAGAGAAATCACGGATCGTGCGGCGCCGCGCCATCCGCTCCGTGAATGCGGCTGCGCATTCTTTAATTTGATCGTCTGTCAGGGTCTCCCGCGGTCGCAGCGGGATGAATCGGAGTTTGCTCACGAGGCGACGATAAGGCCTAACAACTGCCGCCGGAAGCTTGCGCATCGTTTGCGAACGAGGCGCCGGCTACGACATTGGCGCAATGTCGTTCGCATCGGCTCTGGATAATCTGCCGCTCGAGAAATCGGCCTTGCTGCGCGAGTTTGAGCGGCTGATCGAACCTGCCTCGGACGCGCGGCTCGAGGGCCTGGCGAGGGACTCGCGTGCCCTGACGCTCCAGAATTTTGGCCGCACGATGCGGCTGTTCGCGCCGCTTTATCTCTCGAACGAGTGCATCAACAACTGCCGCTATTGCGGTTTCTCACGCGACAATCCCATCCTGCGGGTGACGCTCGAGGTAGATCAGGTGGCGGCAGAAGCGCGGCATCTTTCCGGCCAGGGTTTTCGGCAGGTGCTTTTGGTTGCCGGCGAGCATCCGAAGTTCGTCAGCGGCACGTACCTCTCGGATTGCGTCCGTGTGCTTGCTCCGGAGTTCTCATCCATCGCCGTCGAAGTTGGCCCGATGGAGAGGCATGAATACGAGCCCGTCGTCGCGGCCGGCGCGGAAGCTCTCGTCGTTTACCAGGAGACATACGACCGGCAGACGTATGCGGAGATGCACACCTCCGGACCAAAGCGGAACTTCAACTGGCGCCTCGATTGCCCGGAGCGCGGCTACGAAGCGGGCTTCCGCAGGATTGGCATCGGTGCGCTCTTTGGGCTGGCGCCGTGGCGGCACGAAGCCATCGCGCTCGCCGCGCACGTCGAGTATCTGCTGAAGCGATGCTGGCAGGCGCAGATCAGCGTCAGCCTGCCGCGTCTCCGGCCGGCGGCAGGCGGATTCCAGCCCGCATTCACGATGAGCGATCGCGAGCTTGCGCAACTAATCTGCGCGTTGCGCATCACTTTCCCGCAGCTTGGCATCGTCCTCAGCACGCGCGAGCGCGCTTCCCTGCGCGATGCGCTGGTGCCGCTCGGCGTCACCATGATGAGCGCCGGCAGCCACACCGAGCCCGGTGGGTACACCCGACAGGGCATCGACAATCTTCACATGACGGTGCGTGGCAGAATCGTGGCGCCGGAATTCGACAGCGGCCTCGATCGGCTCGCCACCGGACAGTTCGAGATCAGCGACGAACGCTCGCCGCAAGAGATTGCGGACGCCCTGCGCCGGTGGGGCATCGAACCGGTGTGGAAAGACTGGGACCAGGCTCTGCTTGCGTCATGACGGTCTGGTTAAATGGAGAGCAGGCCGACACCCGCGGAGCTCAGACGGTCGCAGAGCTGGCGGAGAAGTACGCGTTGCATCCTCGCACGATCCTGATCGAGCATAATGGCATCGCGCTGCATCAGCGTGAATGGGTTGAACGGCCCATCGCCGATCAAGATCGGCTGGAATTCATCAGAGTCGTAGCGGGCGGATAGGATCACTGCCGCCGCTAGCCTTCGCTACGCTGCTTTTA
Organism: uncultured Chthoniobacterales bacterium; assembly: GCA_902805675.1. Lineage (GTDB taxonomy): Bacteria > Verrucomicrobiota > Verrucomicrobiia > Chthoniobacterales > UBA10450 > JACCTI01. Next base: position 16,254 of record CADCTA010000086.1, on the reverse strand, counting down.
CCACGACGCGCATTCCATCTGTCGAGACAATGCTGACCGGCGTCTCTGCAGCGATGAAGTCACCCTCGGTGACAACGTCGACTACGTGATCTCCGAAGCGCGCCTTGCCGCTTGGGCGCAGAGTCGTGAGGGCCGTGCCCGCGGTACCGGGTGAGACGTCGTACGCTGCGCCGAATTCTTTCGGCACTGCGGCCAGCGAAGGTCCCGACGGAATGTCCGCCGAAAGAACGAACCGCCGGTAGACGCTCGTGCGCGGCAGGTAGCGGGCGAGGATCACGCCGACGATAGCGGTAGCAATCAGTGCAACGACGAGGTTCAAGAGGGGAACGTGGAGCATCTGCGCGGTCGGGAGGAACCGCTGACCCGGGTAACGATCGATCATCGCCCAAAGCAGCGCGCCAAGCATCAGAAAAACTCCGACCACGCCTACGAGGATCGTGGTGTGCGCGAACACGAAAATCTCGGCGAGAACGAGCACCACGCCCACGACGAACAAGGCGACGACTTCCCAGCCGGCAAGACCGGCGAAGTAGTGGCCGAGGAAGAACAGCGCGAAGCAGATGGCGGCGAAAATCCCCGGCAGGCCAGCGCCGGGAATCTTAAATTCAAGATAAAGACCGATCATGCCGCCGAGAAGAAGCAACGGCGCCAGTGCGGTGATCCAGAACGCCAGCCGCTCGAACCCAGCGGGTTTCAGTGTCGCGACGTTGCCCTTCAGCTCGGCCTTGCGGACGAGGTCGCCAATCGAGTCCGCGACACCTCTGGCGAGAAGAGGTTTGCCGTCAATCATCTCGCTCGCTTCCTGCGCGTTCAGCGTTAACAGCGTGCCCTTCGCGTGCACCACGCGCTCGCCGATCTTCACCTCCTTGTCCTTGTTCATGAAGGCTTCGCCGATGTCGGGGTTGTGACCGTTGCGCATCGCGGAGCCGCGGATGAGCGCCGACCAGTAGGAGATCGTCTTCTCCTTCGCAGTCGCAGAGAGATCTTCGCCGGACGAAAGAACCGGCGCCGCGGCGCCAATCGCGCTCACCGGCGCCATGTAAATGTTTTTCGTGGCCAGCGCGATCAGTGCACCTGCCGAGCCGGCGTTCGTGTTGATGAACGTGTAGGTGGGGATCTTCGCCTGATGCAGGAGGTTGGTGATCTTCTCGGCAGAATCGAGGCGGCCGCCGTACGTGTTCATGTCCAGAACGAATGCGGACGCCCCGGCAGCCTCCGCTGCCTTCTGCATGCGGCGCAGGAACAGGAACATCGATTCCGAGACTTCGCCCTGCAGCGGGACGACGACGACATCGCCTTTGCCGATCTCGTCACGAGCGTGCACGTGCGGAGCGGAGCTGAGAAATGCGCCCGCAACGAGCAGCAGAGAGAGCAGTGTTTTCATGGGAGCCGAACGTTGCTGTGCAAGCTTCGCGCGCTGCGTAAGCTTGCCATCGCTCGCAGGCGCAAACGAGCGAATTTCGATTCCCAATGGGTACGATCCCGACGCACAACATCGAGCAGATCGCCGCGGCGAACGACATCGTCGAAGTGATCGGCTCCTACTTTCCGCTGAAGCGCGCCGGCTCGAGCTTCAAGGCGCTCTGCCCTTTCCACCAGGAGAAGTCGCCCTCGTTCAACGTCAGCCCGCAGCGGCAGTCGTTTCACTGCTTCGGCTGCGGCGCCGGCGGGAGTGTCTTTCGGTTTGTGATGGATTACGAGCATCTCGACTTTCCCTCAGCCGTGCGAAAACTCGCCGCGCGCGCGGGGATCCCGGTGATCGAGGAAGGCGGCTCACGTGGACCCGATGATCGCCACCACGAACTACGACGCACTTTGTTGCAAATGCATGCGGAAGCGGCCGAATGGTTCCACGAGAACCTGCTTAAGCGCGAGTGGGCGTCGCCGGCTCGTGATTATCTGAAGAAGCGCGGCGTCGATCGCAACGTGGCTGCGAACTGGCAGATCGGCTTCGCGCCGGATACGTGGGACGCAACCCTCAAGTGGGCACTGGATCGCGGATACCGGCGGCAGGAGATCCTGCAGAGCGGACTGGTCAAGCCGAGGGATGAAGACCGGCCGGATGGCGACGTTTACGATCGCTTCCGTAACCGCGTTATGTTCCCGATCTGCAACGACGTGGGCGAGGTGATCGCCTTCAGCGGCCGCGTGCTCGCGAGTGAGGTCGAGACCGCGAAGTACCTGAACTCGCCCGAGACGCCGCTGTTTCGGAAAGGGCACGTGCTCTTCGGGCTGCACAAGAGCAAGCGCGCGCTGATCGACGCGAACTCTGCGATCGTCTGCGAAGGTCAGCTCGATCTCATCACCTTGTTCGAAGCAGGCATCGGCAACGTCGTCGCGCCGCAAGGGACGGCGTTTACGGAGAACCAGGCGCGAATCCTCAAGCGCTTCGTCGAGGAAGTGGTGCTCTGTTTCGACGCCGACGCGGCCGGGCAGAAAGCGGCCGAGCGTTCGCTCGAAGCGCTGCTGCAAAACGACCTCATTGTACGGATCGCAGAGATGCCGGCCGGTGAAGATCCAGACTCCATCGTGCGGAAGCGCGGACGGGAGGAGTTCGAGCAGCGTATCAGCGACGCGCGCGACTTCTTCGATTACTGGATCGAGCGCGAAGCACGCTCTACCGACCTCACTTCGTTAGGCGCCAAGATGCAGCTTGCCCGCAACCTCGCCGGCACGGTAGCTCGCGTGCACGATCCCATGATGCGGCGCGAAGTGGCGAACAAGGTGAGTGCCCGCATCGGAGTGGCGACTCGGGACTTCGAGGCGCTGCTGCCGAAAGGATCACGCGAGCGAAATCTGGACGCCGACATGCGGTCGTCGGCTGCTCCGATTGCGGCCCCTCGCCATGATGTGGCGCTTCTCTGTCTGCTGGCGTTGCGCGACAACGAGGCGCGCGAGTTCATGCTCGAGCAGAAGTGGCGCGAAGTGCTCTCGCAGACTCCGGATACCGAGATGCTGGTCCGCATCCTCGGCGCGGACTTAGCGCCGGATGAGCCGGCGAGCGTCAACACATTCATGGCCAGCCTTCGCCCTGAAGAAGAGGCACTCGTCTCCGCGTGGTTGCTCCAGAGGATGCCGCCAAACGCAGCGGCCGTAGCACGCGACTGGTGGGCCGGGCTGCAGCAAGCAGCGGTGCGACGGCAGCTCCAGATCGCGGAAGGGCGCATGAAAATTCCTCAGCTGACGCCGGGCGAAGAGGTCACGTTACAGAAACAAATTCTTGACCTCCGAAAGCAGCTCCACGAACTTTCCGCGCCTTCGCCTGCCCGCGTGCTCGACAGATAACTGTCCGCCGCCGGGGCTGCGGAGTGCGGTTTAGAAGCGCAGCATTTTCCCCTCTAACGCACCAACTTTGGCAAAACCCTCGAAACGTAGCGTACACCCGAAGGTGTCCGCGAAGAGTTCACCGAAGTCCAACGGCGCCAAGCCCGCTCCGAAGCAGAAAGCGGCAAAATCCACGCCGAAGCCGGCAAAGCGGCCGAAGGCGGAGACGCGCGGCGGTGCGGGACCGAACCACAAGGAACCCGCACCAGCTAAGGAGCCGCAAGCCGGGTTGCTCGATGGAGCTGAGGCAACCGGCGGGAGTGCGGGAAGCGGCGATATCCAAGGCCGCATCCGGGAGCTGATCAAGCTGGCGAAGGAGCAGGGTTATCTCACGTTCGACGATTTGAACGAAGCCCTGCCGGCCGAGGTCACCGATGCGGACGAGCTCGATGCAATCCTGACGCGCCTCCGGCGGATGGAGATCAACATCATCGAGGCGTCGGAGGTCGACAGCTACAAGGACGGCAAGAAGGACGAGGAAGAGGAAGAGGAGAAGCCCGAGACCAAGCTCGACATCCTGGATGATCCCGTCCGGATGTACCTGAAGCAGATGGGCCAGGTGCCGCTGCTCACTCGCGAGCAGGAGGTGGAAATCTCCAAGCGGATCGAGGAAGCCGAGAACACGGTGCAGCGGTTAATTAACCGCTTCGGCTTCATAGCGCAGGCGCACCTCGACCTCGCGGCGAAGCTCACCGAAGGCGGCGAGCGCTTCGACCGCGTGATTCTCGACAAGAAAATTGAGAGCCGCGAGCGCTACATGAAGATGCTTCCAGGCCTGTGCAAGCAGGTGCAAAAGCTCAGCGTCACGATCGGCGACCAGTACGGGCAGCTGCTGAACGGCTCATCGCGTGTTGATCAGAAGAAGCTAAAAGCGTTTCAGAAGTCGGTCGCGACGCTTCAAAAGCTCTATCCGAAGTTTTATTTCAAATCGAAGGTCACCGAGGAGTTCGTTAACCTCGCAGACGAGAAGTATCTCGCGCTTACCACGCTGCAGGCCGAGCTCAACAAACATCCCGGTGCGAACGGCGCAAAGTCGCCGCTCGGCTCGAGGTCGCGCGAACTCGAGACAATGCTGTGGCTCTCGCTGGAGGAGTACACGGAGCAGTATCAGGATTTGAAAGGCTGGCTGAAGAAAGCCTTGCGCGCGAAGACCGAGATGGTGGAGGCGAACCTGCGTCTCGTGATTTCGATCGCGAAGAAATATACGAACCGCGGCCTCTCATTCCTGGATCTGATCCAGGAAGGCAACATGGGTTTGATGAAGGCGGTGGAGAAATTCGAGTATCGCCGCGGCTACAAATTTTCCACCTATGCGACGTGGTGGATTCGCCAGGCGATCACCCGTTCGATCGCGGACCAGGCGCGCACGATCCGCATCCCGGTGCACATGATCGAGACGATCAACAAGCTGATGCGCGTGCAGAAGCAGCTCGTGCAGGAATACGGGCGCGAGCCCACTCCGGAGGAGGTTGCCGAAGAAATTCTGCTGCCGGTGGATCGCGTACGCGCCGTGTTGAAAATGGCACAGCAGCCGATTTCACTGCAGGCGCCGGTCGGGGAGAGCGAAGAAACGAATTTCGGCGACTTCATCGAGGATAAAGGCGCTGAGAACCCCAGCGATATGACGGCCATCGTCCTCCTGAAGGAAAAGATCAAAGACGTCCTCGAGACCCTCACCGAGCGTGAGCGGCAGGTGCTGGAGCAGCGCTTTGGGCTGGTCGATGGCTACAGCCGCACCCTTGAGGAAGTGGGGCGCCAGTTCCGCGTGACCCGCGAGCGCATCCGGCAAATCGAGGCGAAAGCACTCCGCAAGATGCGCCATCCAACGCGGATCCGTCAGCTCGAGGGCTTCCTCGAGGCGGCTGAGGTCTAGGATTCAGTACTTGCTTGATTGAGCCGTGGCGCGCAACTTTTGCGAGCTGAACAGGTTCAATTTCCCGAAACAATGAAACGCGAGGATGATCAGGAACTTTGGGATTTGCTCGGCAGAGCCGACGCGCCCGCTCTTTCGCCATTCTTCGCCCGCAACGTCGTGCGACAGATTCGGCAGGAGCCGGATTGGCGTGAGAACATGCGGCGCTGGTTCAGCCCGCGGAGGTTGATTCCTGCGGCGGCCGTGGCGCTGGCGCTCGTTGCGACGACATTGTCGTTCCGAGTCCCCCATGCGTCCGACGAAAACGTGCCTGATACGGTAGCGCAGCTCGATCCCAAAGATTACGAGGTTGTGGCCGATCTGGATGATCTAATTGCTTCGGAGGAGGACGGACTGTGGGACGACGATACGCCTACGCTTTAGTCGCGGGCGTAAGCCTCTCGGTTCTCGTCGCACAGCCGAGCATCGCGCAAGGGCCGCCAGCTCAGCCTGGTGGTGCGGGAGTTCCGGTTCAACCCGGCGGCGGACCTGGTATGCCAAGCATGCCGGGCGGCGGTGCACCTGGTCTGCCGGGGCAACCAGGCGGCCCGGGAGGATTCCCCGGGGCCGGCCAACCCGGCGGTGCTGGAGGATTCCCAAGTGTCGGGCAACCCGGCGGTCCGGGTGGATCGACGCGGCCAGGCGCTCCTGGCTTCGATCAAGCACGCCCGACGCAGCCGAGCCAATCGATGGCTCCCGTCCGCGAACGGTGGCGCGATATGTCGCCGGCCGAACGCCAGCGACTCCGCTCCAATGCGGAACGCTGGCAGCACATGAACGCCGAGGAGCGGAAGGCATTCCGTGAACAGCAGCAGTGGCGTCAGCTGCGCCTCAAGCGCGAAGCGGAGGCGGCGATTCGCGAGTCTGGTCTTCAGCTCGAGACGGAACGTCGCGCGCAGTTCGAGCAACGCTACATCGAGGAGCGGCGGCGCATAGATCAGGAGCTCCGCCGCGAGCTACGCGAGAAGCGGCAGCGTGAACTCGCGCCAGTGGTGGAGAAGCTGAAGAAGGAAATGAGCGACAAGCAGGGCAACGGATCGAGCGGGAACTCTTCCGGATCGCCTTCGTCCTCGCCGAAGAAGTAGTCCCTCTCGGCGCGTTCGACGCAGATCGGTGCGAGCAAAGCTCGACGGGCAACGAAACGCGCTGCGCGCTCAGCTGCCGTAGCGTCAGCGCGTATGACACGACCGCAACGAACATTCAGCATTGTTCCGGCGCAGGTAGGCACATCGAGCACGCTATCCGGACGCCGCAGCGCGGCGTCCCTACCATTCTGCTCCCGGCGCGGAACTCGGAAGCTCGCATCGCTGCGAACGCCTGACCGGACGGCCTGATCCGGGCAACAAAAAAGCTGGCTGGACGAATCCAGCCAGCTCTTCGAAGCAGTCTTTGCTAACGCTTACCGCCAGCGGCGATGCAGCCGGGTGCAGTAGACGCTCCGGCCATGGTACCGATGATAGTGGCCGCGGACGTAATGGCGGCGATAACGCGGCCCGTAGTGCACGCGTTGATAGCCGTAGCCGTATCCGCCATACGGATAATATCCGCGATGGTACCCGCCATAGTACGGAGAGCCGTACCCGTAGCCATAACTTGGTCCGCCGATGCCGATTCCAATCGACAAGCCACCGTGCGCTTCAGAGCGCGGAGCTGCCGCGAAACCGAATCCCAACGCCACCACTGCGATTAATAGAAGCTTTTTCCAATTCATGTTTTTTACCTCCTGGGTTTGTGCTGATTGAACACAATCACAGACGCTAAGTTTCAGTAATTATTCGCGCGCAGTGCTCCCGTATGTCGCCTCTCCGGTGACGAAAACGTCATCTCCGATTTGCTCGTATCGCGGTTCGCGTAGTCGCAGAGCTTCCGTCGTTGATCCTGCGCCGCGTCCGCCGAACGCGAACACTGGCCCGCCGGTGAACACAGGACCAATGTAAATCTGCACCTCGTCGATCACGCGTGAGTCGAGCGCCTGACCCAGGACATCCCCGCCACCTTCGATCAGCACGCTTGTCACGTCTTTGCGTCCCAGCTCCACCAGCACCGCGTCGAGCGTTTGATTACGAAACACCAGAGTGCGATCGGCGAAGCGGTCGGTGAACAGATGAGCGTCATCCGGCAGGCGCCCTGTGTTCGACAGCACGACCCGCAGCGGCTGGCGGGCTTTGGAGACAGCGCGGACGGTCAGACGCGGATTGTCGGCGCGCACAGTCGCACCGCCGACGAGGATCGCATCGACTTGCGCTCGGAGACGGTTTGCATGTCGGCGCGATGCACTGCTCGTGATCCAGCGTTCGGCGCGAGGCGGTGGCGTGAGCCGTCCGTCGAGCGACATGCCGCACTTTGCGATTACGTAAGGTACGCCTGTTTGAATCCATTTGTTGAACGGCTTGTTCAGCGCGCAGCATTCGTTAGCGAGGACATTCGCGCGCACCTCGACTCCTGCTGCCTTCAGTAGCTCGAGGCCGCGTCCGGCGTGATGTGGGTTGGGATCGACGGCTCCAACAACGACGCTCTTTACACCGCTAGCGATGATCGCCTCAGTGCAAGGGCCGGTGCGTCCCGTTGTTGAGCAGGGCTCGAGGGTGACGTACATCGTTGCCCGCGGCGGAACGGGGCCGCTCACACTAGCTAAACATTCGATCTCCGCGTGAGGTGCGCCGGCTCGGCGGTGATACCCTCGGGCGACGATTTTGTCGGTACAGACGAGCACCGCACCGACCGCTGGGTTCGGGCTAGTGTGGCCCACACCCTTTGCAGCCTCGGCTAGTGCGGCACGCATGAACCATTCGTCGTTACATGCGACCGCCACGCCTAGTGATACGTCGCGCAATCGTCAGCGGCAACAGCAATGCCGCACCCCAGATGTGCAATGTTGGCACATCGACCAGCTAGGCCGAGCGATCCGTGGTGAGACATCCAGGCGCAGGCAGACTCAGGATCAGTCGATGGTTATATATACATAAAATACTGGCTCACAGCAGATTACATTACATGCGAACCGGCGGCCGATTCGTTGGCATTTTGTTAGCTGATAAAGAGGAAGCAAATGCTTCAACAGAAAGGAAAAACACGACTATGAGCTTAATCCGATATCAGACTCCCGATGTTTGGCGGTCGATGGACCGCTTCACTAATCTGCGCGACGAAATCAACAGCCTCTTCGAAGGCCCGTTCTGGTCGAACACGATGCGCACCCCACAGCTGTTCAACGGCTGGGCGCCCGCCCTCGATCTCTACCAGACCAACGATGACGTCGTCGCGATGGTCGAGCTCCCCGGAATGCGGAAGGAAGACATCGATATCTCGCTGCACGACGGGATGCTGACGATCAGCGGCGAGCGCAAGGACGAGACGCCTGAAGGCGACAAGACTGCGCGGACTGAGCGATTTGTCGGCAAGTTCCGCCGCAGCATTTCGCTACCGACGCGCGTGGACGTGAACAAGGTCAACGCGACCTACAAGGACGGCATGCTGACCGTCACGCTGCCGAAGGCCGAGGAAGTGAAGCCGAAGCAGATCCAGGTCAACGTCAGCTAACCGAAACCTTCAACAGAAAGGACATTCAACATGGACACCATGGTTCGTGACAATCGCACCGAGAACGCGGTGAACGGCAATCGCAACGAGCAGCAGCCGCAGGAGCGCTTCGTCGCTCCGATGGCCACCGTGCTGGAGAACGGCGATGGCTACACGCTGCAGGTTGAAATGCCGGGCGTGAACAAGGAAGGCCTCGAGATGTGGGTCGAGAACAACGAGCTCACGATCATCGGACGCCGCTCCCTCCCGACGGTCCAAGGCAGCCTCGTCCATCGCGAAATGCGCCGCGACAACTTCCGCCGCGCCTTCGAGCTCGATCCCTCGATCGACGCTGCCAAGATCAGCGCGAAGATCGAGCACGGCGTCCTCACCCTCGCGCTGCCGAAAGCCGAGCAGGTGAAGCCGCGCAAAATCACCGTTTCGTAAGCGAAAACGCTGTTTGCTTCAGAAGGCCGCAAGCCCACCGGGTTTGCGGCCTTTTTACTTGGTTATAGGCGCTAAACAGACTTAGGTAAGAACTTCCCTATGCCGCCAAAAACCGAAGAAAAACCGGCCGAAGACAAGCTCGTCGCCGCGCGTAACAAAAACCTAGATCTCGCCATCCAGCAGATCGCGAAAGACTATGGCGATGGCGCCATCATGCGGCTGGGAGACGACAAGATCGTCGACATCCCGGTAATCCCCACGGGCAACATCCTGATCGACCGGGCACTCGGAGTCGGTGGCTTCCCGACCGGGCGCGTCGTCGAGATTTACGGGCCGGAATCATCGGGGAAAACGACCCTGACACTGACCGTAATCGCACAGGCGCAGAAGCGTGGGGGATTAGCGGCGTTCGTCGACGTCGAGCATGCGCTGGATCCGCAATACGCGCGCCGTCTCGGAGTCAATCTGGATGACCTTCTCGTCTCGCAGCCGAGCTCCGGTGAAGAAGCGCTGCGAATCGTGGAGACGCTCGTCCGCTCTAACGCGCTCGACGTGATCGTCCTGGACTCAGTCGCGGCGCTGGTCACGAAGCAGGAGCTGGAAGGCGAGATCGGCGATTCCACGGTCGGCGCGCAGGCGCGGCTCATGAGCGCCGCGCTCCGTAAGCTCACGTCGCTGATCTCAAAGGCGCGCACCTGCTGCATCTTCACCAACCAGATCCGCGAGAAGATCGGCGTGATGTTCGGCAATCCCGAGACCACGCCCGGCGGCAAAGCGCTCAAGTTCTACGCCAGCGTACGTTGCGACATCCGGCGCATCGGCGCGATCAAGCAGACGGACGGTGTTGTCACCGGCAACCGCACCCGACTCAAAGTGGTGAAGAACAAAGTGGCGCCGCCGTTTACCGAAGCCGAGTTCGACATCATGTACAACGAGGGCATCTCCTCGACCGGCGCCCTGCTCGATCTGGCTCTGGAGAAGCAGATCGTCGAGAAGCGCGGCTCCTGGCTCAGCTTCAAAGGCGCGCAGCTGGCGCAGGGTCGCGACGCGGCGAAAGAAGTGCTGAAGAACGACCAGGCGCTCTACGAAGAAATCGAGACCGCAGTCAAAGCGAAGCTCGACGAAGACAAGAAGTAGCCGTGTAGCAGCGGTCCATTGATGACCGCCGAGGCGCCGCGGCCGTCCGCTGGTAATGCACGCACTCGTGCTCTCGTGCTCGGCTCTTCTTCCGATCGGGGTTCGATTACGAGCCCGATCATGGGCACGAGCAGGAGTGGTGCCGCTCGCGGGTCATAGACCGCCGCGACAGCGCACGCTAAGGTGCGCCCTCACACCATGACCTCCGCGCAGATCCGCCAGTCGTTCCTCGATTTCTTTCGCGAGAAACAGCACACCATCGTGCCTTCATCGTCGTTGCTGCCGGATGCGCCGAACCTGCTCTTCACGAACGCTGGCATGAACCAGTTCGTGCCGATCTTCCTCGCGCAACAAAGCGCGCCTTGGAACCCGCCGCGCACCGCCGACACGCAGAAGTGCATCCGCGCGGGCGGCAAGCACAACGACCTCGATGACGTCGGCCTCGACACCTATCACCACACGTTCTTCGAGATGCTCGGGAACTGGAGCTTCGGTGATTACTTCAAGAAGGAAGCCATCGAGTGGGCGTGGGAGCTAGTGGTGGAGCGCTGGAAACTCCCGCCGCAACGCCTTTACGCCACGGTCTACAAACCCGGTCCCGGCGATCCGAGCGAGTTCGACCAGGAAGCGCACGACCAATGGGCGCGCTTGTTCGAGAGGGCGGGGCTTGATCCTGCCGTGCAGATCGTCAACGGCAACAAGAAGGACAACTTCTGGATGATGGGCGACACCGGCCCATGCGGCCCCTGCTCCGAGCTGCACATCGACCTGACGCCGAACGCGGACACACGCGGCTCCCTCGTCAACGTCGGCGACCCGCGTTGCATGGAGATCTGGAACCTCGTCTTCATCCAGTTCAACGCGAATCCCGACGGCACATTCAGCCCGTTGCCCGCGCGCCACGTCGACACCGGCATGGGTTTCGAACGCGTCACGGCGCTGATCCAGAACACGAAACATTTCACCGACTTCTCGTCCGCCACCTCGAACTACGAGACCGATGTCTTCCGCCCGATCTTCGACGAAATCGAGAAGCTGAGCGGCAAACGTTACGGCTCGACGCTGCCGAAAGCCGGCAGCGCAGGCGAAACCGAGCAGGAGAAGAACGACATCGCCTTCCGTGTCATCGCGGATCACATCCGCACGCTGAGCTTCGCGATTGCAGACGGCATCCAGCCAAGCAACGAAGGCCGCGGCTACGTCTTGCGCCGCATCCTGCGTCGCGCAGTGCGCTACGGCCGCACGCTGGGATTTCACGAGCCGTTCTTCTACAAGCTCGTCGACGTGCTTGTTGTCTCGATGAGCGACGTGTTCCCGGAACTCCGGACGAAGCAGCAGCTCGTCCGCGACACGCTGCGGCGCGAGGAGGAGGCTTTTAACAAGACGCTCGACAAGGGCATTGCACTGTTCGAATCCGAAGCGGCGAACGTCGCCGGCACCATCTCCGGTCCCTTTGCTTTCCGGCTCTACGACGAGCAGGGCTTCCCCCTCGATCTCACCGAGCTGATGGCTCGCGAGCGCGGGCTCACGGTTGATGTAGCGGGCTTCGACAGTCTGATGGAGCAACAACGCACCCGAGCGCGGGCGGCGCAGAAGAAAGAGACGATTACAGTCAGCGGCGATGAGACACTCGGGCGGACGGAGTTCGTCGGCTACGAGCAGCCTGAAGCGGACGCGCGCGTGGTGGAAACGATCGCCGTCAAAGACAAGGTCGGTGTCGTTTTAGACATCACTGCCTGTTACGCCGAGATGGGCGGACAGGTCGGCGACACGGGCGAGCTGTCGCAAAACGGGAATCGCTGGACGATTGCAAACACCCAGAAGGCGGGGAACGCGATCGTTCACTTGCTGGCGCAGGGTGAACCACCTGCGGCAGGCGCTGAGGTGAAGGTCCACGTCGATGTGCCGCGGCGACGCGCGATCGAGCGGCATCATACCGTAACCCATTTGCTGCATTGGGCTCTGCACGAAGTCGTGTCACGTGACGCGGCGCAGAAGGGGAGTTACGTCGGACCCGAGAAGCTGACGTTCGACTTCAACAGCGCGGCGCTGACATCGCAACAGCTGCTCGATGTGGAGCGATTGGTGAACGAGCGGATCGTGGAGAGCGCGCACGTTTCCTGGACGGAGATGCCATACACCGAAGTGAAAGCGCGACCTGAGATCATGCAGTTCTTCGGCGACAAGTACGGCGACACCGTGCGCGTAGTGCAAATCGGCGGACAGCCGCGCGCGCTCGATGGCTACTCGATGGAGCTTTGCGGCGGAACGCACGTACGCGGAACGGGCGAGATCGGGCTGTTCCGCATCGTAGGAGAAGCGGCGATCGCAGCGGGCGTGCGGCGCGTGGAAGCCGTCGCGGGTCTGAACGCGTACGAGCAGGCGAAGCGTGATCAGGAGTTCATCCGCTCCCTCGCGGGCAAGTTGAACTCGCCGATCAACGATCTCGAGAAGCGGATCGAGTCGATGCTCGCGCACCAAAAAGCTCTCGAGAAAACGATGAAGTCGCTCGAACAGAAGCAGGCGACAGAAACAGCGCGTCAGCTCGCCGCGAAGGCGGAGACGATCGGCGAGACGTCGGCCATCATCGAGAACTTAGGCGCAGCGAGCGGGGATCAGCTGCAGGCGATTGCCGATGCTCTGAAGCAGCAGCAATTCAGAGGCGTTGTCGTGCTTGCCGGCGCCATCGACGGGACGGTCGCACTCGCCGCCTCGGTCGCGCCGGAGCTCGTCGCGAAACTCCAGGCTGGCAAGATCATCCAGGCGATCGCGCCCATCGTGGGCGGCAAAGGTGGCGGGCGACCGGATAGTGCACGTGGTGCCGGGAAAGATGCGTCGAAGGTCGACGCGGCGCTCGAACACGCGCGTTCGCTGCTGGCGTAGCCTGCAGCCGAGCGGAGGCGAACTCCATCTACGGCAGAACAAGCGTGATGAACGCAGTGATGGTTACCGCGAATGCCAGTACGAACAGGTAAACCACGCTGCCCACTGCGAACTTCATCGTCGTCTTGATCCAGCGCTGTTTGTAGACCCGGCGGATCGAGAGGAAGACCTGCACCGATGCCGCTACGGACAAGACGAACACCAGGAGCGGCTGCGCCGCGGGCAGCACCCGCATGGCACCCATGGAGATCAGCGTGATCACCACCACAGCCACGTAGACAAACGTGTGGATGTGCAGCGCGTAGACGAGATGCTCCACGTAGTATCGGCCGTGCCGGATGTAGAGCGCCTGCAGCACGAAGGCGAATAGCGGCACGCACGCCAGCATCATCGTCGGAATGTTGTCGCGCAGGGTCTGAAGGAAGATCTCGGCCTTGGTGCCATCCTCGCCGAATTTTTCCTTCACGCGGCCTTCCAGCCAGATCTCGAACGGCTCTTTAGGCTTGCCGTCGTCGTTGTCGAACTGGATCACAGGACCGTAGTTTTTCGTCGTCGACTGTGGCTTCGGAGGTCCGATGAAGTCGGGCGGCGGTGTACTTCCGGCGCTGGCCTTAGGCGGCTCAGGCACGACGCCTTCCATGAAGGCAAGCGCGGTCTCCAGCCGTACGATGTCTTTGGTTTTGAACTCCTTCTTATCGGCGAGGGTCCTCAGCCGCATCATTCCTTTGTGGAAAAGTGCCCGCTGCTGCGGCGTGCCTTCCACGGCTTCGGGTGCAGCCCACTTCTGTCGCGCGGCTTCAACACGCGCACGTTGATCGGGGATGAGCGGAGATTCCGGAGCGAGGAGCTTGGCGACTGCCGTGTCGATCTCGGCTCGGTCTTCGGCCGTGAGCTCGATGTCTCGCTTGTCCTCGAAGCCGTCGAAATTGACCAGCTTGGCAAGGAGGAAGAACGCGATGCTCGCCAGCAGGTAGAGGCGCAGCGGGTGGACGTAGCGCACCCGTCGGCCGGCGTTGAAGTCGTTCGTCAGGCGCCACGGCCGGAGGAGCAGGACGCCGACCGAGTTCAGGAACTTGGTGTCCCAGTTTAGAAACGAATCGAGCGCGTCGATCAGCACGCGCCAGAGCGAGCGGCGGTAATCAATCGCGTGCTGCCCGCAGGCGGAGCAATACTCGCCGGTCAGCGGCGTCTCGCAGTTCTCGCACACCGTGATCGGCTCTGGCGGTTTCTTGCGCTTGCCGAAGAAGCGCCGCCGCTTCCGCGGCTGATCGAGCGAATCCACGGCCGCATCGCCGAGGATGAGCTGTGTTGTTTCGTCGGCCATTGAGATTCCTGCTCTTACTCCTAATCCTACTCTTAATCTCCCGGCGAAATGTCGAGAGGATTAGGAGTAGGATTAAGATTAGGAGTAGGAGTCAAAGCGCCGCCCAGACGCGATGCACGTCGTCGTGATCTTCGAGCGTTTGGAGGAATTCGCCCGTGTGGGTGCGCTCCTCTTCGGTCAGTTCCGGGTGGCTTTTCGCGATGTAGCCGAGCTCGCTCGTCACGACGGTCCAGCCGTTCTGCGATAGCCATTGGGAGACGGCGTGCAGATCAGTGCGCTCCGTGATGAAGCGCGCGCCTGTTGTCCCTTCCGGAATGTCGTCGTTTTGCGCGTGCGACACCGGCTCGACGTTTTGCGCGCCGGATTCGATCGCAGCTTCTTCGATATCGAGACCGGCGTCGGCGTGGTGCGCTTCCACCAAGCCGACGTGATCAAACAGGAACTTGTTGCTGCCCGGCGCGCCGAGCTGGCCGCCTTTCTTGAACAACACGCGCATCTCGGGCGTGGTGCGGTTGGTGTTATCTGTCAGCACCTCGACGATGATCGGCACCTTATTCGGCGCGTAGCCTTCGAACACGACGTGGTCCATGACCATCTTCTCGCCGCCGATGCCCGCGCCCTTTTTGATCGCGCGCTCGATCACGTCCCGCGAAACGCTCGCGCGGCGCGCCTTTTCGACGGCCGCAAATAGCCGCGCGTTCGACCCGGGATCGGCCCCGCCCATCTTAGCCGCGACGGAAATTTCCTTCACGAGCTTGCCAGTCACCTGGCCTTTCTTCAGACCAGCGACTTCGCGCTTCGCGTGCAACCATTGGCGACCCATGCGCCACGATTAGCAGCGAGCCGGAACGGCGACAAGCGTTGTAGCGTGCGCTGTCCTCAGCGCAATCTCGTGCGACGCGGCACGCGCGGCGGATCCGCTGAGGACAGCGGACGCTACAACAGCCGCCCTCGCCTAAGGTCAACCGCTGCCTCTGACGCGAATAGAAGCTGATGGCCAGCCAGCTCTTCAAAACCAAAAGCCCTGATCTTCTCGTCCGCGAATCGGAGGCGCCGGAGCGACAGATGAAGCGCACCCTGACGGCGCTCGACCTTACCGCGCTCGGGATTGGCGCGATCATCGGCACTGGAATCTTCGCGCTCACCGGGACGGCAGCGGCAGGCGAGCCGGCTACGACCGCCGCATCGCACATGGCGACGCCGGTGATCAACTTCATCACATCGTGGTTCTCCGGCGCGGAGACGGTGATGGGTCGACCGGGCGCGGGACCTGGCGTCGTGTTCTCTTTCATGATCGCGGCGCTCGCCTGCGGGTTCGCGGCGATGTGTTACGGCGAGCTTGCTTCAATGATTCCGGTGTCGGGTTCTGCCTACACCTATTCGTACGCCACGCTCGGCGAGCTGGTGGCGTGGATCATCGGCTGGGATTTGATCCTCGAATACGCCGTCGGCAATGTGGCGGTCGCCATCGCGTGGAGCGGCTACTTCAATTCGGTGCTCAGCGGGTTCGGGATCAACTTGCCGGATTACCTGACGCATGGATATCGCACCGCCTTGCTGAGCAGCGATCCCGCCGTCCATGGCCTGCTGCAAACAGCGCCCCGGATCTTCGGCATTCCGATTCTGCTAAACGTCCCGGCGTTCCTGATCGTGCTCGCGATCACGTACCTGCTTTACCGCGGCGTCCGCGAGAGCGTGCGCGCTAACA